>JAATGG010000213.1 GCA_015654835.1 Terriglobales bacterium
CAAATCCAGCCGAGACCGGTAAGAGAGTTCGCCAATGCCAGCCGTAGATGTTGGCAGACCAGCGCATTTCGACGCCCGGTGTCCACAACGCGAAGCACAACAGCGGCAGTCTCATCGCAGATCGGCCCCGCGCCGTTTGCGAGTAGAAACCAATCCCCAGGATGAAGCTGCCGATCCAGCCGAACATCTGCGCGTGGCCATGGCGTTCCATCCATGCGGCCGGCAAAGCCCCAAGTCCATGGTTGGTGCTGATCGCCATCAAGTTCGAGAAACCAAGCAATGTTCCCGGCAGCGCCATAAAGAACAGACCACTCAGTATCCAGGCACGGAGCGTGAGACTCTTCTGGTGTTCGCGCGCGATGAGATCGTTGTGAGACTCGATTTGAAGAATCGTGGACATCGCTCATCCCCTATTGTTCAGTTCAGCTTCCAGCTTCATTGCCCTCGGAAAGAGCACATCGTTTTCTAAATGCACATGCTGCTTGAGGTCGGCTTCAAATTCGCTCAAGCCTGCAAAGAATGCGATGTGAGTGGCGCATGCCCAATCTGGTGTCGCAAAGCCCTCGGTAAGAGAGTGGAGTTCAGCCATGATTCGATTGGCTGACTCATGCTCCTGCTCCATCATGAAGATGGGATGCGCTACCGAGCGAAAGCATGCATGTGCTGGCGGATAGGCGACAATCGATTCCTGATCCATCTGAGCGATGCAGATCAGCATTGCGCCCAAGGTGTACAAAAACTCCGCCAGGAAACTCTACACGGATCGTGCCGCTGCTGTTCGACTGAGGCGCAACTGCAGGAACAGAGCTGGCCACTTCAGGCTCTGTTACAACAACAGGCAACAGCTTCGCAGCAGGCTTCGAACGACCGCCAAGAGTCCCCTTGCGATACTCATAGCGCCACACTGAAACACCTGGTTCGAGTTCACGCCGTGCTCGCGTGCTACGCGGGCAATCGATGTCCCAGGCGCAAACGTCGCTTCAACAATACGACGCTTCTCCTCCGCACTGCGATGGATGCGCTTCTGCGCTTCCGGTTCAGCCACACTCTCGATGACTTCGTTCACTCTGACATCGTCGGCCCGAAAACAACCTTTGTACAGACGGCCGTCAGACGACACTTACTCCTAACTCGTTGATAATACGATTTTTACGTCGCTCATAATCCAAATGAGAATCCGATCAACAGTGACCGATACCATTTAATTTGTTTTTCGGTTTCTGAGCCTCCTACCGAAGTAACGAACTGGTTTGGAATCCGCGGATAGGGCCGAAGATACGCCCCTTAGCCCAATTCGGAATTGGGATGGCATAGGATGGTTTGGGCTGTTTTCGGCCCTATGGTGTACGCGTATTGTACGTATATTCCTCCTGGAAAAGCCCAACTTGTCAGGGCGGGCATGCACCTCAATCGTCTATTTGCCTTCGAATCGCTCGTTTGCCCAATAACGCCTTCATCGCACCCCCGTGACTTCCCTGCCATAGAATCTCGGGCAGGCCACGGAAACATGCAGCGCCCTCTCGGAATGGAGGAGTGGCGCATCTGCATGATTTATAGTATTTGCAGTCTAAAGCACATTCCCCTAGCCAAAAATGGAACAGGCCAAAGAAATAAGTCTTACTCAGCAGCTTCGACGCTACTCCGGTAAGGAGCAGGACATAGCGGAGGCAGTTCTTCGTCAGGTGCTGCCGAAGCTTCATCAGGTTGCGGTGAGTGCTTTGCGCCGCGAACACAACATGCCAGATTTCTCTCCAACCGAACTTATCAATGAGGCATGGCTGCGCAGTCTGCATAAAGGCAACTGGAAGGTCAACAACCGCAACCACTTTTATGCTATTGCTGCTCTTGCCATGCGTCGTGTACTCATTGATCTAGCACGCCGCCGTAACGCCGCCATACATGGCTCAGGGGCAGTCGTGTTCTCGCTTACCGAGAACGACAATTATCCTGCGCCAACTGTTTCGAGCCCTGGAAACATTGTGAAGATCGGGATACTGATGGAGAAACTCGACGAAGCGGATCCACAAGTTGCCCGCGTTGTGGACATGCACTACTTCACCGGTTTCTCCATTCAGGAGATCACCGAGTTCACCGGTCTGACGGAGCGGCAAGTCAGAAGTCGCTGGAAAAAAGGACAGAACTGGCTCAAAGACAGGCTATGAGTGATTCATGCTGATGGCCGTACACCGAATGAATAAAAAACGGACAGCCCACCTGTCTTTCGTACTGCAGTGACTGTTTGTTGGAAGCCATATTCCCCTGGAGACAGTGGCTCTTTAAGAACAATCCGATAAATGCCCTGCGCAATCTGTTCAGCACTATATCCTTGCTGGTTTTCCGGATTTACGCCGGCGGATGCGTGGTTGGTGAAGATACCGACCCTACCGAGATCAGCGACGCGTTCGTCCTTCTTAACCTTCATCGTCACTAACCCCATATCGCGTATCTCCTGATCCGGCATCAAATAGACATAAAAGACTGGTTTCGTATTGTTGATTTGAACATTTGCATTCGCATGATTTAATTCCTGCACGAGATGCGAAGCTGTTATCAATGAAAAATTTGAACCTGACCTTGAGGAAGGCATCTCGCGTTCCAGCCTTGTCAGATGCTCCTTGCCATCCTGTCCTTTGAGCAAGACATACACTCCCGGATCGTGTGGCACGACCGGATCATCCGGATTCGTGGGGGTAGCTGGGCCGGTTGCAGGTGCGGGTGCAAGCGGAGCTGACGTAGGATCAATCATCGCTGTGATCACCGCATTCGACACCCCTGCAGCCTTAAGGGACTTCAGTGCGGCCACAGAAGTATCAAAGCTCCCCGATGGTGCCTGTCGAATCTTCATAAGAATGACAGAATCGGATAAACCTGCAGCCGCCATTGCGAAGATGTCATTATTGGTCAACGCTCCTGCCGGAGCGGACTGCTGTGCACATACTGGAATCACAAAGAAAACCAGGCTAAGTACAAAAGCAAAAGTCTTTCTGGGAAAACGCATATCTGCTCCTTGGAACCTGATTGCATATTTAGAGGCATGAGCATCTGTCTCTATATGCGTAGATTGCGGAGCTTTCCGACATCACGCTTCATATTTTTGTAATTGAAAAGAGCGGCACGGCTATGACCATATAAATTTACATTTGAATATTCTCATACTGTTTTTCCAAATCGTCCGCGATCCCCGAAGCAAAAGCATGAGCATCTGAGGGACGCCGAGCTGGATCAAATTCAAGTGCTGCACTGATGGTCAGGATGCTCTCATCCGACAGGAAAATTGGCAGACTTCTGAGCAATTCCTGCACGCGGAGAGGTAGATCCATTGCTGCATCCGGCAATAAAACCGAAAGCCTTTGCCCAGTCAACATCTCCACCAGTATCTTTGCAAGACTGTAAATATCTGTAGAGCTATTTGCGTAGCCGATTGCCTGTTCCGGGGCCATATAGAGCAATGTGCCTGCAGCGCGCGAGAGACCATGCATCGTCTCATCCGGGTCCTTCACAATCGCAATAGAAAAGTCGATCAGAACCAGTTCGCAGCCGGGAATGCCGTCTTCTCGAATCATCAGGTTTTCGGGCTTGAGATCACGGTGGCAGATTCCGGAATTATGAATCGCCGCCAGCGCCCTGCCAACCTGACGCAAATATCTAGGAATGAGGTGCAGCTCGAGTTGACCAGTCTCAAGGTGGAACCGCATCGTCTGCCCTGCAATGAACTCCATTGCCAGATAAAGCGCTCCGCCCTGCAACCTACCGCTTCCATAGATATGCACTACATTTGGATGGTCCACTCGTTCCAGGGCTGCTACTTCTTGATAAAAGCGCTTTTCCAGCCAGTCTTTCTCAAGCAACTCGTTGCGAAAAATCTTGATGGCGCATGGTCTGCCACCGTGCTGCATGTCGCGCCCTTCCAGAATGTTGGCAAATCCCCCGCGGGCAATCAGCTTACCCGAGTAGAATCGTCCGTCGAGCAGTTTGCCCTTGAGTTGGTGTAATTCCGGAGAAAGCGCTTCCAGCCTCCACTCTGCCAACTCGGGCAGCATCTTACGCTCCCGTTCCTTGAGTTTTTTCCGCCAATGAAATCCGCTGAGAAGTAGTGTACCCAGGCACAACGCATAACTATCAAGCGCAAACCACGACAGCCACAACGGTTTCAACAGAGTGAAGCTCTGTTCCTCAATGCCGGACCATGCGCTGGCCGTGGAACCAATCGCCATGCGAGCCTGAACCTGAAGTTTATGTGAACCCCATCCGAGCTTACCGAGCGGCAAATCGAAGCTATTCCCCGATTGCCATGCACTCTGCTCAGGCAATATACGCCAGCGGAACTGGAAGGCATCGCGGCGATCAAATTGAAGTGAGCCGATATGCGCCACCAGATCTTCCCCGTGTGGAAAATCCGTAAGCTCCTCGCTATATTGCGCCTTTCGCACACCCACCGAATAACCTGCCAGAAAAATTCGCGGCACAGGCAGACGTGTCACAAAATCGATTGAAGGATGGAAGTGAGTAATTGATTTGCCTGTGTCGTACCAGATCGAGCCATCTGCATCACTGAAAAATGAAAATCGTGCAACGCCCTGTTCCGGTAATCCATCGGTAGCTTGCAACTCAAGCCAAGCTCCATTCTGTGCCTCTTCACCGTTGGCCACATATATGCTGGAAGTCGCAGTGCCGCGCCAAATACGTCCATTCCTGTCTGCTTCGATTACGTTGACGGGGGACTTGGTAACGCCACCGCCCGTATTGAAGATTGTCACCTTGAAAGGCTCTCCCGGCTTCCGAAGCGGATTGGCTACCCAGCCATACCGGGAAGCATTCAAGAATGCCGTCCACAAATCTCCATTTGGAGCAATTGCCAGATCGACGCCAAGTAAATTCGGTAGCCGGTCCGTCCGGTCAATGCGCCGCCATTCGTCCTTTTTCCCTTGCCCGTCCTCGTGCGAAACAATCGTTTCATAGCTGTAAGCCCACAGCGTCTTCCGTGCCCGATCATAACGCATGACTGTGCCTTGCCCATTTGGCACCTCCGGCACAAGCTGCAATTCATTTCCAAATACTTGTACTCGCGAAATTCCTTTGCTTCCGCCAAGCCAAAGCTTTCCATCGCCATCTCTGGCCAAGGACATACCAAACGCATCCACTGTTGAACGCGCCAGAATCCTTCCATCCAATGCCACATGGCTGATCGCGGGACCGAATCCTGCAGCATAGAATGTGCCGTCCGGCTCCGGCATGATTGCATCCACCGCATGCAGTGTTTGCGTACCCGGGATCAAATTCCATCTACGCCTTGCATTATCCAGCTCGAAGATACCATCATTGCCTGCAAGCATTCGCCCCTGTACGCGCGCCAGACTCTGCGCTCCATTGATACCGTCATTCTGGTTCCAGTACTCCAGTTGAAACGGATATGCAAAGCGATACAGACCATTATTGTTGGTGGCAATCCAGATGGTTCCATCATGAGCGACTAAGGCCGTCGCCATTCCGTCGGGAATGTTGTTTTCGAATCTGGCCTCGGAAAATGCATCTGGCCGTCCATACGCAAGCACGGAGCCATGAATGGCAAGCACGCGTCCATCCGGCCCCTCATCGAGCGTGTACCCACTAGGGCCGTCCCACGCATCAAACCGCTTAAGCGGGCCATTACCAGCGCAACCATTAAAGACCTCCGAATCATTCAATGCCCATACACATCCGAACCGGTCACGAAGCACTGCCTGCAATGCATGCCCATTGCTCTTCACAGCATGCGTTATAGGCTGCACACCCCCTCGTGGCCATTGACGTATCTGTTGTCGGCTGAACTCACACCATCCTGGGGGGCAAGGGAACAGTACATTTCCGCTATGGTCCGTTCTCATTCGTCCTGCTTCGTGCTGCAGAATCAGTTCCGGTTGCCACGCATTGCCTTCTTTGCGGAAGAGATACAGATCGTTGTACTCAAATTGATAATCGGTGGTCTTTGTTACCAGCATTACTCCGGGACCAGCTTGCTCCACCCGCAAGGTAGAACTATTCATCAGTTGTTCAACGTGCCCCCTATGCAACCGATACAAACCACCAGCTACGCGTTCGCCCGGCGGAGCACCCACAGAGGGAATTCCATTTCGTGTCGTTACCCAGATACCGCCATCACCGTCCTCGGCAATGCCCACCACCGGTTCATCCGGAAACCCAATTTCCGCCATGGAATAGAAACGCGAGCCATCAAATAGATACAGACCATGTTGCGTTCCCAGCCACATTCGCCATTGGCTGTCCTCAAACAGGGTAGATATTTGTTTTGGAGAATCAGAGACAGGAAGAATCGGATAGCGCTGGGCAAGCAACGGAACGGCGAACAGGGCCATCCAATACGTCGCCGTTGCCCACCAGAGATTAATTCCGTTCTTGTATTGACGAATCGCTCGCATTCAAGTCTTAATTTTATACATCGGTGCTATTCTTTCGGGTAACTTTTCCATTCCGAAATGCCGCACTGCTATTGCGGAATGCCAATAAAGACATCCTGCAATAGCAGTGCGAAACCAACTTTGGATACTGCGGACTTAATTCGTAATAGTAAGCGACAAGGGGATCGAGTTCTGCACAGCGCTTGCGCCACTTCCACTGGTGGCAGTTACGGTTACCTGCGTCATACCGGTAGGCGTGCCTGCGTTTGGAGGATTGTTGCTATTGCTGGATGAGCCGCCACAACCTACCATGCCTACGGCGCAGAGGATCGCCAGGGCGATTAGAGCCGTGAGGCCATTCTGGAAGCGTCTGCGCCATGAAAGAGGAATCACGAGGAACAAAGCTGCCAACACTGCACTCTCTGCTCCATCCTTCCAGCCTCTCGGCTCCGAGTTCTTGTGCAACGATGCTGCAGAAGGAGCTGTCGTCGTAATGGTCAGTTGTGTTTTGACAAGGCCACCGTTCGGCGTAACGCTCGAAGGAGAGAATGAGCAATTCGCTCCCGAGGGTAAGCCTGAACAGGCAAATGTAACTGCCTGATTAAACCCGTTGGTTGGCGTAAGAGTGATTGTGACACTTCCCGACTGCCCCTGTGCAATGGATAGCGTTGTTGCACTGGTGTTCATTGAGAAGTTCGTAATCGTATAAGCCGCTGTGGCTACGGCACTGTTGGTGTATCCAGACGCGACGGCAATTGCTTCGATTGTTTCGGATGAAGAAACCGTAATGGGGCCGCTGTATTTGGTCGAAGACGGAGTCGGAGTCGTTCCATCAGTTGTGTAATAAATCGCAGCGCCACTGGTCGTATCGAAGATTGTCACTGCCTGCGTGCCTGTATAGGAACCTGCCACAGGCGAGAATGTGGGCGTGGAGGCTGTGGGCAAAGCTGCGGGGGTAACCACAATCGTCTCCGTATTCGACGTTCCTGGCGGATAGACCGCTGAGTTTGTGCTGATGTATGTCGCCGTAAAGTTATGCGTTCCCGCGGACAGAGGTCCTGTTGTATAGACGTATCCATTCGTTATATTGGATAGCGCTCCTTTGACTAGAGTGGCGCTGCCATCCGTCAGTGTCCAGCTATAGCCGAGGCTATGCGGTTCTGCCGGGGTCTCCATTGCGGTCAGCGTGACGGTCTGGCCGGATGTCACTCCCGAGTTAGGAGAAGCGGACAGATTAACTACAGGAACAGGGGGAGCAACAGAGACAGAAGAACTCGTCACGCTGACACCGGCCTTGGCGTCATTGACGGAAATGAATTGCGAGCCTGTGGTATTAAACGCAACGGAGAAACTATGCTTGCCCGCATCCGCAGTCGTAAAGGTGTAGCTACCGGGTAGGGTGGCCATGGAATCGCTGCTCTGGAACGAAACCGTATCCGCATAGGCGTTCACGGGATTTCCAGAGGCGTCTTCTGCCATGAGTGTGAAAACGTTCTGCGCGCCTGCAATCGCTGAACCCGGTAGGCCGCTGATCACCAGTTTTGTGAAGGTCTGCGTGCCAGTTCCCGCCAGGCTGATCGACTGTGTCGCATCGGTTTTTCCTTGCGAATTATCCGTCAAGGTTACCGCGCCTTGCAATGGCGCACCGCTCTCCTCCGGCTTGAACGAAAGCGATAGCATGCAGTCGCTACCTCCCGTTAGCGTAAGGGGGCCCACACAATCTGTGCCCGAATTGCTGCTCGATTGGGTGAAATTATTCGATACCGCCACGGTTGAAATGTCTAGGGACTGGCTGCCAACATTCGACACGATGATGTGTTGTGGACTATCCGTGCTCGTTGAACCCGTTTGCGTTGTCGCAAATGTAAGTATTGGAGCCGTTGCAACATTCACCTGCCGCACGCGGCTCGTAGGCGGATCTGATATATAGAGATTTCCGTAGCTATCCACTGCCACAGCCGATGGGCCGGTCAACTCGGCAGCAATAGCGGAACCACCATCGCCTCCGAAGCCCCTGGAACTCCCCGCCACGGTATAAATGGTGCCTGCAATATTAACCTTGCGTATCAGCCCGCTGCCGGATTCCGCAATGTACAGATCTCCGGTAGCATCCACTGCGACACTAATGGGCTGATTCAATTCGGCCGCAGTAGACAATCCTCCATCTCCACTGGATTGCTGCGTGCCATCGCCAGCGATGGTTGTTATAGTGCCTCCACTTACCTTGCGGATCCTGTTATTACCGTAGTCGGCTATATACAGATTTCCACTTCCGTCTACAGCGACTCCGGCAGGCCCCTGCAGCCCGGCTGCAGTTGCATCCCCGCCATCGCCGCTAAATCCTGCATTGGCGCTACCCACCACCGTTGATATCATTCCGCTCGTCGTGATTTCGCGAACGCGGTTATTACCCTGATCTGCAACATAGAGATCGCCTGCCGCGTCCACGGCCAGACCTGCAGGCCCGTCAAGCAAAGCTGCCGTCGCGGGACCTCCATCTCCGGCAAACCCTTGGGTGGCATTTGCACCTGCGTAGGTCGAGATGATTCCAGCACTGTTAATGACTCGAATGCATTCAAATTGGGTGAAATAGATATTGCCGCTCGCATCCACGGCAATCCCGCCGCCAAGGCGGTCGAGTTGGGCTGCCGTCGCAGGTCCTCCGTCGCCGCTATATCCGGCCGTTCCGGTACCCGCGATCGTCGTAATCGTTCCCGAGGGAGTGACCTTACGAATGCGTATATTGTCGACAATATAAAGGTTTCCGCTCCCATCCGTAGCTAAAGGACCAGGACCGTCCAGCGCGGCCGCTACTGCGGCGCCTCCATCCCCGCTGAAATCAAATGTTCCATTGCCCGCATACGTGGAAATCACGCCGGGCGTGAAGGCCACTACGGCGCCCGTAGTCGGACCGGACGTAAACTTTCTGATTGACTCAGATTTTGCAGATGACTGTGCGATCTGCGCTGCCGCATTTGCCAGACAGCAGACGGCAATTGCCCCAGCCAACGCAGCGGTTCCTAGCTTATTCCAAGGCATATTCACTCTCCATACTGTTTTTTGATCCGGAACAATTAGCCACACGAAAGCGAACTAAGACTCACCCGCGGGGTGAAACGAAGAGATCGCAAACTTGTCGCCGGAACGGCAAACCTTTTGCTGTGGTGATTGGTGTAGCTCTGATATATGCGCGAGATCGCGGCCATTTTGACATCGCACACGATTTTTCTAAATTACAAATCTGTTACAGAAAGATTGTGGCACTCCGTGAAGACATACAGAGACAGCAGGAGGCTGAGATGCACGCCTGCTCTCGAAGAACTGAACAGGTACCACTAGAGAGTGATCCGCTCTTGCCGAGAAATGCGGCGGGGCAGGTCGCTGGAACTCTTGGATTTATGCACGAAGCAACACAATGTCCTCTGCTCAACCCTGCGCGGGCGAAGATGTCCGCATGGATGAATCCAAACATGCGATTAGCTATGGCGTCTAAACCTTCTTTCTGCCAAAACGCGTTCATTTCACGGAGAATAGGAGTGGTATCCGCGCGCTCCTTCTTTGTCTCGCTCCGTAAATCCTGCACGCCGGTGCACAAATCTCTTCCAGCGTGGCAGATCATCTGTGCTCGACCGGGAATTGTCGGATTGGCCAAAGGCGAAGTGCCGCCAGGTAAGCCTCGTGCAACGAAGGAGACCGATCGGAGAACCACTGCGCAATTTTTTCTTGATCCGAACTCATCCCCAGCCTGTTGTTCAGCCATAGATTACGGCAGCGCGGTGCTTACAGAACGACATACTCCCTGCGAATTTGGCCGCTCCTCTGCTGACAGCGGGGGATCGCTCAGGCATGTCTCGCGAGAATTTGCAGTTTCCTCACAAGCTGAGAGAGGCGGTTCTGATTCGCCTCATCAGGTAGCAGATACCCCGGCAGCGCATCCAGAAAGCGGGGTAACGCTCTTTGAATCTCCCGACTATTCCATCTAATTTATTGATAATACGATTGTTACGTCACTCATAACCTGATTGTTCCGTCCGTAACATATTTAGAATCTGAGGGCGGAATCAGCATCAGCTTGATTCCCAACGTCTGCAGGACGGTGAGTGCTTTCCCTATCTCACAGGTATCTTTGCCCTTCTCAAGATCGATGACAAACCGCAGCTCGGGCCCTGAGGTCAGCGCGAGTTCCTCCTGAGTGACTACCAGATGCCTGCGCGTCTGTCGAATCAGAGCTCCAACCAGCCTCTGAAAGTATCCGCCTTCGGGAGAAGCTTCAGGATTCCAGATGTTGTGCCAATATTGTGCGCGCTCAAGGAAGCGGCGGCTTGTTGCCTCATCGCCCAACCGGTCGGCAAGCGACGAGATGCCAAACTCTGCGGACACATCTTCCAAGGTATCGGCTGCCGGTCCCCAGGCAGGCGCGCCCACGGGGATGTAATGTAGCTTGAGCCATTGATCGAGTCCGGGCCGCTCGCCACCGCATTCTACGGGGCATCCATCCTGCTTAAGGTCGTCGGCAGTGGCTACATCGGCCGCGTGCACCAGCGAAACAAGGGCGCGCTTTGCGTCGAAGCTATGACCACCGAAGGCCCACACATCGGCCACTGCCGCGGCGGCGGGGTCGCCATTCATGACGTGCGTTGCGCCACCATTCTGGTCGGCCTGATTCAAGAGGCTTTGAGCAATATCGCTGCCTACCTGCGGATCAAGCCATGTCACCAGTTGCAGTTGCGAACGATATACATCCCAGCCAGAGAAGTTTGCATACTGCGCATGTTGACCGGCCACTATGTGGTGAGCCTGACCGTCCATGCCGCGATACTCGCCATTCACGTCACTGTAGGTGTTTGGCGTCATTAGCGCGTGATAAAGGGCCGTTGTGAACACCGTGCGCTCATCGCTTGTGCCGCCTTTGATTTCAATCTGATTGAGCCGCTTGCGCCATGCGTCTTCAACACGCGCACGTAAGGTATCGAATGAGGTGTCAGCCGTATTTTCAGCCGCGAGATTCGCGCGCGCGTTCGCCTCGCTCACATAAGATATGCCGACACGGACATGCACCTCGTGTGCGCGCCCCGCTGCGAAACTCACCCACACTCCCGAACCATTTCCCTTCTCGGGAAATCCCTTGGCACCAAAGCCTGTTCCACCATCGGCAGATATCGCGCCAGGCGTAACGGTCGCATCATGCCAGGCTCCAGTAGCCGTGAAAGGTTGGTCAAACTCCGCGACAAAGTAAACCGTGTAGTAGCTGCGACGATCAATCTTGTCGATGTAACCGCAGAAGTTGCCGCTCGTTACTGAGCCGCTCACGGAGCGGTGCTCGACATCTATGCGGGCATGCGCATCTGCGGAACCAATCTCGGAGTCCGAAGCGCGGATCAACAGATTGGCTGCTGGCCCCCGCGGGATAGCGGAAGATCGCTGCGCCCGTGTGAGGCGAGGCGGTGAGATCGACGCCGACATGATTGGCGAGTTCGACATGATAGTGTCCCAGATGCGCCTACTCATCCGCATGCGTAAAGCCCACCGCATAACTGTTCCGAAAATCACCGGACGGCGATTGCGTAATCGCCTCGGTGACCGGCATAATCGGCACGTCGCCTGATCCTCCCGCACAGCCCCAACCCTCAACGTTCGTCAGACTGAAGCCGCGAATCTTTTCGGCGCGATATTCATATCCACCGGGCGCTGCAATTGGTCTGTCCTTTCGGATAGGACTCGCTTCCGGACTAAACACCACCATGCCGAAGGGTGCCACCGCGCCGGGAAAAACATTGCCGCCATTAGCTGTGCCGATCAGCGGATTCACCCGGTTAAGCACATCACTTTGCTGTGCATCAACGCTCACTGCCACCAGGGAAAGAGAAAGAACTGCGCTTACAATTGCCGCGCGCAATGCCGAATTTGTCATATCCAAAGCCACCTATGTTTCTATGTAAGCGATAGAGGTGTAACCGGGAAGATAGAGATTTCTGCCGCCTCGGCACGGTTGTTCCGCGTTTTACTTGAGTACTGCTTTCTTACCATGCGTGCGGAATTTCAGCAAAGCCATGCTCCTCTATGCCGTTGAGGGTAATCCCCAACGCAATCACGAAGCGATTGTTGGGCAGCGTGATGCTCCGGACTTCTTTGTGGCTGTCGAGATGGAATTTGTACTCATAAAGATTAAAGGTACGCGCGTCTACGCTGCCGTCGTTGTCGTCTCGCTGCGGTAGCGCAGCGGCAGGGCCAGCGAAAAGTGCAGTTGTTGCGAGGCTGGCACGCGGCCCAGCAATTTTGATTCGGACGGCGCTAGAGCCGAGGTCGCGGTGTGATGGAGCGAATGTTGTTGCGCGAGCGACGGTTGCGCAGGAGCCGAAGTGAACAGCAATGCAATCGCGGTGTAAGCCGCATGCATGAGGGGGTGAGTAGAGAACACCTTCGAATCCATCGTGCTTCTGCCTCCATTGTGGGGATTGCGTAGATACTCTTGAGTTCGACTTGTCTGTTCGTGTTCTCTGGGGAAAGGAAAAGGCGCGCCATCAAACGAATGGCGCGCCGGGGAGTTACTTCGATGCGTGTGGATAAACCACGCGCACGGTGAGAATTTCATAGGGGTGCACCGGAATAGTGACTTCTCCATTGGTTGCGGCGAGCTGTTGCCCGGTGGGCCTCTCGATGAGGTTCACAACCTCAGCCGAGGTTGCGCCGGCGGGCACATGGAGATGCACGTCCACGGCCTTGCCAGCCCACTCGTACACACGATATACAAGCGCATCCGAGTCCTCAGCCTTCTTGAGTGCGGTTAGCACCACGTTCTCTGGCTCGACCGATGCATAGCTATGCTCCAGGCCGAGGGTGCCCGCATGACGCACCACCTGCTGGGCATCGAGTGCATAGTTGAACTCGTAGCCGTGCCGCACGGTGAGCGCTTGTTTCCAGTCGCCCGCATGGGGATAGATCTCATAACGGAAGTGATGACGGCCCTGGTCGGCGATCGGGTCAGGCGATGTGGGAGAGCGCAACAGCGACAAGCGCAGCAAATTGTCCACCACATCGTAGCCATACTTTGATTCGTTGATGAGGCTTAGGCCGGCCTGGGCATTGCCGAGGTCTGCCCAGCGCAGAGCCGGCACTTCAAAGCGTGCCTTGTCCCAGCTATTGGTTCGCGTGGTTGCGCGCTCAATTGTGCCGTAAGGGATTTCGTAGGTAGCTTTGGCGCTCGTCTGCACGAGTGGAAACGCTGCCTTGAGCAGAATGTGCTGTTCGTGCCAGTCGATGTCGTTGTCGACCACCACATGATCCGCACCGGTATATAGGATGATGTCCTGTACGAACTTCGACTTCTGCCAATCTCGGCTTACGCGAATGACTGCGCGTAGGGGCGTGTTCTCGATAAGTCGCACTGAGCCTGCGCTAGTCAGGCGGGTTGGAGGCACGTCCAGCGCGCCTGGATCGATATTCCATGCGTCGAAGTCCTTCGGCGTGTCCTTGAAGGCCTCGAGCTCGTTGCCACAGCTATTCGCTGCGATCGTCTCTTTCTGCGCGGCCTTGCTGTAAAGGCTCGAAATGCAGCCCGTTTGGGGATCGACGCTCACCTTCAGCGCAGTATTCTCCAGCGTCAGCCCTTGAACCTTCAGATCACTAGCAAAGAACTTCTTGCCAGGTACTACATGCAAGACCTTATAACCGAGCGAGGGAACGTGATCGACAACAACCCGCAGCTCGTAGCTGTTGGTCTTGTCATCACTCGCTACTACGCTGGAAGGCAGAACCTGATTTGCGGCGTCGAGCACCGAGACCTCGCCGTGTGCCGCCTCCGGTAGCTGCACCTTTACATCGACCACTCCGTTGCGCTGCCAGGCCAGTGGATTGAAGACAAGCACTGGGATGGCGCCCGCCTTGGCGGTGTCGATGTCGGAGGATAGCGTGTTCAGCGCGTCCTGCGAGATTTCACTGGTCGCCCAGCGCACCTGGTCGAAGTCGCTCTGCGCGTCCTTATAGATGATGCCAATGCCCGAACCTGCTGCGAGGTCATGGAAATCATTGAAGACGATCTTTTTCCATGCGTCGTTGAGCTGTTCAGAGGGGTACGCGTTGCCGTCGAGCCAAGCTAGAGCAGCGAATTTTTCCGCGTTGATGGCCCACTCTTCGCTCTCGCGCATATTGCGCTTGTGTGCAGCCTGCGTCGTGAAAACACCGCGGTGATATTCGAGATACAGCTCATCCTTCCAGGTGGGAATGGCAATTTTTCCTTCGACTGGATCGGGCGCCTTATAGCCCTGGGCGATCGAGTCGTAGTCCCACGTGGTCGAATCAGACGCGATGCGCCGTTGTACATCCTGGAAGAAGCTAATGGCCGTGCCGAAGTGGTATTTAGGCGTCGCAGTGTTTGCGTCTGCCCAGTGCATGCCCTCATCGAGCATCGAGCGGGTGGGGCCGCCGCCGTGGTCACCTACGCCGTAGAGGTCCATCATGCGGTCAAGCCCCGGGGCCTGCTGGCGCGCGCGAGAGAGGTCAAAGCCTAGGTGCGAAGGCGTCAGGTTCTTATTGTCGTAGCCATGCGGGAAGTAGGTCAGCACTTTGCTGCCGTCGGGCGACTCCCACCAGAAAAGTTTAAAAGGCAGACGGTTAGTGTCGCTCCATGACATCTTCTGCGTCATGAAATAGTCGATGTCGGCTTTCTTGTAAATCTGCGGTAGCTGCCAGTTATAGCCAAAGGAATCAGGATTCCAGCCGATGCGTACATCGACACCGTACTCCTTTTGATACCAGCGCTTGCCGAGCAACAGGGCTCTCGTGAGCGACTCGCCGTCTGGCATGTTCAGGTCGGGCTCGACCCACATGCCGCCCACAACTTCCCAGCGGCCCTCTTTGACGCGCTGCTTGATCTGATCGTTCAGGTCGGGATATTTTTGTGCGAGCCACTCATTGTATTGTGCGGCTGATTGCGTATACGTGTAGCTCGGATACTCGTTCATGAGTTGCAACGCGGTGCCGAACGTGCGCTTAACTACATCGACCGTCTCGGTCCACGGCCACAGCCATGCAGCATCGATGTGCGAATTCCCGGTGAGATGAAACGTGTCCTGGGCGAGCAGGGGCTTGAGCGCATCCAAATCGCTCTGTGCCAGCTTCAGACCGGCATCGAAGTGCGTCTGATCGCCGCCATCCAGTGCCTTCAGGTCCACGTCATTCAGAGCCTTGTCAAGGATGGAGTCGTCGCTTGCAACGTTCTTAGACAAGCTGGGGATTAGAAATGCGGCAGCGATAGCCTGTTGCCGGAGGTCGCTTGGATCCGACCTGTTCTCGGCAAAATCGATTTTCAGAGTCGCACCATTGAAGGCCTTGGTATCGACTGTTTGAGGCAGCTTCACGGCAACCAGAACCTCGTCGCCGACCTTGGCGTTTTCAAACAAGACTGCGGGCTCAAGATCGGCGCCCGACGCCACACGGCGACCGTTGAAGTAGAGAATTTGGGGAGCGTTGTCGTCTATGTCAGCGTGGAATTGGAACCAGATACGTGTGCCCGTCAAATCGTAACCGTTGAGGGACTTGGGGACTTCGATCCATTTCCTGTACCAAACAGCATCTTTCGGGGCGTCCGTGTGTCCGTGCGTCTGCTGCCAAGCTGCGTCATCCAGAGTGAGGGACTCGCCATGCGGCAGATCGCCGATGTGGTATCTCCAATCTCCGTCCGGCAGATGATTGAGAGTGCCAAGTTGTTTGATGACATCCTGCGCATGGGCCGAGAGAGGCTTCAGCGCACTATTAAGATCTTCAGCAGATTGTGCACGGAGAAGTCCCATCGATCCCGGGAGCAATATGGCGGCAGTGCATAAGCGAAAAGCAGTCTTCGGGAGCCACTTCAAGTGTGAAGATACGCACATCGATTTTGATCCTCTTTTTAATTCAGGGACAGTTCAGAAGCCGCCGCAGCGTGCTAGTAATGACACGCCGCGGCGGCGCAGAAGCGAAACAGAATCAGAACAAAATTTTGGCTGAGAACTGAATCTGACGCGGCTGATTGTAGGTACCCGCGCTGAGCGTACCGTAGCCATTCCATGCCCCGGGAAGGTTCGGATTAAGTACGCTTTGCACGCGCGTTGGAGCCTGGTTGAGATTGCCGGTGTTGAGGTTGAAGATTGAAGTATTCGTCAGGTTGAAAGCTTCGGCTTTGAACTGCAGTTTTGCATTTTCGTAGAGATGGAACGCCTTTTCAAAGCCAAGAGTGGTTTGCTGTGCCCACGGGTTGCGTACCTTCTCCGTGATCGGCTGCTGCGTCACAGTGGTGTAGGGCGCGAAGGATTGGAAGCATTGCGGACTGCTGTTGTTTACCCAACTCTTAGCGCTGCGATGCTGTGGATTAATGTTGTAGGTTCCGCAGGTGTAGTTGTAGGTAACTTGGTTTGGAGATTGAACGATATTAAACGGTGTCCCTCCATCGTTCTGGAAGATCCACTCCATCTGCCAATCGTTGATGAACTGGCCCAGTACTCCATGAGCATTGCTGGCAATAAGTCCGCCCTTACCGAATGGCAAGCCATAGAGGCCGCTGAACGCGAAGTCCCAGGGCCGGTCGTTGCTGTCGATTCCCTTGTACGGTGCCGGATCGACGAGGCCGCCATAGCTGTTGTTCAATCGGCTGGTAGCAGTCTCTGTCTTTGACCACGTAAACGAGGTCAGGAAGCTGAGGCCCTTGATCAGCGCTCCATTCCCCGACAACCGCTTTTCTGCCTTGGCAATCAGCGAATTATAGATGGTATAGCCCTGCGGATCGGCAAAGTCATATACGCCGTCAAACTCCGGATACGGCACATCGAGATACTGCTGTCCAATGACACTGTTCGAACCCAGGCTTGTTGCTGCCCCGACCACACCATAAAAAGGATTGGGGACATTTTGCTCAAGCGATCCCGGATTTGCATGTCCTGCTGCCCATTCAGCTGGCGTAATCGAGTCCTGCTGAATCGGAGCGCGCAGGCGTGTTGTGTATGAGCCCACATACTCGACGTCCCAAATGATGCTTGCCGGAGCCTCACCTTGGAATCCAAACGAGTACTGTTGCACACGAGGAATCTTGCGGTTTCTCTGGTCATAGGACGCGCCTGAACCTACGCCTGAGAGCAGGCCCTGCGAGTTGCCCGGCGGCACCACATAGCCGTTGGGATAGGGATTACCGGTATTAAAGTAGCCCGATGGTGTCAGCCCGTTATCCAACGTGTAAACGTAGTTCGTCTGCTGCTGCCACGTCGATTGTGCGCCAAGCTCAATGCCGAGCGCCGTGCCTAATCCGTACCCGCCTCGCATGACGAGGTGGGGGGTGATCGCCACCGAAATACCGACCTTCGGTTCAAATGTTCCTATGTAGTTCTGATAAGCCGAGAAGCTACCACTCGCAAACTGAAAGCCGCCCAGCATGGGGTTGGGAAGGTTGGGGAACTGGGCATAGTTGATCTGGCCGGTGATGGGGTTGGTGCAGGTCAAACAGAAACCTGCCGAGAGACGGTTGTTGCGCTCACGTGGCGAACTCTCAGTCTCCCAACGCAGGCCAAGATTGAGCGTCACGTTGTGACGGATCTTCCAGTCGTCTTGTACATAAGCGGCATAATAGTTATAGCTCTCATACACAGACTCATAGTCCTGAATATGGCCGGCTTGGCCGCCCCCTCCATCGGGGTATCCCAGCATCAGTTCGGCAATGGCATCGCCATCATCGTTGCCCTGGTACGGGTTCCGCTGGGTGAGGCCGCTTTCGAAAGTGAACTGTCCGTTCGGTTGGCCGATGCCCGTGGGGACGTCATGAAAAAGCTGAAAGTCGGCTCCTAAGTGGAAAGTGTGGGACTTGATTGTCCACACCACGGACGGATCGAGGCTGTAGGTCTCATACAAGCTGGGCGAAACCGTATTGCCTATAATGTTGGCGGTGCAGCAGTTATAGATATTGATCTCCGGCGGCAGGTCGAGCGTGGTCGTCGGAATAGCAGGCATATTCAGGCCCAGACTCTTGGCGGTAAAACTGGAGGGCGCAAGACCCGCGGCTGCCGCGCCGTCTGGGCTGACATTCCAGGCACGGTTGAAGGATAAGCGCACGTCGGTCATGAGGCTAGGCGTAAAGGTGTGGGTCAAATCGAGGATCTGCGTCAAGCTGGAGCGATAGTTATTGATATCGCCCTGTGCAATTGGATAAGGCAGGCCCGAGCCGTTGGAGACCTCATGGCCAGCCCACCAGGCGAACATGGCGTACATGCGTGTCTTATCGGTAAAGACCTGGTCGACACGAGCAATCGGCATGTTGTACGTGTGCTTTTGCGGATTCACCATGACGTAGTTGTTCGTGTAGCCGGGACGGTTGGGCGCCGGATACAGCTTTGCGAATGCAAGACCGATGGCGCTGACGCGGTTGGCAGGAATGGTATTGTTCGGGAACTGGTCGCGAACGTACTGTTGACAGGGATTCTGCCCCTGCACGGCGCAGTGTGTGGTCAGCGGATCATAAATATTGGTCTCGCCCACCCCAGACAGGTAACCGGAGAGGTTCACGCTGCCGTCGGCCTGCGGCAGCATATCTGGGGTTAGGGTGCCCGTCGTGGTGGTTCCAGGTTCAGTCTGCCGATATCCTTCGTAGCTGAAGAAAAAGAAGGTTCTGCCCTTCAACACGGGTCCACCCACGGTACCGCCGAACTGATGCTCATTATGCGGTGGCTTAGGTGAGTCCTGTTGCCGAGCGCTATAACTATTGGAGTCCAGAACCGAATTACGCCAGAAGTCGTATAGGGTACCGTGGAACTGATCCGTACCGCTTTTGAGCACGGTGTTGACGGTGCCGCCGGCCTCGCGGCCATAGCTGGCGTCATAGGTATTGGTCATCACCTTGAATTCCTCGACAGCGTCAACGCTTGGAGAGATATTCCAGGTGCCGGCACCGCCGCCGCCCTGCTGCGAGACGGGCGCACCATTCAGAGTGAATTGGTTGTAGTTGCCCGACTGGCCGTTGATATAGATGTTGTTGGTTTCGTCCCAGGCACGGGTGCCGGAGAATCCACCGGTATTCTGCTTTACGCCCGGGGTCAGGGTCAGCAACTGATAGACCTGGCGGCCGTTCAGCGGCAAACTCTGAATCTTCTCCGGGTCCATTATAGTGCCGCCCGAAGCATCCGCCGTGTTGAGTTCGGCCGAGTTGGCGGCCACGGAAACCGTGTCCGAAACCGCGCCGACCTTCAGATGGAAGATCAGATTCACCTTGGCGGCTACGTCGATGTGAATACCATTTTGTGTTTCGGTGCCGAAGTTGGCTGCCTCGGCTCTGACCGAGTAGATGCCCAATTCGACGAAGGAAAGGGTGAAGTCGCCATCACCGCGGGAGACGGCGGTGTAGGTCTGCTGTGGTCCTTTTGCGGTGATTTTAGCGCCGGGAATAGCTGCCCCCGTCCCGTCAGTGACCTGCCCGTAGATGGTACCTCGATATTCCTGTGCTTGGGCGCAGAGGGTAAACAAGGTGAGCATCCACACGCAAATGGCAACGTAGCGGCCCGCGCGTATACACACGAGTGGCTTATGAATATGCATTTAGCCCCCTAAAGAAATTGCTGATTTCTCTCCTGTAACACCACGGAAATCAGCGGTTGAGTGAGCAAACTATAGGGAGGCGGTCGTCCAGAAGTAGTGAGATGCTCTGAATTTTTTATGAAATTGGAGATGAAACTTCCATTTCAGGTCTGCACAAGGCCACGGGGCGAGAGTCGAGAGCCAACTCTATCTAAATATGAGGGCCGCAATAATTATGAGTGCGAAACTGGTACGTACTGTTTCGTAGCAGAAAATTTTGGGTTAAGATTCAATCAGCTTGACAAGGCCTGTGTTGCTGCGTGCCAGTAACCCATTGCCGCGTGCTCCCAGTTTGCCATTTATGAGGTTTCTCCTTGGGCACCACGGTCCGTCCCGGGAGTCGACCGTATCTTCCCAATCGGTATGGTAACGATTCCAATGACGAAATCGATCTCGACTTTGCTCACGGTTGTGTACGCCGGCAGGGCACGGAATGCTTCTTGCGCCATCAAACATTTCAAGTTCTGCTTTGCCTGATCGAGCGCCCTGGCGAGATAGTTTCGAAAGAGATCCTCACGGAGACCATCTGGCCTGACACGGCCGTCACCGAGAATGCTCTTACCCAGTGCATCGCCGAGATTCGCAAGGCACTTGGTGATGACTCGCGCAATCCACGGTACATCCGCACCATCTCGAGGGCGGGTTACTGCTTCATCGCCCCGGCAATCGAGACCGGCCCAGCGGAGTCCGCTCTGGAGCGAGCACAACAGCCGGTGCCTTACGCCGAAACTGCCGTGTCACAAGAGGTTGCCACCTCTCTGGCAGATCCTACTACCATCGCCGCACTTCGGTCTGCAGAAATCTTCGAGCCGCCTTCGATCCCGACCCAGCACCAGCGCCTACAGGCCATGCCCTCCTTCGTCCGGCGGGCATGGTCGCTACCCGTGATCTGCTGCTTGCTGCTAATTGCTTTCTGGGGCATCAAGCGACATGAGCGTGCGATTGCGGCTGAGGCCACTACTGGCCCGCTCAACAAGCAGAACCTGGCGATTATGTATTTCGAGAACGACTCCGGTAGCACGGATTTAGACTGGCTCTGCCAGGGCCTGACCGACATGATGATTACCGACATGTCCCGCTCCGGCCTGCTCCATGTGCTAAGCCGCCAGCAGCTCTCTACTTTATTGCCTGTGGCTGTCAGTAAGCATGGTGAGCCAGTGTCGTTCGATCAGGCGCTCCACATCGCGCATATTGCGCATGCGGCCAGCCTGCTGATGGGCAACGTCTCCGCCATCAACGACAACATCCGCATCGACGTTCAACTGCACGATGCGGCGACCGGCCAGATTACCTTCGCAGACCATATCGTTTTCCCGCGTAACGCCAACCTGCTCAGCCAGATCGACATCCTCGCTAGTCGTCTTGCCAATACCCTTGAAGGGAGCGCCACTGTACGTCCCAGTCTCTCCGCGATTACTACGGACAACATCGAGGCCTACCGGTACTACTCGCTAGGAGTCGAAAAGGCACAGCAACTCGAGAACTCCGAAGCGATCGAACTCCTCAAGCAGGCGACCCAATTTGACCCGCAGTTTGCCATGGCCTGGGCACGCATCGGTTACACCTACGCGCTCTCCGACTTTGTCCCGGAAAAGGGACGCTTCTATCTGGAAAAGGCTCTCCATCTCTCCAAGCGGCTGACCAACAAGGATCTTCTCTACGTCCACGCTTGGTATGCCATCTCGCGTTCCGATTTTCCTCAGGCGATCGCCACCTTTCGCGAGATCATCCGCCTCTATCCGCAAGAGAGCGAGGCATACTGGCGTCTCGCAAAGCTGCTGCGCGGCTCTGAGCATTGCGAAGAGGCCCTCAACGTCATCCATCAAGGCCTCGAACTTGCTCCTAATGATCCGGCACTCTACAACATCGAAGGCCTCGTCTTGCTCGGCCTCCGCCGCTATCCCGAAGCGATCGACGCTTACAGGCAATACGTCAATGCTGCTCCCGGCTCGCCCAACGGCCATGACAGCCTGGGCATGGCCTGGCAGCAATCGGGCAACTATGATGCCGCGACCGCCGAGTACAATCAGGCGCTTTCCCTCGATCCCACGTTCGAGCCGTCGATCATTCATCTCGGCGACGTCTATTACCAGACCGGGCAATATCGAAATGCCGTCTACCAATATCAGCGCTACGTAGCAGTGGCGCAGACAGCCAACGCGCGCGCCCTTGGTTACAGTGACTTGGCTACTGTTTATCTCGCCATGAACGATCTTCCGAAAGCCGAGCATGCAGCAGCCTATGAGCTCCGCGACAATCCTCACGCTGTCTGGAGTTCGCTTGAGCTTGCCTTGCGCACCGGCAACACCAAGGCAGCACCCCTCTATGAGCAGCAACTCTTTGCGTACATTCCCACGCAGGAACGCGGCATGCAAGGCGACCAGCGGACGCGCTATTACTATCGAGGCTCGCTTGCTCTCGCGCATAACCATTCAGACGAGGCTCTTGCCGCCTTTCGCATCGCGCTCACGCATTTGCCACCTACGTCGGGTATCGATCTTTACGAAGACTGTCTCGCCAATGCCGAACTTCGCCTGGGTCGTTATCACGAGTCCATCGCGGAGTATAACCGCATTCTCGATCTCGATCCCAACTACCCTCTCGTGCACTATCACTTAGCCGAAGCGTACAGGCGTTTAGGCGACGAGCGACATGAGCAATCTGAATACCGGGCCTTTCTTCAGAGTTGGCAGGCTGCAGACAATCTTCCGGCCGTTCAGGAGACGCGCTTGCAGCTGAGCTCGGTCGGCAGTCATACCGCCAGCCGCTGATTCAATGCCCACGCCCCAGCACCTGTTCGACTGGGATCGGTGGGGTTACGGTTCGTTCTGCCTCCTACATGTACGAGCGCCAGTACAAAACTAGGCCATAGTCCGCCGCGCGAGCGGAGCATTGTGGCGGAGTAACAGTAGCCCACCGCCGGAACTTGGTTCGATGAGCATTTGCCTTTCAGACATTATTCATGGAACACCGGAGGGATGTTCGAGGTGGAGATTTACGGACGTGTACGGCGAGCGGTACGGGTTGAGGGCAAGAGTCAACCCAACATCAACCCACTAAATTAGGTTGGGTCGATAACGAGGCTGCCGTCATCCAGCGACCTTTTGGGTTCTCGACCCAGTTTCAACCCACCGAAAGAAATCCCAGTATGTGCTTTCAATAATTTAGCGCTCTTCGAAGCTCCCGGCTATACCATCTAACTCGTTGATAATACGATCGTTACGTCAATCATAACCCAAAGGTCGCTGGTTCAAATCCAGCCCCCGCAACCAGGACTTCTATTTTAGTTTCATATATTTAGAAAGCCATCGGACGATTTGTACTCCTTTTGTACCGCCGTTTCACGGTACAATCTCAGCAATTCGAGATCAGGAGTGTCCCCTTGGCCCTCTTCGTCTATACCCGCCACACCGCAGACTGCTCCAAACGCGACGACCGCTTCTGGAAACGCTGCCGCTGTCCCAAGTGGATTCGCGGCGTCGTGGACGGCAAGACCATCCGCCAAACCGCTCATACACGCAGCTGGGAGAAGGCTGAACAGCTTCGCAAATCCATGGATGACGGCGGTGTGCCCCTTCCCGTTGCTCCTCTGACTATCGTCCAGGCGCTTGCGGACTTTCTTACCGATGCCGAGATGCGCAATCTTGCCCCCGGAACCCTTTCCAAGCTCAAGACGCTTCGCGGGCAGTTGGAGGCCTGGGCGAAAGAGCGGGGCCTGCGCTATCTGAAGGAGCTGACCGTGGCCGAACTGGGCGTCTTTCGCTCGTCCTGGCAGGATGCTGGGCTCTCCCGCAAGATCAAGCAGCAGCGGCTGAGCAGCTTCTTCCTCTTCGCCATCCGCAACGGGTGGCTGACCGAGAACCCGGTCAAAAAGCTGAGCCGCATTCTTGTTCGCGATACGCCTACCGATTACTTCCCGGAAGCGGAGTTTCAGGCGATTCTCGCGGCCCTGGACAAGTACAAGCCGAAGGCATGGATCGACTCGAAGCATCAGGCGGAACGGCTGCGAGTTTTGACCCTCTTGATGCGCTGGAGCGGCCTGCGCATCGGCGATGCCGTCACACTCGAACGCACGCGTTTGGTGGGCGATAGCGTTCTGCTCTACCAGCAGAAGACAGGGACAGCGGTCTATGTCCCGCTTCCGCCCGAGGTCGCCGAAGCACTGCGCAATGTTCCTGCGAGTTACAATTCCAGCCCGCGCTACTTCTTCTGGAGCGGCCAGGGCAGCGTGAAGTCGCTGGTCAGCAATTGGCAGAAGCGCTACCAGGCGCTCTTTGCCTTGGCCAAGCTCAAGAAGGCGGATGGCAGCCTGAAGCGCTGCTATCCGCACATGTTCCGCGACACCTTCGCGGTCGAGATGCTGCTTGCCGGCGTTCCTCTCGAACAGGTGTCAATCCTGCTGGGGCACAAGAGCGTGAAGATCACGGAGAAGCATTATCTGCCCTGGGTCAAAGCACGCCAGGAACAGTTGGAACTGAGTGTCCGGAAAGCCTGGAACAAACCGGCCGCTTAGGTAAGTAGGATGGCTCCGATTAGGAATGCAAAACGCAGGGACCATAAACACCGAGAAGCCCGTCGTCATGCCTAGGCTGGAATTACGGGCTTCTCGATTGAAACCGCACTGAGAGTCTCGCGTACACGCTAAGTCATGACCGCAATCAGGCAAGCAAGGGAGCCGATGACCGACATCCCGCCCGGAAGAAACATGGCATAACGATGAATCAAGCGATCTGCTTGCCAGGCTCCGCCCCAGCTGATTGGTCGAACACCGCGTCGACAGTGATCTTGACAACAGCGTGGGGCGTGGGGAGGCCCTTCTGAATTTCCGCCACCTGCTTGCAAGCGGTCTCGAAAAGCGGGCCGGAATCGAGCAGTTCGGCAGTTCCCTTCAGCTGGTACCCTTTTCCCGTGGATGGATCTGCGATCGTCACCGCTATTTGTTTATTCTCAAGCAGGTTTTGCCTGGTTTTTCCCGCAAACAAATCAGCAAAGCAGACATGCTGCGAGTCCAGAAGTTTGAGAGTGCCTTTCGGCGTCGTATTGGGATTTCCGGTGCTGGACGCGGTCGCAACCCACGCCAACTTGCCGGGAAGAAAATCTTGCACTTCTTTTGGAATTTCCATCATTCAACCTTTCAATTGCGAAGCCTGGACAAGGCGCAATCCGGTGCCTCCGGGACGGCTCCGCTGTTCCCTGATGCCAAAGCGCGGATGCGAATGGCAACTTCAACTGATTATTTCGGGCTAAAAGCAAAGTAGGCCAGGATCACGAAGCAGCCCACGGCGAGACCGCCGTGGGCGATCACCAATCCTTTGGGCTGTGCGCCCTTGGAACGCTTGTAGCCCAGCACCAGGCCAAGCGGAATGATAATCAGGGCCAGAGCGATATTAATCAAGAGCCGATGATCGCCGAAAAATGCCGCGATGATTACCAAGGCCGAACCTACAAGCGCCAGGCCGACGTGCGCCAACCGCGAGAGCTTAGAAGAAATCCTCCCTTTAAATACATCGGCAGCCATGGAGAGACCCAGCAAAGCTGCAATCGTAAATACGACTACGGAAGAAATGAGCATTGAGAATTCTCCAAAAAGTGAAACGGTCAAAGCAGAGTTCTAACAGTCGAGTTCTTCTCCTCTGCCAATGCAACTCCCCCATTGGTTGAAAGGAGGCCATCAGCTTTTGCTTCCGGCCTCGGAGAACTGGCGTCACAACTGCACGAGTTCCGGAGTAGACGATGGCTGGCTCACCTGCAAGCCCATAGCCTCGGCACAACCTACGCCGAAATGAACGTACACGTCCTTCTCCTCTTCGAGCGGCATCCAGTAGCCGATGATCCGCTTACCGTTCTGCGTGCTCTCGGTGCACACCGTCCGATGCTCTCGAAGCGCGAGGTTCGCTTTGCACTGCTTGCAGGTAGTCGTGAGCGCCTCGGGATTGAGCGAAAAACATTTGACGCCGGTTGGAGTGCCAACACTACGGCAAAGATCGTTCACCGCCAAGATCGTGCGGTCCTTTTGAACCAGCATGACCGGTTCCGGAAACGGACCCCACATTGTTTGAAATGCATCGAGAATCGTTTGATCCAACATAACTGAAGCTCCTATAAGGTTGGTTAGCCTGAATTTGAGACGTAGCATCAGGCAGTTTATTGCGAGAACTTTACCCGCAAGACTGTGGGCACAGACTCCATTCGAGCCCGGCTGACATCTGATGTCTATCTACTATTTCCATTTCCAGATATCAGCAGCGACCATGACGGAGCGCCGACGCCTTCATCAAGCACAGGCGGCGAGAAGCTCCGATACCTCTTTCAGCCGATGGCCGTGACTGGCTTCTTCGCGACCGTTTTGGCGAAAGAGCTGGCTTGCCTCGGCATTTCCGCAGCTCTCCGCCCATCGCTCGTAGTTGGCCTCCCCTGCGAACTCTGTCTCTGCCAGACTGTTCATCAGCTCCAGAGTGAGCTCGGGTTTCACCCAACCTACGAGATAAGGGTTCTCTTCGGGAGCCGGAACAGAATAGTCGGTACCGATCAGCTTTCCTATGGCTCTGCTGACACGCCATGCATGGGCCAACTCGTCGCGGCCGCTATCGTTCAGCAGCGCTCGAATCTTTGGGTCGGCGGCCCCTGCCGCAAGCTCGTCGTACATGACTTTACCTGCAGCTTCGAGTATCACCATCAGCTTAAGATCATCGATCGTCGGCCGAGTGACCGATCCTATGTAGGCAAAAGCTTCGTAGAGGTCCTTTGGTGCGTTCGCTGGAAACGTATGCATGTGGTTCTCTCCTTTTACATCTCGTAAATTGGGCTCGGAATCGATTCTGGTTAACGATCCATAGCGTGCTCTGAATGAGTCGCTGTCCTTATCTCTTGATCGCCGCACTTCAGCAACCGGCGCTTTGCTGCGGTATCAAGGTCATCTCGCATTGTCCTGACCTATCAATTGGCAAGGGCCTTTTCTATCGCTGCGACGATCATCGGATCGCTGGGCGTAACGTCAGGGGCAAAGCGGTCGATCACGCGACCATCTTTACCTATGAGGAATTTCTCGAAATTCCAAAGAACTTCCGGCTCGGGATTAGGAGTGATGCCATGCCCCTTCAGCGTCTCGCGAAAAGCCGATCCAGGATTGGAGCGCGCCGCCGGCCACGCGGCAATCAACGCGCTATAAAGCGGGTGTCGATCTTCGCCCGCGACAGTGATTTTAGAGAACAGGGGAAATTGCACGTTGAAGTTGGCGCGGCAGAATTGCTGGATTTCTGTGTCGGCTCCGGGTTCCTGTCCTGCGAAATCGTTGGCTGGAAAACCGAGGACGACAAAGTCCTGGTCGCGGAATCGCTCATAGAGTTTTTCGAGTGCCTCATATTGAGGCGTCAAACCGCATTTCGATGCAACATTGACAACAAGTATGAGCTTGTCGCGATACGCAGCCAGAGAGCTGTCTTCGCCGGTGATGGTCTTGAGTGGAATTTTCTGAAGTCCTGTCATTTTTCTCCTCAGCCTGTGGTGAATTTGGCTGGTCACGATAAGCGCCTTCGGGGCCGATGTGCAGCAAGGAAGATGGTTCTTATGCTCTATCGGCCCTATTACAACGGCCCATGAAGTGATACTATCCTCAGTGTTAACGCCAATCCTATGCGATTGGATATTTTGCATGTACGATCGGATATAAGATGCTATGGAGCTTGAGCACCGAAATCGCCTCGCCCTCATCATGGCATGACCATGATATTTTTGAGTTCGCCCTATGCCTGGACCAAGGCGGGCGGCTTCTGACAGACGATGGCGAGATCGACCTTCGCCCAGCCAGAACCATCCTCATCCCACCGGGCGCTCATCATCGCTTCGAGCTGGCCGCGGATGAGACAAGCCGCCTGAAAATCATCTGCGTCCCGCCGAAGGATCTGCCGGGCTTCGTTTCACCTCTTCACATCGCCATGCTGGACGGCCTCTGCGGAATCGGCGTGAGTGTGGCGGACCATCCGGGGCAGGAACTGTGGCTCGGCCAACTGAGCAACCTGATCGTCGATGGGCTCGGTACTGACGACGAGCGGTCCAGCCAGTTGAATTGGAGTGCGATGAGCCTGCTTCTGTCTCTACACGCCAAGGGCCGCTATGCGGCAAAGGATCACCCCATCGACCGGCACAGAGCCCATATCCTCGACCTCATTTCATGGATTGAAAATCATTTGGAAGAGGACCTCAGCATCCAACAAGCCTCGTTCCAGTCCGGTTTGTCCCGCAGCCTGTTGACTAGGGAGTTCCGTCACTATACTGGCAAGAGTTTTGTAGACTACTGCAATGCGCGGAGGGTGCAAAAAGCAGCGATGATTCTGGTGACCCGCTCCGACTCCGTGACGCAGGCGGCCTTGGACAGTGGGTTTTCCAACCTTAGCCATTTCCATCGTCAATTTAAGGCTCATTTCGGCCTGCCTCCAGCGGCCTTTCGGCGCAAGGTAATCGAGGAAGGTGGGCTTCGCTGACTTCGAGGGAACCTGGAAAAGGTGAAGAGTTCGACATCTCGTTTAGCGGCCCGAAGAGCGTATTTTACATTATCATTCCGGCATAATCGCGCCATTCTACGAACTGCGATCTTATTGGGGCACAAGAGCGTGAAGATAACCGAAAAGCACTATCTGCCCAGGGTCAAGGCACACCAGGAACAACTGAAGCAGAGTGTCTCACGAGGCCTCAATTGAAAGCATCGCACATGCCGCTCTCATATCCCCATCGGACAGAAGCTTTCGGATTCTGCTGCTTGAAACATGTTCGCCGCCATACCGAGTCGGGGTGTGTATTTTCACACCAAATCCAAACGCGCGACCAAACTCCGCGAGCTGATATACGTCAGCCTGCGCTGAATTACCGAATCGAAAGTTCGAACCTTCGTGGATCTCAACTGCGTGAAGCCAGTTGACGAGGATCTGCTCGACAAAATCCAGAGGAGACATTGACGCAAGCTTCCTGGTAAAGGGAAGCACAACTGTCGCTCCGACATGAAGTTGCTCAAGCAAGCGAAGCTTATCCGGTAATGGTGTGAGCAATCTCGTGGGAGCGCCGGAGCGAAAGAGCGACGAGGGATGCGGGTCAAATGTGACAATTGTTGAGGTAGCTCCAAGCTGTCGTCCGCGACGAACAATTGTTTTGATCAGTTCTTGATGGCCGATATGAACGCCGTCAAAGTTGCCTACGCTAAGAACGGTCTTAGTGTCCCGGGGAATGGACTCCAGCGTAGTGTAAATCTGCATCAACGCCCTCTATCCAGCAACTCATTACATGCTGCTCTTCTACTGTAGACCAAGATTCAATATCGACTGCCGCAGGTCGCTCTTAACTCGAGCCCAATCTCGGCGACATATCACGACAAAGAGGTCACTCGCACATCTCCTCTGCACGATCTTTTCGCACTCATGAAAGGCTTGTCGCACGAAGGCTTCCAAACCGCTCGTTCTATGTCATGGCGATGATCAATACGCCAATACCATCATGCAGTCTCCACAATTTGTGCAGAGGCAAGTGGACCCCTCAATTTGCAACTGATTATCGGGCATTTTACTCACCCATCACTTAATTCGATCAGACGAGTTTGGAAGCCGCCGCGGTTTCTCCGCCCAGACAATCAATACCTTGCCGACCGGCAGCACTTCGGGTCAGTCAGGCCTAAAGTGCTACGAGTAAACTTGCCATGAATAAGCCCTGCGCAGACTACGCGCCACTGTTTATATCGTGGTGTTTAGAAGTAGAACATGAGCTGAACCACGCCAATTAAAGGATTATCCAACCGTGGAGAAGATGTTGGATGCTTCGTGTACGAGAGCTCGCCACTTAAGATCGTACCGGATCGAACGTGATAACCGTAAGTTAGCGATGCGGCTGTGGAATCGTCGTAAACCGGAACTCCCATCTGCGAACCTAAGCTATGTGGAAGCTGCTCAAATGTATTTAGCGCTGTACGACTAAACTGAGTTCGGTTGACATTGAGGATCGCAACATCCAGCGGTCGTTTTCGCAAAAGACCTATCTCGTATAGAGCGAACTGATAGTACTGATGGTATACGTTAAAGTCTGGTGCGGCCCATTGACCAGTTGCGGTCCAATAGATCCCGCGGTAAGGAAGGTATTTGTCCGATTGTGTAATCTGCCGTTCAAAAACAACGCTCGCTGCACCATTGTGTCCTTTTACCCCAGTAAGTACGTTCTGAGGAGAACTGTAGTCCTGGTAGTGACTTGAGTTATAAAAACCCGTTATTCTGAGCCAAGTTTCCTTCCCCCCCGGCGTTGCACTCTTCTTGTAACCGATCTCCGGCATATAGAGAGCACCTTCCCCGTGAGGGAACAGTCGAAAGCCCCACGGATCGCGACTGATGTTCACCTGTGATCCGCGTGGGTCGATGCTACGCTGGACAGCTGCTATAGCATAAGGACCGCTCTTCAAACTGTACTTCACAGTGAAAGTGGGCGCGAGGAAGGGCGTAAAACCCATCCCAAGTTCATATGGGATTACGGCGTTTACGCCCATGGTACCGGTAGCGATATCTCCAGCGATGTAACCGCCGTAGACAGTAGCGTCGTTCGACTCGTATCCTATCGTGTAAGATAGCTTACCGTCGAGCAGTGACTGGTAGAGATAGGCGCTGTTAGGGCGAAGGGCGTTCGGTCCTCCTATGCCTGTATAGTTGCTAGCCAGCCAACTACCTCCAACGACAAACTGCATCTTCTTTGAGGGAATGTTGTATGTCATCCATAGGTGAGTACCTTCTGACCAATTTGGCTTTTCGTCATTGTAGACTTGTGGATTCTGCGGCGCTTGTAGAAAGTTATACCCAAAGTTTGCAGTGCCTATACCAATAAAGCCTATATTGTAATGTGCAAACCAACTTCGAACTCCCCCCTCGTCGCGAGTGATCGTATCACCGGCAGTAGGACAACCAATATTCCAGGTGCTACAAATGCCATCGAGCTTATCGAATTTGGCACCAACCGCTCCAATCGTCAGTATCTCGGCTGGAATTTCTGGTGCAGGCTGCGTTGCCCCCGAATTGGCTGCTTCTTGTGGTGTTTCGACTTTGGTTGCCTCCGTGGACATGTCGGGTTTCTTTTCTAATGGCAGTTGCCCCCAGCTGACAGATGTCATTATGCCGGCGAATAAAAGAATCATCGTACGTTCGTGAATCATGCTTCCCTCTCTGGGTAACGTCCATGGTGATTAGCGGTAGATTTGTACGAGCAACATTGGAAGCTGAGCAGTGTGTCGGGTCACGCTACTGGCTTCGGTGTCAATGCTGCCCACTGTTTGCGCTGTACGTTCGCAGAGAGTGACAATTCCTGCGAAAGAGTCCCAGGCTAATTCTGCGTATCTCGACTCTTTTTTATTGCAAGACAAGTGCCATTTACCGTACTACCAAATGCGGCGGAATTTACCAGGGCTAGGATCTGAAACGACTCAACCTGCCGTCCCAAAGTCTTGGTGACCGCATGAAGTCAGCATTACGCGCGAAGCAGACTCGGCCTAGAAATGTGGTGGAGCATGCCTGGAGGACAGATCATCAGGCGCCGCTTCGCGTCCCTTAGTCCAAACGGGGAAGTGTTCGGAATTCGGTAAGGGGCTTCCGCAGAAATCGAGTGGTTCGAGGCGTTCTGGACTTAATGGATCATTATTAGCGAGGCGATTGCACTTCACTGCGCCACTGTCACGGCAAACAGCATGCGCTGGGGTTCACTAAGCGGAGACGCCGAAGTGTCATCTTTTCCAAAACATGAGTTAGCGGGCATCTACGTCAGGAAGTCCTGAAATTGACCATTGGTAGTCTGCTTATCAGAAATGTGACGGAATATAGTCACTATTTCTGATAAGCCAAATGCTCAAGTGATTCAAGTGATCACGCTCATTGACTTCATGAGCAATTCAGTGAAAGCATCGCCTTGATAGTCCGGGATTCGCAGGAACGTCCGGTAGAGGACTCCGATCATGAATTCAACTCAGCATGGTTGTTTTATGAATGACGATGTGGATATAGAGGAAGGCACTATTTGGCAGAATCCAGAATTGCCGGCCGCTCTAGGAAAAGAATTGTCGTCGGGCCTTGCTGACGAAGTTCGTTCACATAAGTTCGCGACGTTTACCGACCTGGTTTTATACGAGCCTGAGTCTGGCACCCTTCGAATTGCCGCGATGCACTCGCGAGATCCGTTCGCGAATCAAGCTTGCAGACATACCACGACGTTTTCTTATCACGGAGGTCTGCCGGCCTTGGCCTTAGAGAGTCGACAGAGTCATGTGGTAAATGTGGAGCGTAAAGCTCCTCCAGCGGAACTAGTTCCATTTCTTGAAAACATTTCCAAGCTCGGAGTATCTCGGTTGTGCTACACGCCTTTGCTGGCTAAGGGCAAGAAGCTTGGATGCATCGTGAGCGATATCAGTCGATTGGCTGACGAGAGCGTGGCCCTTGACGTACTTAGCCGCAGTGCCGCTTATTTGTCGCTCCGCGTCGAGAACGCTATAATTCGTTCTTCGGCGCACTCTCTTAGCAGGCGTCTCGCGCTCGCGCACGCACAGAATGCAGTTACGCGGCAGGTTGGAACCTGTCTCGTGTCAGGGAAAACGACCAGAGCGGCCATAGAGGACGCGATATCGGTCATTCGACGTAAATTGCATTTGGAGTTTGCGTGGCTGTGGACGATTCAAGATAGTAGTTTGTGGGTGGCTTCAGATAGTACCCATAGTTTTCGGTGCTACGCCGGCAACTCCCCTTATGGAACTGACCCGAAAGGCAGACAGGTTAAGTTGTCCGAGCGACAATGGAGTATCCTCCGGGCTTCTGAGGTCTCTAACGAGTCTTGGATAAAGGACGATCGCCTGTCCGCACCCTTTCTGCAGAGTTTGAATATGGAGGGTATTGCCTCTTCCGTTCTGATCAAGGTTACCGCGTTAGGCAATACTTTTGGGCTGCTTCATGTGGGAAGCAGTAATCCCGATTTTGTTGAACAGGCGAATAAACTCGATACCATGAGCAGCCTAGTGAATCAGTTGTCATTGGTTGCCGTGCGAGATTGGTTTGAATGGAAAGAGAAGCTCCTAAAGGAAAGGGCACCGGTGGCCCAGATTCCGGCGGTAGCACCCACTAAGTCAGAAGCCGACACTGTCCCGATTGTTGGCGGTAGTCTCCCAATGCAACACGTCCTGAATCAAGTAGCGATGGTCGCTAAGACTGAGGCCCCTGTTCTTTTGCTAGGAGAGACGGGAACTGGCAAAGAGTTGCTTGCAAGAGCGGTGCATAGGGCGAGTGCTCGTCACAAGAGTGAATTCGTCGCGGTAAATTGCGCGGCAATACCATCCGGGCTTACAGAGAGCGAATTCTTCGGTCATGAGCAGGGTGCGTTCACAGGTGCACTTACACGAAGGGCTGGTTTGTTTGAGCAGGCGGACGGGGGAACCCTTTTTCTTGATGAAATCGGGGACATTCCTTATGAATTGCAGGGCAAGCTTTTGCGCGTTTTGCAGGATCAGCAGGTTCAGCTAGTGGGCGGTACCAAGAAAATCAAGGTCGATGTCAGGATCGTTGCAGCTACGCACAGAAACCTTCCTGCTCTCATGACGAATGGCGAGTTTAGACAAGACCTGTTTTTCCGACTGAGCGTCTTTCCGATCTGCATTCCTCCATTACGAGAACGCCGGGAGGATGTGCCATTGCTGATCCGCTACTTCGTAGATCGATATTGTAGGGAACTCGGGAAACCCTATCTGGAAGTCTGTCAAGATGACGTTGAGAAGCTCATGCAGTGGAATTGGCCTGGCAATGTCCGTGAGCTGACGAACTTTATCGAGCGTTCTGTGATCTGTTCACAAGGCAAGAAGTTGGAAATCGGCGAACTCAGGAATTATACTCAGGCCGACGGTGAGACTGATCCGCTGTGCATGACTACACCCGTTTGGGAGGCTCTTGAGAGAAACACGATTCTAAACGCCATTCGTACTGCAAAAGGGAGGATAGCGGGACCGAAAGGTGCCGCGATCCTCCTGGGGCTCAAAAGAACAACACTCCATAGCAAAATGCATCGGCTTGGGATAAGAAGAGAAGAGATATCGTAATTAGCGGTTGCTAAAAACTTGTATAGCTGGACCTCACGGATACGGTCGGGAATAGTCATCATTGTCGCAACGGCATTCAAAAAGGATTGTGCGCAATAGGATTCGGCTTCAAGGGTTTTGGATTTCGGGGGCTCCTTTGCTCGTCAGGGATGAGCCCAGTTGACTCAGTGTGCTATTTAGATGTTCTATGCCAAACTATTTCCGGAGCGGCACATAGACCCACAATCTTAAGACGCGCTGTTGTCAGCCGAATAACATTCTTCTTGCCACGGAAGAGCTCGTTTATCATGCGCTCACATGCGCAGATCGATTGGCCAGCTACCACTTGCTAGATCGATAGGCTTGCCTGCGAGGTTGACGGAGACTGCAAATTGTTCTATACCAAAGTTAAAGTCAAGGCATACGTCTTCAGGGCGGGGTGCAACTCCCCACCGGCGGTTAAAGCCCGCGAGCGCCTGCGAAACGCAGGGTCAGCAGATCTGGTGAAATTCCAGAGCCGACGGTAATAGTCCGGATGAAAGAAGATGTGCCAATGCAACTCTGGTTTCCAGCCTTCCATTCCGCTGGAACTACTCGCGCATAGCTCCGCCCTAAAACGCTTGCCTCAACCTTATTTTGTGAGGAGCGTTTCTATGTCAGCCATTTCAAGTAGTGCCATCATTGCTGAATTAGCAGCAGTTCCATTCAGAGATCGTTTTCAACAAGCGCTGGACGATATGCGGCGCGGCCATCCGGTCATTCTCATGGACAATTATGACCGTGAGAACGAAGCTGATCTCATCGTCGCCGCAGAGAATATCTCGAACCAGACAATGGCTCTGATGATCAGGGAGTGCAGTGGCATTGTCTGCTTATGCCTTAACGATGATCTCCTAAGTCGTCTCGATCTGGCACCCATGGCCCCCAACAATCAAAGCCGTTTTCAGACTGCATTCACGGTCTCGATCGACGCTCGCTATGAGGTTACAACAGGAGTTTCGGCGCAGGACAGGGTCACAACGATTCGTGCTGCGATCAGAGACGATGCACACGCCTCGGACTTGGTGCGCCCCGGACACGTCTTTCCACTGAGAGCTGTTCCGGGTGGTGTTCTCGAACGTCAAGGCCACACGGAAGGTTCAGTCGATTTGGCGCTGATGTCCGGGATGAAGCCAGCCGCCGTGCTCAGTGAAATTACGAATTCCGACGGCACAATGACAAGGGGCGATGAAATCCAACACTTTGCGGAACTCCACGGTATGACCGTGCTGACCATCGAAGAACTGGTCCGGCATCGCTGCGGCCAAGCTAGCGAGAGATAGGTGGGACCGCTCAAGTGAACCTCATGTGCGCGCCGATGTGCCCATCGGCGCACCCTGTCATTCGCTTAATATTGATGTCCAATCTCAGCTGTTGGTGCCATCGGCCAAGTTTTCCAGTAGCTACCGGAGTCACAGGAATTCTGGCGAACAGAAGGTAAGGATGACTATGAGCGTCGAAGTGTACAAGACAGATATTCAGCAAATCACATGTGCGACATTGCCCACCAAGTGGGGACTATTTGACATCCTGGGGTTTGAGCGGGAAGTTGATTCGGAATGCGGTGCACGGATAGAAACAGCAGTGGCGCTCATCATGGGCGATCTGAAGAATTTGCCGCCATTGCTGCGGATTCATTCACAGTGCCTGACCGGGGATGCCCTGGGGTCGGTGCGTTGCGACTGCCGTGGCCAGTTGGAATTGGCAATGAAGACCATCTCCCGAGAAGGAGCGGGGATTCTCATTTATGAATTCCAGGAAGGACGCGGAATCGGGTTGATGGCGAAACTGCGAGCATACGCTCTGCAGGATAAAGGGTTTGACACAGTGGAGGCCAATGAGCATCTTGGCTTCCCCATAGACAGGCGCGATTATGTGTTGCCTGTCGAAATCCTGAAACACCTTGGCATCCGAAAGGTACGGCTATTGTCGAACAATCCCGATAAGTATGCAGCGTTGGTCAATGGCGATGTCCAGGTTGTGGAGCGTATTCCGTGTGAAGTTCTTCCCAATCCGTATGCCAAGAAATATCTGCTAACCAAAAAACTCAGGCTCGGTCATGCGCTCTCACTCGTTTAGGCATTTGACCGATTAATGACAATGTAATCGGAGGAACGGTTCATGTTTACGGGTATTATCGAAGAAGTTGGTCATGTTAAGAGCATTCATACTGCTGGCGGCACGCGCCGGCTGGAGATTTCGACTCCAACGATTTGCGAAAATCTCGGCATCGGAGATAGCGTTGCCGTAAGCGGCGTTTGCCTGACGGCGATTGACGTTACTGCGGATGGCTTTGCAGCCGATCTTACCGCTGAGACCTGGGAGAGAACATCGTTTTCAAGACTGGCACCCGGCACGTCCGTCAACCTCGAACTCCCACTCAAACTTGACGGACGCTTTGGCGGACACATGGTTCAGGGACATGTGGACGGAACAGGCAGTTTCCTCGGCCTGGAGACGATTCCCGATGCTCAGGATTGTTGGTTGCACGTGGAGATTCCTTCCAGCTTGGAAAAGTACCTGGTCTTCAAGGGCTCGGTCGCCATCGAGGGCATCAGCCTTACAGTCGCAAAGCTTACTGGCAACCGGCTGAGCGTAGCCGCTATCCCGCATACCTGCAACGTCACGAATCTTGCATCGCTCAAGCCGCGCGACGTGGTCAACATCGAAACGGACATCGCAGCAAAGTACCTGGAGAAGTGGATGAATCGAAACGCGGACCCCTCTATGGCTGTTGTCGAAAGCGCTCAGAAGTGAACTCAGATTCGCTGTTGTCGTGAGCCAATTCAACTCGCTAATCGCCGACTGCTTGCTGAAGGGCGCCCTGGATGCTTTCGACCGCCAAGGCATGACCGGGAGCAGGTCGAGGTGGTACACGTGCCGGGAACCTATGATATCCCGGTAGCGGTGAAGATTCTGCCTTGCACCAAAAGATTTGACGCCCTAGTGTGTGTTGGTCGCCTGATACGCGGCGAAACCGTGCATTACGAACTGATCGCCAATCAAACTCCGTGTGGCATTTGACAGCCGGCACTGGAGACTGGAGTCCTGCATGTGTTTGGAGTAGTAACTTGCGATACGACGGAATAGGCCTCGGGCCACGGTGCCGTTATTATATTTTCAACCTGCTATGCTTACTTTCCTTCAAACGGAAGCCTCCTGACGCTTAGTGTTGCAGAACCCATTGTTCTTCATGGATTGATGCATCGAGAACAGGACATCAGGGTAGCGCCGCACGGGAAATTGACGTCGACTTTGCCCGCATGACGTTTATTCTCTATCTTGACTTGTGTCCTCCGCATTTTTGGCGATACTCCTAGCAAGCAAATTGGTTGAGTATAATGCACTGCTTCGGGGTGACTTCAGACCAGTTCGAACAGTGTATGTTAGCTGGACGATCTTAGTGAGAAGTCGCTTGCAATGATTCTGCCTCGATTTCGAACGTAGTTTGCCGCACACCATCCCCTCGGGGACGATTGTACTGGCCATATTGCGTCAGTCCAGGCATTTCACAGTCACATCTAGTCACCTTCTGTCCTGGTAGTGACAAATCTCAGCGGGTTTCTCGTTACAGGAAGTGGAATCCCGGTTGCCACAGCCTAGAGAGCGGTATTCCTATCGCTAGATACTAGCGCGCGGCCCTTTAGTGCAGCTTCTTCTTGACAGGAAACACGCGACATAGGCAGTTCAGCGCGTTGGTTAGGAGAAAACACGCGTATGCGATTCCACCGTATGGCTATATTCGTGAGCGACATGGATGCAGCAGTAAAGCTATGGCGCGACGTGCTAGGCTTCCCGGTCATGACCGACAAGACCATTCCTGACGAACAGCGCGCCGATCCTACAGCTGAATTCGGCCCAAAGCCTCCTAACGATATTGCGGACGCAATGATGGCTCGGTCACGGATAGTCGTGCTTAGCTCATCCGAAGGTGCGTTGATCGAGCTACAACAGCGTGAAATCCCAAGACTTTGGACAACGCGTCCACCTAACCTGCGTTACCAACGAACGGGCATTCTCGAACTCGCGCTCCAAGTTACCGACATCGATGCGTGGTTCGTGAGGGTGCGGGCAGCGGGCTACAGCACGCAAACGGAGCACGTCTGGAAGTGTGCTGACACTCTCCGATCCTTTCTCTTCTTTGACCAAGACACCAACTTGATTCAAATGTGGGAACCAATCCGCGTACTCTCAGAGGGATCACCTATACAACTGTAGACTTTGTATCCGCCGATGACCCCATAAGCGAAGTGAGAGCAGAAAGAGAATTTACGGAGTGCATCCTGAGATATGTCGCCACCAGGGGTCGCAACTGATAATTCCACAGCATCGAAACGATAAAGCAGCCACATCGAAGCTCACTAGCGGCTATGTGACAGCTTTGAGCCTGTTACATCTCTGCTCACCGGCTAATGAAGAATGTTCACTAATCCTTCAACGTCGGGAGAGTGAGTATCTTGCAAAGGTTCTGTCATGTCGGCGACGCTGATATTGCTCAACAGCGTTGACACTGTTATTGACCCTGTGTAGAGGTTCTTGGGCCTTGCAGTGTTCCACCATCTGGCAGCTGCCGTGAACAGTGGTACAGCTTGTAATGACCAGCGGGCCGTCGAGAGCACAGACCAGCTCGAAGGCATCGATATTAGGGAGGATTCTACTGACTCTATTACGTCAGGTGAGCCGCCCCGCAGTCACCTCCACGTCGCTTTCCGTCGCAATTGCGACGAATTACTGCGGATTCTCTGCAACACGAATTGGAATCAGAGTTGCATACCATAGATAGTATTGCGATCGCGCTGTACTGCCGAATGGCGTTCGTGGCCGCTCTTCCTCACGGAAATGCGGCCACGACCAACGCAGTCTTGCGCGGAAAGACATGTGTATGCGCTTCCACCCTGTGGCCATATGTGCCAGTGACGCCGATCTAGGTTTGAAGCCGTTGCCCGGCGCCCCCAGTTTCCAGATAACAATCCATGGCATGCTTCGGAAAGAACAGACCAGACGTCCGATGACACATATTGCCCTGGAGATTCTCGCCAATACCTTTGGCACCAATAATGCTCGATCCTCTGTGGGAAAAGAGGGGCTGCTTCCGTGCCATAAGGGAATGGTGGCCAAGGAAGGTGTTCGGCCAACTCATCAGTGTTACCTCAACTCGCAGGGAGCTTAGGCATTAGAACTCAAGGCCAATAAACAAAGGACACGCTAACCGCACGAAAGGAGAAAAGCGATGAATTTTCACCACGCATGTTTGATAGTGACCGATGCCGACAAGGAAATTGCTCTATTCCGAGATGTATTGGGGTTCAAGGTTGTCGTAGACACAATAATTCCAGGCAAGGACGAGACCTTTTTCAACCAGAGAACGCTGGATGATATCTTCCACGTCAAAGGCTCAAGCTCTCGCATGGTTATGCTACTCCATGACGATGGAGCGTTCGTCGAGCTTCAGCAGCCATCGGTCCCCAAAATACAGGCAACTCCGCGAAAGTACCTTCAATATGGGTACACCGGGATATCGGAGCTTGCATTCTTGGTCACCAATATCGATGAACTGTTCAAGAAGGTCAAAGCTGCTGGCTACGAGACACAAACCGACTATGTCTGGGATGTCCCTGATGGCCAAGGTGGTATCGCCAAATCCTTCTTATTCTACGATCCGGATGGTGCCATGCTTCAGTTTTATCAAGCTCCACCTAGCAAGTAGCCTGCGTAACAGGCATGCATCCGTGAGCAACTACAGGAGGATCAACGTCCCTATATGTTGTCCCGGCTTCGAACTTAACGACACCGCCTAACGGCTATAAGAGGAGCAACACAAATGTCATCTTTGGTAACTTCAAATACAACACTCAGCTCGCTAACCGACGAACAGCAGTTGATCCTTAACAACGTTCGGGAATTCGTGCAAACCGAAGTAAAACCGAGGGCTCCACAAATCGACAAGACTGCACAGTTTCCTCATGACCTTTTCAAGCGTTGTGCCGAGCTAGGTTTAACCGGACTCGCTATTGACGAGGAGTACGGCGGTCTAGGACAGGGAGTGCTGATGGAGCAGCTCGTAATGGAAGAGATCGCCAAAGAGTGCCCAGTGCTGGCACTGATTCTCGATGCGCATCTCTTATCCTATCGGCTCATTAATCATTTCGGTAGTAAAGAGCAGAAAAAGCGGTTTATCCCGCCTACAGCGAGCGGGGCACAAATTACAGCCATGGCCAGCACCGAAGCGACCGGCAGCACGAATTTCGCTGAGCAGCAACCCATGGGGAAGAGAGATGGCGATGGAATAATCCTCAACGGTACAAAGTTATTCACCACAAACTCCGATGTCGCTGGCTTTTATATTGTTCAAGGCATGGTCGATGGTGAATTCGTCAACGTTATCGTCGAGAAAGGAACCCCAGGCCTGGAAACAGGAGCAATTGACCACAAGCTAGGAATGGCTGGCTCATCCACTGGAACAGTGCGGTTTAAGAATCTTCGCGTACCGAAAGAAAATATCCTCGCGGAACACTCCGACGTACAAGACGCGAGCTTTGCGCTCTGCTTCCTGAACATAAGCTCGATATCGATCGGTTTGGCCGAGGGCGTCCTCGAAAAAACAAAGACCTACTTATTGAACAGAACTCGTAATCACAAACCCCTTGCCGGTTTCCAGGTTGTGGCGCACCACCTCGCTAAAATGCAGACCCAGATCGAACTTGCAAAGAGCATATTGGAGCGCGCTGCAAAGCTATACGACGAGGGCCGGCCGGATGTTGTTCTTACGTTTATGACGAAGGCGTTTGCATGTGAAATGGCGGTAGATGTTGCGAATCTATGTATCCAACTACACGGCGCGGCCGGGTACATGGAAGAAACGGGGATTGCCAGATATTTACGCGACGCCAAATGCAACACGATTGGAGAAATATCGACCGACATCCATTACGACTACATTGCGCTCCGGATGGGGTTGCCGATTGATACAAGTTTTCCGCTCTTCGGTTGATCAATGGACTGGACGTTTAGCTTAGGCGAGATGTCCGGTTCGTCGTTTGGATGGCAAAAACGGAAAGGGCCTATCATGTCCAGGCCTGAGGCCCTTCCTTCCTAACTGTGCGGAGCAAACATGATGATGCAAAGTGTTGACCAAGGACACGATACTGACGAGGTGGACCCATGTCGAAAGTCATAGCCTGCTACAAATGGGTGGCAGATGAAACTGATATCAAGGTAAATGCAGATTCGACCCTCGATATTAGTAAAGCCAAAGGCAAGATAAGTGATTACGACCGCAATGCAATAGAAGCAGCCGTACAGGCAGCAGGCGCTCTGGGCGGAACGGCTGTTGCGCTGACCTTTGGTACGCCTAAAGCAAAGCAGTCACTAAAGGATGCCTTATCCAGAGGACCTGCCGAAGCCTGCTACATCAATGCCGAGGAGGCTGCAAGAGCAGATGGTGCTGTAACGGCCAAAGCTCTCGCCGCGGCTGTGAAGAAGATTGAGAACGTTAGTCTGGTGGTCTGTGGCGAAGGCGCCAGTGATACCTATGCTCGCCAGACCGCGCCTCGAATAGGCGCAGTCCTTGACTGGCCAGTTATTACATCGGTCAGCAGCGTGAGGTTCGATGGCAATGCTCTCATCGCCGTTAGAAGACTTGAAGACTGCATGCAAACTGTTAAAAGTGAGCTGCCCGCTGTGATCGCAGTACTGCCGGAAATGAACTCTGCCCCCATACCGGGCCTGAAAGCGGTTCTGTCGGCTGGTAAAAAGCCCGTCACTGAATTTAAGGCCGGGGATCTAGGAGTAGACTTTGCTCCAAAAACGACTGTGTCTGCCCTGAAGGCCTATGCGATGAACCGGAAGAGCGTCATCTTCAGCGAAGGCGAAATCGCAGACAAGGTAAAAGAACTCACGGCTGCTCTTAGGAAGGAAGGCGTCCTCTAATGGCGGGAATCTATGTTTACAGCGATAAGAAGGATCTAGCGGCAGAGCTCGTTGGCTTTGCGAAAGGCTGCGGAAAAAGAGCCATTGTTCTGACCTTTGACGAGCGAGCAGCGAAGGATCTAAGTAACTCTGGAGCAGATAAGGTATGTCTGTTGAAGGGCGACAGCGAACTGGTGGAAAACTATGGCAAGTCGATAGCGCACTTGCTCGCAGAACAAGGCGCGGAACTCTTTGTAGTCGGTGCAACCGTCAGTGGGAGAGATATCGCTGCCAGGGTCGCCGGGTATCTGGACTGCGCAATGGTAAGCGAGGCGTCATCAATCACCTATACGGATGGCAAACTGGTGACTGAACGAATGATGTACGGCGGATCCGTTCAACAGAGCGAGGTCTTAGAGGGATTGTGTGTTGTGACAGTGCGCGCTGGAAAGTTCGAAGCGATTAGCGGCGCAGCAGAGGTTACAACCCTTGAGATTTCGGCAGATACGCGCACTACCTTGGTGGAGAGAAAAGATATCGTCAAAGAGGGTGCCGACCTCTCAGTAGCGGAGAGGATTGTCTGTGTTGGTATGGCCCTGGACAAAAGGGAAGATTTGCAGATCGCCCACGATCTAGCTGCTGTCCTAGGGGCAGAAGTAGGCTGCACCAGAGGGGTTGCTGAGGAAAAACACTGGCTGCCCGTGGAACAGTATATCGGCATGTCAGGTGCGGTCGTAAAACCGAAGCTATACCTGTCCATGGGTGTATCCGGTCAGATACAACACGTGTTCGGTATCAGGGATTCTCAGATCATCGTAGCCGTAAACACGGATCCGAAGGCACCCATCTTTAAGGCTGCCGATTACGGCATTGTTGGAGATATGTATCAGGTCATCCCGCTCTTAACTAAGACACTTAAGGGTGCTTAGAACTTAGACGGGTGAAAAGGTGATAAGACGATGGGCGACGAGAACTTCGATGCGATTGTAATAGGCGCCGGTCCGGCAGGAATAGCCTGCGCCTACACACTTGCGAAGCAGGGTAAGACGGTTCTGGTGATCGAGCGTGGCGACAGCGCCGGGAGCAAGAATGTAACCGGGGGCAGGTTTTATACGTACGCCCTGGAGATGGTGGATCGTGGGCTGACAGCAGAAGCCGCTCTGGAGAGAAAAGTCACTCATGAACAAATCATGATGTTAAGCGGCAACCGGGCTATAAGTGTCGACTATTATGACCCTTCATTTAATAGGGTAGGAGGGACAGCGCAATCTTTTACGATCTTAAGGGCGGTATTTGATCCGTGGTTTGCCGGCAAGGCCGAAGAGATGGGTGCGACGGTCGTGTGCGGTATTCGAGTGGATGACGTGATAGAGAAGGAGGGGAAGATTGTCGGGGTGATTGCCGGAGGCGATGAGATGTACGCCAACGTTGTAGTAGCGGCCGATGGCGTCAATTCATTCATAGCCCAAAAGGCTGGCCTGATCAAAGACATTGAGTCCCATGCTGTTGCGGTGGGCGTGAAAGAGATTATCGAACTTCCCGCTCAAACCATCGAGCAGAGATTCAACCTCAAGAGCGAGGAAGGTGCGGCGCGCCTCATTTTAGGTTGTACCGAGGGGATACATGGTGGTGGATTTCTCTATACCAACAAGGAAAGCATTTCGCTGGGCGCCGTGTTTATGCCGGAAGAAGTGGCCCGGCACGGACGATCGCTTCCTGAGATGTTTCAGGAATTCAAGATGCATCCGGCCATTTGCCCGCTCCTTGAAGGTGGGAAAACAGTAGAGTACGGCGGGCATCTGGTGGCGGAGGAAGGTTATCGGGGAATTCCCAAGAAGCTGTATCGAGAAGGTTTCTTGGTATGCGGCGAGGCAGCCGGATTTGTCGTTAACCTGGGGTACACCATCAGGGGTCTCGATCTGGCGGTCTTGAGTGGGCTCGCCGCGGCAAAAGCTATTCTTGAAGCAGCTAGCCCGGCCAAAGTCGGGCCTGCATATATGCAACAGCTGGAAGCTGTCAAACTCTTACCGATCATGAGAGCGCTGGATGGATTTACCGACGCCCTGGATATACCGAATTTATTCGGGACCTACCCAAAAGTTGCTGCTGACCTTTTCCAAAAGCTTTATGCGGTCGATGGATCGGTTCCAGACCATCTAAGGAAGCAGATTTGGGGCGTTGTGAAAGGAAATAAACTTACGCTGCGGCAATTGTTTGCAGACGGTATCAGGGGGATGAAGGCGCTATGAACATTGACAGGATGCAAACCCCGGAGCTCCTAAGTCTCAACAAATTCAATGTGGATGAAGAAGAACCTCATATCGTATTGGATAAGGAGATATGTGCGAGGTGCGAGGATAAACCGTGTCTGGTTGTTTGTTCCGCAGGGTTGTACAAACTAGACAAGAGTGGTGGAATCAGTTTCGACTATGCAGGTTGCTTAGAATGTGGAACCTGCAGAATCATGTGCAAGGACAAGGGGATTGTCAAATGGGTATATCCCCGGGGAACCTTCGGAGTTAGTTTCAGGCATGGCTAAAACGACCACCGCCTAAGGGACGGCAAGCTTGATAACGACTAACAGTCACGCGATTGCAGCTCCAGCCGCCAGAAGTCTGGCTCAGTGCCGGCTTCAAGCCTTGTTGGGGTGATGATTCTGAAGTTCTTCCCTACAGTCCCGCCGATGGCTTTCGGCGTATAGGCGGATCGTCTGCTCGCCTACCGCTCCCACGCTCGCACATAAATATCCCCGCGCCCACAGGTATTGGCCTCCAAACTCGGTAGCCCACCCTACAGGAGGTTATGGCGTTGAGCTGACTATATTGCGTCAGCTCAGACGCTCCGCAGTAACTCCCGCAGTGCTTTTTGCCGCAGAAGCCACGAATTACTTGAGATTTCACATAACAGGAAGTGGACCAGTAATTGCATGCCCCAATACGTCATAGCCCATGTTTGGGCTATATGGCAATGAAGGTATCGACTTTGCGTGCGAACCTAATATGTCAACGGGGTTATGAGGGTAGATGACCATACGGAAGACGCCGAATTTCTGTGTTGTAAGGAATCATGGTTGTTTCAGCGACAACGACGAGGGATTGGCCAGCGTTGATACAAGGCTGGGGCTGTCCCGGCGTACGTTCTTGCAGTTTTGTGCAGTCGTGGCAGTAACCTTGGGATTGCCGCCGGAAGCAGAAGGCGCAATCGCCCAGGCGATATCGACCAAGCATCGTCCGCCGGTGATCTGGCTGCATTTTGCGGAGTGCACGGGCTGCACGGAATCGCTGCTGCGCACCGAGCATCCGGCGCTCGACAAGCTGATTCTGGAGTTGATTTCGCTCGATTACCACGAGACGCTGTTCGCCGGCGCGGGCCATCAGGCGGATGCGGCACGCAGGGCCTCGATGGCGGCCAATAAGGGCAAGTACGTGCTGGTGGTCGAGGGCGCGATTCCCGCGAAGGATAACGGCATCTACTGCAAGATCGGCGGCCGGACAGCGGTAGAGATCCTGAACGAATGCGCGCAGGATGCGGCGGCGGTGATTGCGCTGGGTTCCTGCGCCGTGTGGGGAGGAATGCCGTCGACGAAACCGAATCCTACCGGCTGCGTGGGCGTGGATGAGGTATGGAAGAAGCCGGTGGTCAACATACCGGGCTGTGCGCCTAATCCTTATAACTTTCTTTCGACCGTGGTGCATTACATCACATACGGTAAGCTGCCGGAACTCGATAACCAGGGACGTCCGAAGTTCGCCTACTCGCGCATCATCCATGAGAACTGCGAGCGGCGTCCGCACTTCGATGCGGGCCGTTTCGCGCAGGAGTTCGGGGACGCCGGACATCGTGCCGGGTGGTGCCTTTACAAGCTGGGCTGCAAGGGGCCTGAGACGCATGCCAACTGTCCTGCGATTCTGTTCGGCGATGTGGGCGGCGGAAGCTGGCCGGTCGGCACGGGCCACCCATGCATCGGCTGTACGGAGAAAGGGATCGGTTTCGAAAAGCCTATTTTCGCCCTGGCAGAATTGAAGGGCGTAACGCCGCCCGCCTCCTATCCGCGCATTGTCGAGCAACAGGGTCATGGAGCGACCATCGCGTCCGTCGCGGTGCTGGCGGGCGCTGCTGGAGTTGTCATCGGCGCTTCGGCAGCCATGGCCAGCAATCTCGGCAAGGGAAGCAAACCCGAAGACCCGTCAGAAGGCAAGGAGTGATTCCATGCCGCTGACAAGAAGAAGCTTTCTGAAGGGAACAGCGGCGGCTGGCGCTGCCTGTGCGGGTGCCACGGCAGCAACGGCCGAAGTCCGCGAAGAAAAGACTTTACCGCCCAAGGCGCTGGGGCTGTTGTTTGACTCGACCCTATGCGTCGGCTGCAAGGCGTGCGTGGTCGCCTGCCGCGAGGCGAACGGCACGCATCCGGAGTTCAACACAGAAGACAAGCTGTGGGATACGCCGCTTGATCTCGATGCCGATACGCTGACCGTGATCAAGGCCTATCGCGAAGGCACGGGCGTGACCAAAGACTCGGAAAAGGATGGGTACGCCTTCATGAAGAAGTCGTGCCTGCAGTGCATCGATCCCTCCTGCGTGTCGGTCTGTCCGGTTAAGGCCATGACGAAGAACCCAGAGACAGGGATCGTCAGCTACAACCCCGATAACTGCATTGGCTGCCGGTACTGCGTGGCTGCATGTCCTTTCGGGGTGCCGCGTTTCGAGTACGACAAGACCTTCGCGCGGCTGCGCAAATGCGAGTTGTGCAAGCCGCGCCTGGCAGAGGGCAAGATCGCAGCCTGCGCCGAGGTTTGCCCCACCGGCGCCACCTTGTTCGGTCCAGTGACAGTGCTACGTGCCGAAGCCGAGCGCCGCCATAAACTGAGGCCGGGCGAGAGAGCCTTCTTCCCGCGCAAGACAGCCGACTCGACCGACGTGCATGAGAAGCCTGCCCCACATTATGTTGCGGAAACCTACGGCCTGACGGAAGTCGGCGGCACGCAGATGCAGCTGCTCTCCGGGGTGCGATTCGAGAAGCTTGGCATGCCGGTGCTCCCGAAGAAGTCGTTCGTGTCGATCTCGGAGACCATTCAGCACACACTCTACAAGGGGATGATCGCGCCCGCAGTGCTATTCGGCTGCCTGCTCTTCCTGGTTCGCCGGGCGACCAACAGCGAACAGCACAAAACTGCTGAACACGACAAGCACGTAGATCAGCACAAGGGGGATGAGTAGGCTATGCGCATGAAACCTCTTGGCGGACCTTACATTACCAGGACGACCATCATGGCAGCCCTCATGGTGGCGATCATGGGGATCCTCGTCCTGATTCGTCTCTGCTTTGGTCTCCGGTCGGTCACCAATCTCAATGACGGTTTTCCGTGGGGGTTGTGGCTTGCGTATGACATGGTCGCTGGTTCGGCCATCGGGTGCGGCGGCTACGCGGTGGCGCTGATTGTCTATGTGCTCAACAAGGGCCAGTACCATCCTCTGATGCGGCCGGCTATCCTGGCCAGCATGTTCGGCTATGCTCTCGGCGGGGTATCCGTGCTGGTGGACATCAGTCGGTGGTGGAACGCCTGGCACATCGTGTGGCCGGCTTACTTCAACCTCAACTCGGTCATGATCGAAGTCGCCTTGTGCGTCAGCGTCTATACGATGGTCCTGATGCTGGAGTTTGCTCCGCCGGTAATCGAGAAGACTGTCGAGTGGACGGGGCGGCGGGGCGGAGATCTTCATGCCGTCGCTACGGCCGTCGAGAAGGTGCTGAACAAGGTTCTGTTCGCGTTTATCGCCCTGGGCATGACGCTACCGACCATGCACCAGTCCTCGCTGGGCACCATGTTGATTCCCTTCGGTCCGCTCCTCAGTCCGCTGTGGCAGACTCCGGTTCTTCCCGCACTCTTTCTGCTGACGGCATTGTGCATCGGCTATAGCGTCGTCATGCTGGAGGCGACCCTGGTGTCGGATCGCTTCGCGCGCATCTCCGAGGCCCATATTCTCGGATTGCTGTCGCGCTACCTGATCGCAGTGGTGACCGCATTCCTCGCGATTCGCTGGGGCGCTTTGCTCTACCAGGGCAACCTGCATTACATCTTCACTTCCGGTGGGCTCAGCTTCGCTTTCCTGGCGGAGAACGCCCTCTATCTGATTCCGGTTATTCTGCTGTGGCCTGAGCACCGGAGAATGGCTCCGCACTATCAGTTCATCGCCGCGATGTGCATACTCTCGGGCGGCATCCTTTATCGCCTCGACGCCTACATGATCGCCTACGGCCGCACTGGCTGGCGCTACTTTCCGTCGGTCCCTGAACTGCTGGTGACCTTCGGCATGATCGCAGTCGAAGTTCTCGGCTACGTGCTGATCGTCAAGTTCTTTCCTGTTCTTCCATCCGTTGAGCACGCCCATCCTGCGGCGCTGGCAACTAATAGGAGCGTCGCATGACGACAAGAATCACCATTGATCCGGTTACTCGCATTGAAGGTCATCTTCGCATCGATGTCGAAGTTGAGAATGGCCGTGTGGCCAAGTCCTGGGCATCGGGCCAGATGTGGCGCGGCATTGAGAAGATCGTATTGGATCGCGACCCGCGCGACGCGTGGGCCATCGTGCAGCGCATCTGCGGCGTATGCACCACCGTTCACGCCATCGCTTCGGTGCGGGCGGTCGAAGAGGCGCTCGAACTGGAAGTTCCGTTGAATGCCCAGTACATTCGCAACATGGTTTTGACCGCCCATACCCTGCATGACCATATCGTCCACTTCTATCAACTGTCCGCCTTGGACTGGGTGGACGTGGTCTCGGCGACCAAGGCCAATCCCACTAAGGCGGCACGGTTCGCCGAAAGCATCTCGGACTGGGAAGGAAATAGTCCGGCGGTCATGGCCGATACCCAGAAGCGGCTGAAGACCTTCGTCGCCTCCGGCCAACTTGGCATCTTTACCAATGGCTATTGGGGCCATCCGGCGATGAAGCTCTCGCCCGAAGTCAACCTGATGGCGGTGGCGCATTACCTGCAAGCTCTCGATGCGCAGCGATGGGCCAACAAAATCGTTGGCACGCTAGGCTCGAAGACGCCGCACATCCAGAACCTGGCCGTGGGCGGCGTCTCCAATCCCATCTCGACTGACAGTCAGAGCGTGCTCACCATCGAACGGCTTCTCGAGATCAAGGAATGCATCGACAAGGTCGGAGCTTTCCTCCATAACTGTTACTTCGTGGATGTTGCGGCTATCGCCGCGTCTTATCCCGAGTGGTCTTCGTTGGGCGCCGGCGTTAACGACTTCCTGTCAACACCGGATCTGCCCACCGACACCAAGGGTACGCAATTCATGATGCCGGGAGGTTTTCTTCACGGGGGCGATCTTGCCGGTTTCCGGAAGATCTCCCGATTCGGCGATCCCTATTTCACTGATGGTGTAGCCGAGTCAGTGAAGCACTCCTGGTACACCTACAAAAGCAATGACGGCGAGCTCAAGCCCTGGAGAGGCGAGACCACTCCCGCCTATACGGATTTTCAGGATGACGGCAAATATAGCTGGGTCAAGTCGCCGACCTACTATGGCAGACCGGCCCAGGTAGGACCGATCGCGTCGGTCCTGGCAGGCGTGGCGAGCGGGCACCAGACAACCAGGCTCTACGTCGAACGGCTAAGTCAAAAGATTCACACTCTGTCCGGCTCAAAGATATCTCCTGCGGCTTTGAATTCGACCGTCGGACGTCACGCCGCGCGCGTGATCCGTGCCTGCGTCGTCTATGAAGATCTTCAGGCCAACTGGAAACTACTGATGGAAAACATCGGGAAGGGAGATGTGGCGACCTTTAACAAGCCCACCTTTCCCAAAGGCGAAATCGCCGGCGTCGGTCAGGTTGAGGCGCCACGCGGCCTGCTCTCCCATTGGGTCGTGATCAAAGACGGTCGCATCGCCAACTATCAGGCGGTGGTTCCTTCCACCTGGCTCGCCGCCCCGAAAAATGACAAGGGACAACCCGCCAGTTACGAAGTGGCCTTGCTGGGCACACCCGTAGCGGACCCCGAACGGCCCCTGGAGGCACTGCGCACCATCCACTCCTTCGATCCGTGTCTTGCCTGTGCCGTGCATCTGACCGATGCCGAGCACAAAACCGCCGTTCAGGTCAGCGTCTTGTGAGCAAAGTAGTGGTTCTGGGCATCGGCAACGTGCTGCTAAGCGATGAGGGCGTTGGGGTGCATGCCGTGAAAGCCCTCGCTCAACAATACGACTTAGCCGATGATGTCCATGTTGTGGATGGCGGAACCACAGGCATGGAGCTTGTGCCAGAGTTAGATGAGGTCGAGCATCTCATCGTCATCGACGCGCTGAGGATCGGCCAGCCTCCTGCATCGATCGTCCGCTTGGAAGGCGATCAGGTACCAGCCTTCTTCAAAACCAAGCTGTCGCCGCATCAGGTCGGACTTTCCGATGTTCTGGCGGCGCTGGCCTTCAAAGGTTCGGCCCCCAGCCACGTCGTCCTGATCGGCGTGCAGCCGGTGACGCTCTCGTTGGGCTTTGAACTCTCGCACGCAGTCAAGGCTCGCCTGGACGAAGTGGTGAGCCTTGTTGTTTCGGAGTTGGCGGTGAGCGGCCATCCAGCCCGGCTGCGCGCCTGAGAGGAAGTCCGCTATGTGCATGGCCATTCCGTCCCTGGTGGTCTCTGCTGATGGTAATGTCGCCACCGTCGAATGTTTCGACGTCCGGCGCGTGGTCAGCACAGTGCTGATGCCTGAGTCAGTGGCGCCTGGTGATTATGTCGCTGTACTCGCGAACGCTTATGCCGTCGAAAAGGTGCCGCCGGAGGTGGCAGCCGAAACCCTGGTCTATCTGGAAACTGCGCTCCGCGAGCCAACTGCAGGAGATTCGCGATGAACGGCGGCTTTGCAGGCGAGGGTGGCATCGACATTGCTGTGACCGCCGAAGGCGACTGCATCGTTGATGTGGCGATCACGAACCACCGTCCGCTCGGTCTCGCCTCGCGTCTGGCTGGCTTCACGTCCGAAGCTGCGGTTCGCCGCATTGCCGCGCTATTCTCCGTCTGTCGAATCGCTCAAGGGCTGGCTGGCAGCATCGCCGTCGAACAGGCTTTGGGAATAGATCCCGGCCCTTCACAGAAGGCGGCGCGTGCGCTCCTGCTGCGGGGTGAAACGGTCCTGGAGCACGCTACCTGCGCGCTGTTGGACTGGCCGGTTTTGCTAGGGAAGAGACCGACCACATTTCATGCCTTGAAGGCGCTTCGGGCCAGCCTGGCCGATCTGTGGGACTGCATCTATCCCGATGGTGACTGGATGCGGCCCGGCGGCGGTTGGCTGGCCCCGGATAAAACGGCGCTGATGGCCAGGCTCGACGCGGCCGAAAACGCGATCGAGGATGCGCGGCTGGCTTTGCCGCTCGATACAGCAGGCTGGCGGGACTGGGTCCGCGGCGCCAGGGGGACTGCTGCTGAGCTCTTTAGTTTGCTTGAGGCGGAAGGATGGGAAGGCTGCGGCGCGAGCGGCGTGCCGCTGTTGGATAGTCTCGACGAGGCAGCGTTGGAGCGGTGTCTTGCCGCCGATGCCAACGGCGCCTTTGTTGCTCAGCCGGAATGGGAGGGCGGACCGAGAGAGACGGGGCCGCTGGCGCGCCGGGCGGGGGATCCGCTAGTTCGGGCGGTCGTTGCCCAACATGGCCGAGGGTTGGCCGCCCGCTTCCTTGCTCAATGCGTCGAGACGATGTGGTGCCTGATGGAGATGCGGGACCTCGCAGAAGAAATCTATCGTGACAGAAACTCGCCGATACCGGTCGGCGATGGTGTCGGCCTCGGAGTGGTCGAGGCAGCGAGGGGCTGGCTGGCGCATCGAATAGAAATAGCGGATGGGCGCGTCTGCCGCTATCAGATCCTCGCCCCGACCGAATGGAATTTCCATCCACGCGGTGCTCTAGCACGTGGCCTCATGGAGGGTCGCCGGGGGCCACCCCCCGAACGCCTCGCGCAGTTGATGGTCGCCGCCCTCGATTCTTGCGTCCCCTGTCGGCTTAAGTTGCCCTGACGCGTGATGGGGGGCATGATCGTAATTCTTAAGATGGAATAATCCATTCTTAAAAAGAGAGAGCAGTACGGGAACTGCGAGATGCCGCTGTAATCATTCCCATGTTTCACAAAAAAAGTCCTAATGGAGTGTGAGCCTTGTGCGCCGTGAGAGTACGGGGAATGAGAATGCGTGAAAAGCAGTTAGGGAAGAAGGAACTCGGATGGCCACTATTGATCAACTGGATGTGCTCGATCTCGAATGCGTGGTGATGCTTGCGGAGACGCTCAGTTTCACGGAAACGGCACAGCGCATGCATATGACGCAGCCGGGCCTAACCGCCCGCATCCACAAGGTGGAAAAGAGTCGGGAATGCAAATTCTTCGACAGGAGCAAGGGCGTGGTGAGGGCGATCACCCCGGAGGGTTTTGTGTTCGTCGAGGAAGCAAGGCGGATACTTGAGGATTTCCAGCGCCTAATCACCCGCACCGATGCGGCTCACCGGGCGTTTTCAGAAAGGCTTGCGGTTAGCAGACCGCGTCATGTCGACCTGCAATTGCTCTCTATCGTAGTCGCTGCGCAAGCAGTGGAGGGTATGGGTATTTCGTTCCAGCAGCCTTGCGACTCGGATGAAGAAGCCATTGCGATGCTTCTAAACGGGAAGGCCGATGTGGCCTTAGTCGCATGGCCCGTTACCGAACCCTACGTCGCGCCGCTCCATCTGACTCACGATACGCTGTTAGCTGTTCTACCGGAGAACCATGTCCTCCGGGGCCGTACTGAGATTCATCTTGCGGATCTCTGTCACGAGCAAATCATCGGTTCGAAACACCAGTTTCCCAATGCCCTGAAGGATGCATTGCTTGGCAGGTGCCGGAATCTTGGTTCCGCACCAGAATGGCTCTGCATTTCAGCATCTCCTGCCGAGTCCGTTCACCTGGTGGATACGGGCGCAGGGACGGGCATCACCATTGTCACCAAGCGGTACTCGGAGGAACTTACGCTGACAAAGGCTGTTTACATTCCTTTTCCCGATGACGAAATTGCCTATGAATATGGCGTAGCCTATCGGCAGTCCGACCACCGATCAGTCTTAAATGATTTCTTGCAATATCTTGTTGAGAAATGCCGGCCTGTGGAGGGCCCGCGCGGGTGGCGCAAGCCGAATGCTTAAGCCGCATCGAAGCTTAATCGCAAAGCTGGCTGAAGTTCCGTTGATGCGGTGCCAATGTCGTTCTCTGTAATCAGAGCATATCTCCCATGTGGTGAGTACCCCGATGCTTGGCACAGGCAATCGGAATCGGCGCTTGGTATATGCTGAGAAGGCATTCTTGTATTCACCGTACAGAGGAGATAACAGAACAATGGCAAAGAAAGCGACCGGACGCAGACCCGAGGGAAATTTGGTCGAGGAGATCGATGCAGCAATTGCCTTGCTGACCCGCGTCCGTGCACTTGCGGCGTCCACTGCAGTGTCAGATGGAACCAATCGTCAGGTTGCAAAACAGGTTTCTGCCGGCAAGCAGCCCAAGCGGGTACTCAGTACAGAAGCCCGGGAGGCGATCGCCACGGCACAAAAGAAACGCTGGGCCAAGATCAGGCGGCAGAAGAAGAAGGCCGAGCGCGCGGTGCTTGCACAGCAACCTTCCGTACTGCCCAAATCAGAAACCTCTGATACGAAGTAGTTCCCGAACCGCGCGGACTCCATCGATCCTGGCGACGTGAATGACCACATCGATGGACCTGCGGCATTCCTCCTCCACATCGTTGAGCGATACGCCTCCGGAACCGCGCATCGCCAACTGCGACAGACGATGCAGTGCATCTTCGGCACCGTTGGCGTGAATAGTTGTAAGCGATCCTCGATGCCCGGTATTCAATGCATCGAGAAAGACACGCGCTTCGGTTCCGCGTATTTCGCCCACGATGATGCGATCAGGGCGGTGACGTAACGCCGCTTTAAGCAGGTCGGGGAACCCGATCTGGCTTTTGTGGGTATCGAGCTGGGCCTCGGCGGAGATGACGTGCGGTTTCCGTATATAAAGTTCGGCCACATCCTCAAGGATCAAGATGCGGTCCTCGTCGGGAATGAAACCGGCCAGCACATTGAGCAACGTCGACTTGCCTGAGCTTGTTGCTCCGGAGATGAGCAGGTTGTCGCCATGCTGAATAGAGTCCGCAAGCTGTTCTGCCTGCGGCTCCGTCAGCATCTTTCGCTCGATCAGATCGTGGATAGTGAAGTTCCGCGACGTGAGCTTACGGATCGTGAGCATGGGGTGGGGGTTGACGACAGGCGGAATCAGCGCGGCCATGCGGCTGCCATCCGGCAGGCGGAGATTCAGGATGGGCGAGTCCGCGTCGAGTTTCTTTCCAAAACGATTAGCGATCACTTCGAGGGCGGTCAGCAATGCTCCGTCCTCGAAGTGGATATCCGCCATTGGTTCTATATGGCCTTTCTCCTCGATCCAGACAGATCCATCGGGATTGACCATGATTTCGGAGACTGTGCCGCTCGCGAGCAGATGCTCGATGGGCTTCAGGAACGGGATGATGATGTCAAAGCTCACGATAAAATCCTTTCCGGTAGGGTCGAGGACTGGCGCGGTGTTCGTAGACTGAGCCTATCCGTTTCTCCCCGTTTCCTCTGGGAGTGCCTCACTAGCTCATTCGTGAATCCGTTTCCAGCCCCCGCCACGTCGAACGCAACGTGCGGATTTCCCGCATTGCGCTCTCCTGTTTGCTTCATGTCAAGATTTATGTGACTTATCATGCTGGGAGCGCTTTCGGTTTTGTCATGTATCGAACTTGATAGTTATTGAATAACTTCAAGTCTTCATACAGCCATTTCGTACTCCACCTCTTCCAGCCGAAGCCCCATAGTTTCCGGGATCGTCCCAGATGGCGTCGAATCTTCTTTTCTACCCATTCTTTAATGAAGGAGAAGCACTCTCCGGAGTGTCCGATGGCGAAATAGTTTATCCAGCCGCGCAGTATCGGGTTGATCCGTTGGATCACCTGCTCTACGGGCTGGGACTGGAATCGCCGGAACACAGCTTTGAGTTTATGCAACAACGCCGTCCGCTTCTTCAGCTTGGGCGTGTAATGCGCTCGCCACACTTGCCTTCCAATGCTGCGAAGGCGTCGGAAGTCGAACCCCAGGAAACCAAAACTTTCCCCGTGTTCCAGGTCCACGATGTGACTCTTCTCTTCATTGATTTCGACTTGTAGTTTGGCGAACTCCTCCCGCAGCCGTTTGTTCACCGCCCCGATCAGCCACGCATGGCGCGGATAAGCATCGATCAGCACCACCAGATCATCGGCGAAACGGGCATACTCAACGGCGGTATATTTCCCGTAGCGCGTGGCTTCTTTCGCCCGCTCCAGCATACGATCTACCTCGTTCAGATAGATGTTGCTGAGTAACGGTGAAATTACCCCGCCCTGTGGAACGCCTTGTTTGCCCGATGCTGTCAGAACCAGCTTCAGCAACCGCATAACCTCATCATCCTTGATTCGTCGAGCAACTTTTTCCAACAGCCGATGGTGCCTGACTGTATCAAAATATGCTCTTAAATCCAGATCGATGATGTGGGTCTTGCATTGCGCGATTGCTATCGCTACTCGATGCACCGTCTGATGCGCCGTGCGCTTGGGACGATATCCATACGACCCCGGTTGAAAATTCGCCTCGAAGATCGGCTCCATAATGAGCTTGAGCGCACCCTGTACCACTCGATCCCGGATAGCAGGTATCGAAAGAGTTCGGAATTTTCCTCCGTCCTTCGGTATTTCCTGCCTCCGCGAACGTAGCGGCACATAAGTGCGGTTTATTAGTTCGCCCCGTATCTGCTCGATGAATTCCTCCGCGCCCTG
>JAATGG010000184.1 GCA_015654835.1 Terriglobales bacterium
CATTCACGTTTGAGGGCAAGCGCCGTATGCAGCAGGCCGATCGCGGCCTTAAAGAGCTGCTCGAAAGCGTCGACACCATGATCGTCATTCCCAACGAAAAGCTGCTTGCCGTCGCCAAAGATGCCGGCTTCTTCGAGAGTTTCCGTATTGCCGACGACGTGCTGCGGCAGGGCGTGCAGGGCATCTCCGACATCATCACCATCCCCGGCATCATCAACCGCGACTTTGCCGACGTGAAGACGACCATGGCCGGCATGGGCCACGCCGTCATGGGTACGGCCGTCCGCTCCGGAGAAAATCGCGCCATCGAGGCGGCTCAGGCTGCCATGGCTTCGCCGCTGCTTGAGGCCGGCGCCATCGACGGCGCGCGCGGCATCCTCATCAACATCACCGGCTCCAGTTCGCTCAAGCTGTCCGAGGTCAACGAGGCGTCCTCGTTGATCCAGTCCGCTTCGCATGAGGATGCCAACATCATCTTCGGCGCCGTTCTCGACGAAAAAATGGGCGAAGAGGTCAAGATTACCGTCATCGCCACGGGCTTCCGCGACCAGATGCCCGAGCGCCGTGCCCGCATGTTGAGCGTGGACGACGAAGCGATCGTTTCCGTACCCGTGGTCGCGCCCGATACCTGGATGCCCGAGGCTGCTCCGGCGCTGGCTGCCGTGTCTGCTCCTCCACGCTTTCTGAGCCAGGATGAAGAGCCTGAAGAGACAGTGGCGCAGGAAGAGCCGGCGGAACCGGAAGAGCCCGTCTTCTTCTCGGAGCCGGAACCGGCCGCCGCGGCTGCAGCAGAGCCGCCGGTCGAGTCGGCGCCAGAAGAGGACCAGGAACCGGTTTTCGCGCCTGCCCGGCCGCAATTCGCCGAAATGTCCGAAGAGCCCGGCTATACGCCCTTTCCGCGGGATTATGCGACCGACCTTGGCAATGGAGCGGCCGGTCCGGCAGCCGTAGATGATCGTACCGGCCCCGGCGAGCCCAATTTCTCAGAAAACAGTGATGCGGCGGAGAAGGACCTGGACGTTCCCGCTTTCATGCGCCGGTTACGCTTTTAGCCGATTCATCTCCTGAAGCGAAAATTTTAACTCGTAGGAAGGGGCAACTGGTTGTATAGTGCCGATAAGTTCAAAATCCAGGACGGCTCGGGACGCTTGCAAAACGTCGTGAGGAATTTTCGGTTATTGTAGAAATAAGCAATGACTGGACCCAGTGGCAATTGAGAGTTCAATTGCAAGGATTCCGGCCCTTTAGGAAGCTAGTCGATCTTCTGCCTGTGGAAGCATGTTCCGCGGCAAGGATCGGAAGCGGTTGGCGGAAGAAACAGTAGGAAGAAGTGCGCCGCCCTTGTGCTGACGCATGGCACGAATCCAAAGTTGAGAGGATGTTGCTGGATGAAACTGTCTTGCGTTTGGGCTTGTGGACTGATGTTGTCTATTTCTATCGTGGGGACGGGTGCGATGGCCTTGAACGCCCCGCATACACTACATCGTCCCAGGCTCTCGACCCCCCATTTGATTGAACCTCGTCGTGGCGGCCGTCATGCCGTTACCGCTCATGCGGCCAGGCCGGCTGGCCGGTCCACTGCAGCGCGGACCTCCCGCTCCACGGCGCGCGCTGCGTCAGCCCGTGCAGAATCAGCCGCTCCGGCGCGGCGCCGGGTGCGCGGCTCGGCAAAGGCGACCTCGCCCGCCGCCCTGCGCCGCGCCAAACTGAGCCTCCGCCATCCCCGCAATTACGAGCGGTTTACCGCCAATTCCTTTGCCACCAGCGACATTTTTTCGGGCGACGTGACGGCTGGGGAAGACCCGATTGTTCGCCAGGCCGCCATTGACGCGCTTGATGGCATGAACGGCACTGCCGTGGTCATCAATCCTGCCAACGGACGCATTCTCGCCATGGTCAACCAGAAGCTTGCCCTTTCACCGGGAGCCGAGCCCTGTTCCACCATCAAGCTTTCTGTCGCCTTGGCGGCGCTCTCTGAGAAACTGGTTACCCGCGACACACCGGTGCAGCTTGCCGGCTTCCGTATGAACATGACCGAAGCCATCGCCCATAGCAACAACCTCTATTTTGAGGAGCTGGGCAGGGAACTGGGCTTCCAGCGCGTTCGCCGCTATGCCACCCAGTTTGGCCTTGGCGAGTTGGCCGGTTATCACATTGCAGGCGAGCAGCTTGGCACCTATCCCGACCGGGAATTGCCGGCCTCGGAAGGCGGCGTAGGCCGCATGTGCAGCTTCGGCCAGGGTGTCTCCATGACTCCCTTGCAGCTTGGCGCATTTGTTGCCGCCATTGCCAACGGCGGAACCCTCTTCTACCTGCAGCATCCCACCAACATCTCCGAAGTGGCTGCCTTTACTCCCAAGGTAAAGCGCACCCTCGATATCGCCCGCTACGTGCCCGACCTGCAAGACGGCATGGCCGGCGCAGTGGAATATGGAACGGCTCGCCGTCTGCGTGCCAACTTCAACGCCCTGCCTGTCTTCGGCAAGACCGGGACCTGTTCGGATAAGGGAACCCGCTTCGGCTGGTTTGCCTCTTATTCCGACACGCCCCAAGGTAGTCTCGTCACGGTCTTCTTTCTCGAAGGCGGGCGCCCCACCTTCGGCCCCCGCGCCGCGGAGTTGACCGGCGCTTTCTATCGCAAGCTCTGGGACCGCAACTACTTTGCCAACAAGAACCAGCAGACTGCCGACGCCACGATTCCCTTGGCTTCGGAACCTATGCAACCTGCCAATTAGGCACCACGTTTCACCTGTTCCTTTGAAGGGGCCGCTCTCGGGCGGCCTTTTTGCTCCTCCCCTTTGCTAAATTGTCCTTAAATGAAACGAATTTAAAGATCGATCATCGGATAGTTTAGAGACTTCCCTATCTTATCTGTCGTCCACGCCAGGCTGACGGAGAATCGGGCGGTCTTAACTCTCAACATTCAGCGAAGACGGGATCTCTATGGCTCTGCCCACACATGTTTTGCTTACCTACGGCTATCTTCTGCTCTTCGCTTGGGTTCTGGTGGAGCAATGCGGCGTTCCTCTGCCCGCCACCCCGGTGCTCCTGGCCGCCGGAGCCCTGTCTGCCGAGCATCAGCTCAGCTTTCCCTTTGCCTTGCTGGCTGGGGTCGTCGCCTGCCTGATCGCCGACAGCGCCTGGTTTATGGTGGGCCGCTATTTCGGCCATCATGTGCTTCGCATCCTCTGCAAGCTTTCGCTCGAACCCACCATCTGCGTTCGCCGCACGCAGAATTCGTTCGGCCATCGCCGCGCCATCACGCTGATGTTTGCCAAGTTCGTGCCGGGCCTCTCGACGCTGGCGCCTCCGGTTGCCGGCCAGAACGGCATGGACTACGGTCCATTTCTGCTGTTCGACGGACTTGGCTCTGTGTTGTGGCTGGCCGCGTTGCTGGCCGCGGGCCGGTTCTTTGGCGACCTGCTTAAGCACGATCCCAGCCTGCTGGATTGGGCGGGCCGTTTCTCCGGCGCGCTGCTGGTGCTGGGAATCGTCGGCTTCTTTGTCGGCCGCATCTATCGCCGTCGCATGATCCTCAAGCAGCTTGTTGCCGCCCGGCTGGAACCGGAGGAGTTGAAGAAGCAGCTTGAGGCGGGCGAAGACGTCTTTATCGTGGATCTGCGCCACCCCTTGGAGCTTTTGCCGGAGCCGTTTACCCTGCCCGGCGCTCACCATCTCACTCCCGAGGCGCTCGCTGCCCGCAGTATCGAGATCCCCAGGGACCGCGACGTGGTGCTCTATTGCACCTGTCCCAGCGAGGCCACCGCCGCCAAAATGGCCATGACCCTGCATAAGCTCGGCATCAAGCGTGTGCGCCCCTTGCGTGGCGGATATGACGAGTGGAAGCGGCTGGGCTATCCCCTGGACGCGGTTCCACCCGTCCTCTCCGTGATTCCGGTAGCTCAGGTTGGAAACAGCCACTCCGCCTGAGCCGCGGCGCACCTCAAGCCTTGAACAAGGCCGCGATGCTGGTTCCAATCGGTGATCCGACTCCGCTGCAAGGGTCGGGGCCGGGTCCTGCACTGTAGAGTCCGTTGCCGCCGACCGTGATGTCGTGGAAGGCACTCTGACTTTTCCAGAGCGTCGGCGTCACAAAGCCGAGTTTCGTCCCCAAGGCTGCGAACAGCCCTGCGTAGAGCGGAGCCACCGCACTGGTGCCGCCGACGATGGTTTCCCCTCCATGAACATAGACCGTGTAGCCGGTATTGGGGTCGGCGTTGCCCGTGACATCGGGCACCATCCTCCCCTTGCCGGCTTTCGAGTTGGCCGGTGGTGCGGGCGCGCCCGTCTGAAAGCTTTGCACCGGGAACAGGGTCGAATAGCCCCCGCCTGTTCCTTCGCCGTTGGTCTGGCCGGGATTGTCGTTCCAAACCGTCTCCTCGGACGACGTCTTGTACGTCCCTCCGCAGCCCACCACATGCGGGCAGGATGCCGGCACATCCACATTGGCCGGGGTCGAGCCGCCGTCGCCCGAGTCGTTATCACCGGCGGCGCCGAAGACTGCCATGCCCGCGTTCGTGGCGGCCTGTGCAGCCGCTTCCATCTGCTGGGCCGCGGTGGCTCCCCAGTTCGCCTCGTCGGCGCCCCAGGAAATCGTGCACACGTCGCAGCCGTCCGCTGTGGCTTTCTCGACCGCCGAGGCAATGTCCTGCGACCAGTACATGCGGATGATGGCCGCCTTGCCCGTGGCCGCGTAGTAGGCTGCTCCGGCGACCTCGATGTCCAGGGCAACCTCGTAGTCGGGATCGCTGCCGGAGCCGACACTCTGGTTGGGATTGTTCTGTGTGCCATCGACCGATACATCGGTAATCTGCGGCGAGGGCTGGTCGATGGACCGGAAAAAGGCGTCCACGTCGGACTGCACCCAGCCGCCTCCCAACTCCACAATGGCAATTACGCCGCCGCCGGCAAGTTGGGTGGGCCAGTTGTAGGCCGCGCACAGGTTGGGTACGCTCCAGGGTACGGCTGCGGCGGCATCGGCGGCCGGCACAATACGTCTGACTTGCGACCGCAATTTGAAGTAGGGCCTGCACTTAACGGGAATAGATCGCGTGGGGGAAGGGGGCACGGGGTGTTCCTTTCAGGAAATAACCAACATCTGGCCGCGAGTATGCCACAGGCGTGCCGGGGGACGCAAAGCAGGCCCGATTCGTCCCCAAAGCCTTAGTATGGTTTGGGGAAGATTGTCCCCGGGAGCGGAAAACCTTGGCCTACGACGACCTGCGCGATTGGATCAAAACCCTCGAAAAGCATGGCGAACTCAAGCGCATCCGCGAAGAAGTTTCCGCCGAGCTTGAGATCACCGAAATCACCGACCGTATGTCGAAAATTGGAGCCAGGGGCCGCGCCGGCGCAAAAAACGGCACAAAAAAAGGTTCGGCGTCGGAGAAATATGCGCCCGGCGGTCCGGCGCTCCTGTTTGAGAACATCAAGGGCCATCCGGGCCACAAGGTGTTCATCAACCAGTTTGGCAGCGAGCGGCGCATGGCCCTGGCCCTGGGCGTCGAGCGCATCGACGAGATCGCCGAGCGCATCGCCGGCCTGATGAATCTCAAGGCCCCCGAAGGCTTTCTCGACAAGCTCAAGATGCTGCCGCAACTGGGCACCCTCACCAGCGCCTTCCCGAAAACCGTCAGCGCCAAAGAAGCACGCTGCAAAGAAGTGATTCTCCGCGACAATTTCGATCTGCGCCAGTTCCCGATTCTCAAGTGCTGGCCGCACGATGGAGGTCCATTCATCACCCTGCCGTGCGTACACACCCGCGACCCGCGCACCGGCAAGCGCAACATTGGCATGTACCGGATGCAGGTCTACGATGGCCAAACCACCGGCATGCACTGGCAGCGGCAAAAGGTAGCCGCCGAGCATTATCGTGAAGCGCTACGGGGTGCCGCGGCGGCAGGTGCCGAGGGCGACCCGAAGTCCGCCCGTGTCGCGGCCATGGCCGAGTCGGCCGGCGGCGCGGTCACCATTCCCGACGGCCCCATCGGCGGACTGCCGCAAGTCGCGCTTGGCAATCTCAAAGGCTCGCGGCTTGAGGTAGCCGTCGCCATCGGCACCGATCCGGCGACGACATTCGCCGCCATCGTTCCCGCCCCGCCCGAGGTTGAGGAATTCCTCATCGCCGGCTTTTTGCGCGGCAAGCCGGTCGAGATCGTGAAGTGCGAAACCGTCGATCTCGAAGTCCCGGCGCACGCCGAGATTGTGCTTGAGGGCTATGTCGAATTGGGCGAGCTGCGCACCGAGGGTCCATTCGGCGACCACACCGGCTTCTACACCATGACCGACGAGTACCCCGTCTTCCATCTCACCTGCATCACCCATCGCAAAGACCCCATCTACGCGGCCACTATTGTCGGCAAGCCGCCCATGGAAGACGCGTGGATGGGCCAGGCCGTCGAGCGCATCTTTTTGCCGGCGATGAAAATGCAGATCCCCGAGCTTGTCGATATTCATTTGCCCGTCGAAGCCGTCTTTCACAACCTGATGATCGTTTCGATCCGCAAGAGCTATCCCGGCCAGGCACGCAAGGTGATGAATGCCATCTGGTCGCTGGGACAGGCCATGTTCACCAAATGCATCATCGTGGTCGATGAGGATTGCGACGTGCAGGACGTGGGCGAAGTGACGCTCAGGGTAGCCAACAACATTGACCCGGAGCGCGATATTCAGTTCACGCTGGGGCCGGTCGACTCGCTCGATCATGCCTCGCGTCTGCCCAACTACGGCTCGAAGATGGGCATCGACGCCACTCGCAAATGGAAGGCCGAAGGCTTCGACCGGCCCTGGCCCGCCATGCTTGAAATGGATCGCGCCACCCAAGCCAGAGTCGATGCAATTTGGGCCAAACTGGGGCTATAAAAATGGACATGAGAGGCTCTGATTTATCTAAATTCATGAAGGATATTCTTCGCGCTCCCATCCTTCTTTTGCTCATGGCGCTGCTGGCTGCGGCCACTCCGCTGCGCGCCCAGCGCGAGCACGACAGCTTTCGCTGGATCGACTTCCACTCGCCCAAAGATCAGGACACGGTCGTCTGGGTCACCCGCTCGCTCGAAGCGGAGAAGTGGACGGCCATCCGCGAGATCGGCGTCCTCTACGATGCAGCTCTCGTCGTGACCACCCTCCGCGCCGCGCCCGAGGCCCCGGCCAACGCCGATACCTTTTCCGTGTGGAGCGTCTCGCTCACCAATCACATGATCACGCCCCTCTTCAAAGGCGTAAACCTGCGCTGGCTCGACTGGATGCAGTTTGCCGACGGCGCTCCGCAAGAGGCAGGCGCGCTTTATGACGACTGCTACGAGTGTGCGGCGACCACTTACTTCACCGCCTTCCACTATGATCTGGCGCAGCACCAGTGGGCCGCTCGCTGGATGTACGGTGGCCAGGCCGCACCCATCTGGCGCACCAACGTGCCCGATGGCGTGGCGCTGACCCAGGTGTATGCGGGACTGGCAGAGCCCAACGGGCGCGAATTGCTGGGTGCCTGGACCCACTTCGACTACGGCAAGCAGAAGCCTGCCGAGGACTATGTGTACGTCTATACGTTGGACCCGGCGAGCCGGTTGGAACGCACACAATTGCTCGAAGGCAAGCAAGCCGACGCCATGAAGCAGCGGCTCTGTACGGCACAGGGTGTTGCCTCGGGGCTGGCTCGCGGACAGGATTCGCCGCTCTGTCAGCAAATCGTGCGTCCTCGCGCCGAGCGCAAGCCCAACACCACGCCGCCAGCTAACAATCACGGCCAGTCCGCTCCCCCGGGCGCGCGGCGACCCACGCCCTAATGCGATCTCGATTTGCTTAAGCTCTTCACTCAGACGATTGGATTCCTGCTGAATTGCGGCTGAATCCTGAGCCCCTGTAGACGGATGCTCGCTCGAGGGCATCCAAGCGTCATGGGGTGTGAAATGAGCAAGTGGCACGGATCCGTACGATTTCCCCTTTCTGCTTTGGCGCTTCTGCTATGGGTGGCTGGATGCCATGGCAGCCAAAATCAGGCCGCTTCCTATAACCCTGCGTCGAATCCTGTTTCGCAAAATCAGGCAGATGACCCGGCTGAGGCTAATCTGGCGCCGGTTTCGGCTTACCCTGCCGGCACGCAGGCTCCCGCTCAAAACTACGCGCCCGCTCCCCAATATTCGGGATCTCCCCAGAGCGCTCCGCCTCCTCCCCAATCCAATAGCTATGCGGGACCCGGTTACGATCAGGCCAGCGACGACGCGGCCTATGGCGAGGCGCCGGTCGAGACCGCCCCTGAGCCCCCGCCGCCGTTGCCCGACTACGACCAGCCACCTTGCCCCGGCGACGACTACATCTGGACGCCCGGCTACTGGGGCTATGCTCCGGCAGGCTATTACTGGGTGCCCGGCGCCTGGGTCGAAGCGCCTTATTCCGGCGCGCTGTGGACCCCCGGTTACTGGGGGTATACGCATGGCCGCTATGGCTTCTATCGGGGCTATTGGGGACCGCACATCGGCTTCTATGGCGGCATCAACTACGGCTTTGGCTATGTCGGCTTTGGCTATCAGGGCGGCTATTGGAATGGCGGCCACTTCAACTACAACCGCTCCGTCAACAATGTGAACGTTGCCGTGGTCCACAATGTCTACAACCATTCAATTCGTGTAGACAATCGGGCTCGTGTCAGCTTCAATGGCGGATCGCATGGCATCAACGTGCGCCCGAGGCCGGCGGAGATGGCAGCACGGCGCGAACAGCACGCCCCGCCGATGAGCACGCAGATACAACATTCCCAAGCCGCCCGGGCCGACCGGTCGCAGTTCGCCTCGGGACCCAATCACCGCCCCGCGAATTTCGCTGCCGCTCGCCCGCTCGCCGCCGACCGCAACGTGAGAGCCCCGCAGCAGGGCGGTCCTGGGCGAACCGGGTCTGAAGGGACAGTGCGGACGGTACCGGAACGCGGCGGTCCGGTACGCGCGCGTCCCGGTACCGTAGTGTCCAATCGCGGCAATGCTCCTGGCCGTCCTGCTCAGCAGTCTGGACCGAATGTGCCGGCACATCCGCAGCCGCAGCAGCGTCCCGAACAGGCACGCCCGCAGTCACAACAGCCCAGATCGCCTCAGCAACGTCCGCAGGAGCCTCGTCCGCAATCCCGGCCCGAGCCGCAGCAACGCTCGCAGGCGCGTCCCGAACAGCAAGCACGCCCGCAACCCCAGGCTCGTCCCCAGCCCCATCAGGAGCAGCGGGCTGCGCCGGCCCCCCGGCAGGAACTGAGCCGTCCCCAGTCGCATCCGCAGGAGCATCCGCGCCGGGACTGAGCCGGAAGTGGCCAAATCGAGAATGCCCCTGATGCCAGTTAAGTCATCAGGGGCTGAACCGTATGGCGCAAAGTGGGTAGAAATTTAGAAACAAAAAACGCGTTGAGAGCGCCGCGCTACTCTGCCGTCAGTACCCGGATCGTCACTAGATTGCGCACCCAGCGGGCAGGCCGTTTTTCGCCGGTCGCTACAAGCTGCAGGGGGCCTGTCGCCTCCAGCGGCTTTCCCTCCAGCATGTCCGCGACCATCACCGTCGCGTCGTGGACGTCGGGAGCGATTTCGCCAATCGAATATGTCACTGCATAACCGTCCGACCCCTCGGCCACCAGGTAAAGCCGAAAGGATTTGCCGTCCAGGCGTTCCGGCACTCCAAGGCGGGTCAGCAGGTCGATCAGCGGCACGCCGGCATAGGTCTGAGTGACTTTTGCGTGCCCGTTGTAGACGGTAATGGTCTTGTGCGGCAGTGCGGCCAGCGACGCGGGCGTCCATTCGGCCGATTTTTCGCCAAAGGTGATTTTCAACGGACCGGCCGGCACCTTCGCCTTGGCGTCGTGGTGCCTGTCCATGCCGGGCATCGGGTCCATGCCGCC
>JAATGG010000228.1 GCA_015654835.1 Terriglobales bacterium
GAGCCGGCCGTTTTCGTCGCGGATCATGCCTGGGCCGGTCTTCATGTGGATATCCGCAATCTCCCCCAGGGGAAGCTGCGCGCCCGATGGTGTCGCCACCAGCACCCGCTGAAGCGCGCCGATATCGCTGCGATAGTCGCGAAGATAGCGGACATTGACCGAGTACCGCTCGCGCCCTTCCACCGTCGTCGACACCTGCTCGCCGCCCACCGCCGACATCAACACGTTCTCGGCGTCGTCGATCGTCAAGCCGTAGCGGGCAAGCTCATCGCGTTTCAAATCGAAGTCCAGAAAGTATCCGCCGCTGGTCCGCTCCGCGAACACGCTCGTGGTTCCACGCACATCCTTGAGCGCGGTCTCGATCTGCTCCCCCACCTGCTGAATCTGGCCAAGATCGGCGCCAAGCACCTTAATGCCCAGCGGCGTGCGGATGCCCGTCGTCAGCATGTCGGTTCGCGCTTTGATCGGCATGGTCCATGCATTTGAAATACCCGGTATCTGCAGCGCTTCATTCAAGCCTCCGGCGCCGTAGATCAACTCCTGGGTGCTCAAGTGATCCGGCCAAAACCGCCGCAGAATCGGCTGAATGCGCGGCGGCATCGATTTCGAATACCACCGCTCCCTCTTTGGCCATTGGTCTTGCGGCTTCAGAACAATGGTGGTCTCCATCATGGAATAGGGAGCCGGATCGGTCGAGCTCTCCGCCCGCCCCGCCTTGCCGAAGACCCGCTCCACTTCAGGAAACCCGCTGATGATCTTGTCCTGCTCGATGAGCGTTCTCGTCGCTTCGGCTACCGAAATGCCAGGCAACGTCGAGGGCATGTAAAGTAGCGTGCCCTCATCCAGTGGCGGCATAAATTCGGACCCGAGCTTGAAATACACCGGCACGGTCAGCGCCATCGCCAGCAAGGCAAGCCCGATAGTCAGCCACTTATGATCCAGAACAAACTCGACCACCGGGTGATAGACCTTCATCATCGGCTTGCTGATCGGGTGGTTCTCCTCGCTATGAATCTTCCCCACGAAGATCGAGTTGACGATCTTCGCGAGCCAGTGAGGACGGAAGTTGAACCCATCCATGCGCGAGAACAGAAAGCGCATCGCCGCCGGGGCCAGCGTGATCGCCAGCAGCGCTGCAATCGCCATTGAAAAATTCTTGGTAAACGCCAGCGGCTTAAAGAGACGCCCCTCCTGGCCCTCCAGGGTAAACACCGGCAGAAAGCCCACCGCGATCACAAGCAGCGCAAAGAAGCTGGGACCGCCAACCTCCTTCACCGCAGCGATTACGACCGCGTGCGATGGGCCGGGCCGGCCTTCCGCCTCCCAGTGTTCAAGCTTCTTGTGCGTCTGCTCCACCATCACGACCGACGCATCCACCAGTGCGCCGATAGCCACGGCAAGCCCGCCTAACGACATGATGTTCGCCGTCATCCCCATCCACTGCATCGGAATGAAAGCAAGAATCACGGTAACTGGAATCGTGATGATCGGCACGATGGCGCTGCGCAAATCCCACAGAAAAATCATGATGACGATGCTGACGATCACCAGTTCTTCGATCAAAGTGTGGCGAAGATTCTCAACCGCGCGATCGATCAGATCCGACCGGTCGTAGGTGGTCACCAGCTTGACGCCGGGCGGCAGCGTCGCTTTCAGTTCGTTCAGCTTTTCCTTCGTGCGTTCGATGACCTTCTGCGCGTTCTCTCCATAGCGCATGATGACAACGCCGCCGACCGCCTCCCCTTTGCCGTCCAATTCACCCACGCCTCTGCGCATGTCGGGCCCGAATGTCACCGTGCCCACATCCCGCACCAGCACCGGCGTTCCGGTCTGGGCGTCGGTCATAATCACCGTCTTGCCGATATCGTCGAGCGAGCGGATGTACCCGCGCCCGCGCACCATATACTCGCGCCCGGTGAACTCCACGAGTCTTCCGCCCACGTCGTTATTGGACTTCGCCACCGCATCGCTCACCGCATTGATCGGTATCTTGTAGGCCAGCAGCTTGTTCGGATCGACATTCACCTGATACTGCCGCACGAAGCCGCCAACCGGAGCGACTTCGGCTACACCCGGCACCGTCTGCAATGCGTAACGCAGATACCAGTCCTGGTAAGTCCGCAGTTGGTCGATGCTATAAGTCCCCGTGGTATCGACCAGCGCATACTGGTAGACCCACCCGACCGACGTCACGTCTTTCGCCAGTTCCACGCTGACGCCCTTGGGAAGCTTGGGAGTTACGGAATTCAGATACTCAAGGGTCCGCGAACGTGCCCAATAAAGGTCCGTTCCCTCGTCGAAGATGATGTAGACGTAGGAGTAACCAAAGTCCGAAAATGCGCGGATATCCTTGACCTTCGGCAGTCCAAGCAGCGCCGAGGTAATCGGGTACGAGACCTGATCCTCCATGATGTCCGGGCTGCGATCCCACTTCGCATAGACGATGACCTGCGTGTCCGACAAGTCTGGAATCGCGTCGAGCTTCGTGTTCTTCATCGAGTTCCATCCCAGCACGATGGCCACCGCAACAAAGAGGAAGATCAGGAACCTGTTCTTGTCGCTGAAATCGATAATCCGGTTCATCATTGGAATTGCGCCTCGCTCATCAGTTGCCCGAAAGAAACGACCGCGCCGCCGTTCTCCCGCATAAAGGCCTCGGCTTCCTGCTGGCTCGCAAACGTAAAGGTACCCGGCGAGCATCGGTCAAACGCCAGTTCCTCCGGCCGCCTCATATCATCCATGTGCATCGCGTCGTGGTCACATGCCATTGCGTGGCTGCCTTCCACAAACCATGCGCCCTCCGGCGCCATGGCCTTGCCGGTCAAATAGTCATGCACCGTAACGAGGCGAAGCGGCTTGCGCCTCTGGTTGGCTTCGGTGATGGCACAGCGCGGACAGCAAACCTCCGTCCGCTTCCCATCGATCTCCGCGGTCGCCTTCAGGTTCGCCCGCAAGGGCCGCCTGCAATAGCCGCACGCAACTGGATTCGGGTGAACCACAAACCTGAACCAGCCAAAGACAGCAGCGCTCACGCCAACCAGCACAACCGCCATCAGGGCAATACGTCGAGCGTTCATGTTCTCCTCCTCAGTGCGTCATTCCGCCCATCGCATCCTTGAGCTTGCTCTCGGAGTCGATAAGAAAATTACCGGAAACAACAATGGTTTCGCCCGCCTTGAGCCCCGTGAGCACTGCGACATTGCCGTCGATCACCGGCCCCAATATCACCTTGCGAGGTTCGAATACACCGCCTGCATGGACCACGAAAACGCGCTGATCCGTACCTGAATCGAGTACGGCTTCCGCCGGAATAAGGACCTTGGTGCCGTAATTCACCCGCAACTGCGCGTCTGCGAACATCTGCGGCTTCAGCGCAAAATTGGGATTGGGAAGTTTTACCCGTACCTTCACCGTGCGCGTCTGAGGGTCGACAGTCGGATAGATATAGGAGATCTTTCCGACATACGTTTTGCCTGGATAGTAACTCAGCGAAAAAGATACGCTCTGGCCGAGATGCACAAACGGAACCTCGTATTCGTAGATATCCGCGTCGGCCCATACCGTCGACAAATCGGAAACCGTGTATAGCTCCGTATCCGGAGTAACCGAAGTTTGCGGAAACACCTTGCGGTCTGTCACGAAGCCTGCAATCGGCGAGTAGAAAGTCATATTCTTGCTCACCTTGCCCGTCTGGTCGAGTTGCCTGATCTGGTCGTCTGAAATATCCCATAGCTTCAGGCGTTCCCTTGCGGACTGGAGCAACGACTGCGCACCCTGCGCGATCTCCTGGAAAGGCGCATTCGCAAGCGTGGCGTTCCCCCGCTTCGCAATCAGATACTCTTCCTGCGTCGAAACCAGATCGGGGCTGTAAAGCGTGAACAGCGGCTGTCCTTTCTTGACAAGCTGACCGACAAAATCGACATACACCTGATCGATATAGCCGGCCACCTTCACATGCACGTGAGCGATCCGCGTCTCGTCCGCGACGATCTGCGCAGTGGTGCGGATATCGCGCACCAGTGACTTATGTTCGACAACCGCTGTCCGCACACCGGCCAGCACCTGTTTCTCCGGCGTGATCGTCACGGTTCCCATGGGCATTTTGCCCGCGCCCTGGTCATCGGCATACTTGGGGAGCAGCGTCATCCCACAGTCGGGAGCCACTCCCGGCTTGTCCGATTTGTATGCCGGATGCATCGGATCGAACCAGTAAAGAACCTTGCGGTCCCCCACCCCTGACTGCTGCGTAGATTGCGGCGACGACATGCCCGGCATATTAGCCATACCGGCAGAGCCTTGGCTGTTTCCCTGCCCCGCCGGTGACATCGTTTGTTCCGCGTACTGCGGAACCAGGTCCATGCCATCCGGCGCCTTCCCCGGCTGGCTGGAGTGATGCTGCGGATTCATCGCGTCATACCAGTAGAGAACCTTGCGCTCTCCACGCGCCGACGCGGGACTGACGCTCTTTACCTGGCCAAACCAGCGATGCGTGGCGCCTGCATAAACAAGTCCCAGCGCAATCACCAGCAGAATGCCAACGACTAATCTCTTCGGCGAGTGCTTCATCACGCGAAACTCCTCTGCTTCCCATCAAGAAAGCTCTGCTCATCGACAACAATTTGGGCGCCCTCTCCATCGCGGAGGCGCACGCTGCAACGCAATAACGGGAGCAGCCGATACTCTCTGTGCGCAGGCATTTACTTTGCCTCCTGGGCAGAGGGAGAGTTCAATGCCGGCACAGCCGATTCCGGCGCAGTAACAACGGCCCCTCCGCCCACGCCGGAGCCCGTCAAGGTCTCCATGCGGGCCAGCGTCATCTGGTAATCGGCAAGCTGCCGGTAGTAGTCGATTTCGTAATTCAACAAGGTCGTGAAGTTCGCAATCAACGAAAGAAAATCAACATTGCCCACCTGGTACGAAGCCATTGACGATTCAAGCGCCAGCGACGACTGCGGAACCACGCCCTTCGAGTAAAGACTCAGCAGACGCTCCGACGCTTTGGCCGCCAGATACTGCTGCTTCAACTCAAAGCGGACTTCGTTGAGGCGGTTGTCGCGCATCCTTTCCGCGCCAATCAATCCTTCCGTCGCCTCGGCCACTCCCTGGCGCTGCTTGGTCTTATAGAAGACGGGAATATTCACGCTGAAGGTCAGCCCATTCATATCCGCAAGCGACGAGCGCTGCTGATACATATAGGCAACGCCGATATCCGGCCGGTATTCCTTCTGCGCCAGGGCGACGCCTAGTTGGCCCCGTTCCACCATCGTCTGGTTGCGCGCCACCGCAGTGTCGTTGGCTGCGGCAAGCACATACAACTGGTCAAGCGAATAACGAAGCGGGGAGGGATCGACCTCGGCCGCCGGCGGCAGCGGCGACTCCGGCGAGCGAAGCAGAAATACATTGAGTCTTGCCTGCGCCGTTGCCCTCTGCTGTTCCAGCACCGTGAGCTTCTCGATCAGCAGCGAGATCTCGATCTGCGACCGCAGCACGTCCTGCTGCATCGCTTTCCCAACCCGGTAGCGCGCTTCGGCAATCTTCGACAGCTTCTCCAGCAGGTCTTTGTTCCGGTTGGTCGTCTGAAGGGCCCGGTCGAAATAGAAGTAGTCGTAGTACGCGGCCTTCACGTCGGCGGCAACTCTTCGCCGCACCGCCTCATAATCGGCTCGCGCCGCCTCGACTTCTTTGCTGGCAATTTCGCCGCGCAGTTTCAGCTTGCCCGCCGCAGGAAACTGCTCGGAGACGGTCAACCCGCGATAGCTTGACTCGTCCCCCTGCATCACGCTGAACGGGGTAAGATTGCCCGCCCATCCCACCGACACCATCGGATCGGGCAACGCCCTGGCCTGCGGTATGCGCCGTTCGAGCGCCTGAATCGCATGAAGCGCACTCTGCGCCTCGGGATTCTTCTCCAGCGCTTCCCGCACCACCGCGTCGAGCGACAAAACCTGTTGCTCCGGCCCCGGCTGTTCCGCTTGTGGTCGTCCTGCCTGCGCAACCGCGCCGCCGTCCTCGGCCTGCAAAATAAATGCCGGCAAAAACAGCAGGACTGCGAAGATCCTTGCAGTTCTCATTGAAATACTCCCCTTAGTCTGAAAAAAAGACACATCGGGCCGAGTATCGGCCTGATGGAATCTCAGCTAAAGGAGAGCTAGATTAGGAAGGTGCAAAGAAGGGCGTGGAGCGGCGGACTGAGGGCCTTCGCCAAGTGCAAAACGCCGCGGTCCGGGCGAACCGTCGGCGCAGCCATAACGAAAATCCCGTCGGCGTCCGGCTGCAGCCCATACGCTCCGTCATGGGAACCGCCAGGCAGCACATCTTCCTGAACGGGAAGCGGCTGAGCGGGCGCTACTTCACAGCAGGAGCCGTTGGCCGACAGAGTGGCAGGCATCCCGCAGCGCGCAGTGGAGACGTGCTCGTGCCCCATGCAGCAAGCATGGGTGGGCGCCCCGGCAGACTCCGCACATGCCTGACGCAGCAAGCCCGGTGCGCCCGTAACAAGCAGCAACAGGACAAGCAGCACGGCTTTGGACAAAGGCTTCATTCCCAATTAGAAAATACACCATTGGCGAGTTTATGCCCAGTGATGTAAATCACCGGCACCCCAAAACGCCCAAGAAACCGGAGCGCCATCCTCACGCGACCGCAAAATCCTGCCCGCCGTGTTTGCCAGAATCGGCTCCCAGGCAGGCAAGAGTCTGAGTTAGTTCACCTAGCACTCTCCAACGCCGGCTTCCCTGCCTCTCCCGACAGCAAAGCCCGCAGTTCCTCGTCGCTGTTGCGCGTCAAAAAAGCGTGCAGATCCTCGGCCTCGCGGCGACCCGCGAGATAGCCGCGGAGCAGCCTCTCAATGGCCACCGGCACGGCCTCGTCCGCACACTGGTATCCCACAGTTCTTGAAAGCGCGGCGTCTCTCCCCACGGCTCCCCCGATCCTGAAGGCAAAACCGTCCAGCGCCTGTCCATTCTGCTTGATCTTTCTTCCCTCCAGCCCGATGTCAGAGAGATGGTGGTGCGCGCAGCCGTTGCCACAGCCGGTCACATTGATCTTCAAACGAGTGGTAAAGTCCGGCATCCTGCGCTCAAGCTCTGCAACCAGGTGTTTCGAAAAACTCTTCGTCTCGGCAATTCCCATCTTGCAATAGGCCGGCCCCGTGCAAGACACCACGCCCTGGCGAAACAAAGATGCCTCCACGGCGAGCCCAATCGCCTTCAGCGTCTTCGCCACCGCTGAACTGAGCGCTCGCGGCACGTTGGGCACAATCAGGTTCTGGCCCGGCGTGAGGCGTATCTGCCCGGAGCCGCTTTGCTCGGCAAGCTCCGCAACCGCCAGCAGTTGGTCGCCTGTCAATTCACCGCCGGCAACCATCGCGCCAACAAAGTCCAGCCCCGTTTGCTTCTGCGGATGAATGCCGAGATGCTCGCGATGTGTTTCCGCTGGAATCGTCTCAGGAGCTGCAGGGTCCAGGCGGTAGCCGAGAATCCTCTCCAACTCAGAGAGGAAGCGCTCCCCGGTCCATCCCTGCTTGAGGAAAAGATGCTTGATCCGCGCCCGCTCCCGCCTTTCCCGCAGGCTGTCCTGCTGGCGAAACAATTGCATGATCGATCGCACTACCTCGACCGCCTGCGATTGCTGAATGAACGCATTCAACCGCACAGCAAGATGCGGCTCGCGCGACAGGCCGCCGCCCACCCGAATGGAATACCCCACCTCGTCGCCGCGCCGCACCGCGGTCAGTCCCACATCGTTGATCTCGGGATGACTGCACCACACCGGGCATCCAGTCACCGAAACCTTGATCTTTCTGGGCAAGTTATAGAACTCGGAATTTGTAGCCAGCGTGCGTGAAATTTCAGCAGCCAGCGGCGACGCATCGACAATCTCGTCCGGCAGGCATCCCGCCAGCGGACATCCCGTGACGCCGCGCAGCACATCCCCGCTGCTTCCCTTCGAGGTCAGGCCGACAGACAGCAGCGTATCCAGAATCTCGGGAATCGATTCGACCGTGACCCAGTGAAACTGCAGCGATTGCCGCACCGTAATCGCAACACGGTCTCTTGCGTACTTCTGCGCCAGCCGGCCGATGACCGATAGTTGCTTCGACGTCACAAATCCGTTCGGAAGTCCCACCCGAAGCATGAAAAATGGCGTAGCCTCGCCCAGCGCGCCGCGTCCGTCTCCCTGCGTATAAATGCCCCACCACTTGAAGTACATCGCCGTCCATTCATCGGGAACGCTCCCGCGGCCGAGGCGAGCGAAGCGCCGAATCTCTTCCAGCGCTTCCCATGGATTTTTCTCTCGTTTGAGGCGTTCCGCCTTCTCTGTCTTCGTTTCCTTCGGAACAGACACCAAGTCCTTCATGCTGAGAATCTCCCTTGTTCGTATGTCCCTATTCTCAATCTTCGCAACCGGACTGTCCCATCAGAAATCCTAATCGGCCATTACCGCAGTGCACTGTCCCAGGTCCGAGGCCCAACATCCGGCCTCAGCATCCAATCCACTCCCCTTCTGCAGCCGGCGATATACTTGAGTCCATGCGCAACCTGTCTTTAGCAATCGCCGTCTTGCTATGTCTCCTTGTGAATTGTCCCCGCTCCGGAAGCACCCAAAGTGCCCCGGCACCAAGCGGGCCCGCAGAGATATCGGCGGATCTGGGTGCCTGTTCCGCGCTGGTGACCGTGACAGGGAGCGACACCAAGCCGATCTATGCCGCAAAGATCAGCACGCGCATTCAATACGGCTTCATGGGCGTGAAAAAACTAGACCTCGAAGCCTTCACCGGGGCCGATGGACAAGTCAAACTGAACAAGCTACCGGCTGCTCTGAAGAAGCCAATGTACATCCACATCAGCAAGGGCGACAAAGAACAGATGGTCGAGTTCCAGCCCGATGTGCGTTGCCACGCCACCTTCGACGTCCAATTGCACTAAAGAGTGATGCGCCTACGCGCAGGATCAATTCCGCAAGCATCCCACGCCCACAAATAGCAATGAGTCGAATAACTCGAAGAGCGAATCAAGCTTCATTCGCTCTTCGAGGACAATATCGGGCTCGACCGGCAGGACGTGCGCCAGCAAGAGGCGATTGATCATTTGCCGATCTTGTTGTGCTCTCCCAGAATGACAAATGGCGCATGGCTTGCGGCTCACGCGCGTGGACCGCAAGCTGATCGAGAGCATGCACCACTCAGGCAACGACAATTTGATCGGTGTAAATCCATGCCGGAGATCCCGCGCGGATATGCCAAGAAGGCATACGAAGAATGCTTTCGCCATGGACTTTGATGTAGCGGGCTTTGACAACTGACCCGAGGCTCGCCTGAAATGATTGGACCGGCACCTTCACGATGTCGGGATTTTCTTTCGGGTTTGGGTTGTTTGGATTGCGGACCTTGACTTCGTCGCTGAATGTTTTTCCGTCCGTCGAAGTCGCATAGGTGAGATATTCAGGTAGGACCATCACGTTCCATTCCGGTTGTGCTTGAGCGTTGAGAAAGTCCATGTTGATGGACCGGATGTCGGTGATCGCGCCCAAATCCAGAATAAAATCCATGTGCTTGCCCTTGTAAGCCACCCAATGTGGATCTGGCGCACTCCAGGACTCCCAGGAGCCGAAGATACCATCCGTCAACCGCTGAGCCGCATCGGCTCCGCCTTCAGGGAAAGTAACGGATGTGATGCTTTTCCCGAATGACGGGGCACGCTGCATCTCGGCGATTTTGGTAAAGACCCTGTCATAGGACGCCTGGTAATCATCCGGTGAAGTAGACCTTTCCCGCACCAGAGTTACTCCGTCTTGCTTGCACCCGCTCACAAATTGATGGACGAGCAACTTCATCTCTGGTTTTGCGAATACCGTGCCCTCGGCCGTATGCGCAAACATGCTCCTCGGCGTATCGACCTCGTTTCTCCCAATCTGAATCGTCGCGTACATGATCGGAAGGCGTGCTGCTTTCACTCGCGTGAGCAGTTGCGGACTTTTTTGAACCGCCTGTTCGGCCTGGTCGAATAGAGTGTTATATGCTTTCATCATATCTGGAGCCAGATAGGCATCCTTCGCATTCTCAGGGCTGCCGAATATGTCGAGCTTATAGCCACTCGTCACCAGCGATTCCCGCATTTTATCGATATATTGACGAATGTAGTGGCCGGCTGGTCCGTAATAGCCATTTAGATAGTCATTCATGATGGCATTGTCATCGGCCTCCGGATTCCACATCAGCTTGCAGATAAGATAGGCCCTTAATCCAGCCATCTCGCCGCCGCCCTGGCCGTTTGCCTGCATGAAAAGCGAATTGACGCGGTGTTCCTGATAGAACTGGATGTTCGGCTTGATGGTGTGAAGATTGGGAAACGGACTGACAAGATTGGCAAACTGGATGTTGTAATCCCAGATCAGGATGTTGCCGGACAGCTTGCCCCATGCGATCAGGTCGTTTGAAAAGGCTGGGTCCGTCTCGAAAACAGGCGCCTGGCGCCGGCTCTCGATGTTACACAACATGATGTTCACATTGCGCTCAGCTTGTAGATTTGAGGGCGCGGTTCTCGAATACCAGTAGGCCAGAGTGGAGATGACTTTGCCGGGGAAAGCTTTAGCCACATCATTGACGAAGTATAGGATGGATCCGCTCGGCACCCCGCCGTACTTCGTGTTGAGCTGACTGCAAGCTTCGCAGCGGCAGTACTGGTCGTTGTCATTCTGGCTCACCGACCAATAAGTGGCGGCAGGTTTGGCGGCTATCTTTTCTTTCAGATTGGCGATCAATACCGCGAGCACTTCGCGATTGGAGAGGCATAGCTGCGTGCCCGGTAGACGGGTACCATTGATCAGGGAAAAGTATTCGGGATGTGCCTTGCCATACCGATCCGGTGGCACGAGTTCGTTAAATGTGTGGACGAACAAACCCCAGTCATCGCGCGAAGAAAGCCCGTGCCAGTTGGTATATTCCGGGTCGCGGGTATCTCGATAGGATGTGGTGCGATACTGCATCCCCGGCACGACCACCAGCGCATTTTTTGGCAGGCGGATTGAGCGAACATTAGGAATATCGAGCGATGTAGACGTGTACATTCTGAAGCCCAATAACTCCAGCAATCCGTAGACTCCGTAGAGTGTGCCCTTACCTATCCCCCCGGCAATGATCAGGTTCTCTGCGTCGGGATGGAAAGCGAATCCATCTTCACCCAACTCCTTGAAATCGACGTTCCGCTTCTTCGCGTAGCGTGTCTGACCAATAAAAAAGGCGGGACCACTTCGATAATCTCCTTCCTTTTTCAGCACCAGATTCCGACGAGAGATTTCGGCTAAATACTTCTGCAATCTCTCGACCGCCTGCTGTTCTAACGGACTCGCCTGATCGGGAACAACAATCTGGTACTCTGCCAGTTTCTCCACACTCACAGGTTCGCCTTCCTGCGATGCGGCACCTGTCGCCCATGCAGTGTGCGGCAGAACGGTAAAGCCCGCAATCATTAAGCCTGAATGTTTCAAAAAATCGAATCGGGTAACCGTTTTCAATGATTTCATAGCAGTATTTTTCTCGAGTCGATCTTAGCAGACGGCGACTGGAGTGCCCGGTTTTTGTACCAGTGATTATGAGACAGATTGGAACAAGGAGCGGATATGGCGCGAGGGAAAAGGTACCAGCCTGCGCAGGTAGTAAACCTTCTGCGGCAGATCGAAATAGCTGTAGCCAAAGGGAAAACGACCGATCAAACCTGCCGGGAGACAAACTTCATCGAACAGACGTACTACCCCTCAGGCCCTATCGCATCTCTTGAGATCGACGAGAAGGGAGCACAACATGCGGGAATCCTGAACAGGCTTCCTCTCTGGCGCCAGCCAACGCCATACGGATCTGTTCATCGTGGAACTCAGGCGACAGCGATCACAAGTTTGCCGGTAACGTGTCCCTTGGCGCTAACTTCCTGCGCTTCTCGCGTTTGCTCAAGCGGGAAGGTCTGTTCCACACGCAAATGGAAAAGTCCTTCGGAACAAAGCCGGGCCACATCGGCCAGGACCCGCTCCAGATCTTTCGGAGGCCCGTAAGAAAACTTCGCGCCATACTGCGGAGCCGAAAAGTCGGCGACAGAAAGAACGTGCGAAGGGTCGCCGACGATTTCGATCAACTCCGGGACGATCCCCGATCCGGCGATATCGAGGGCTGCGCCCACGCCCCCAGGCGCGAGTTTCCTCACGCGTTCCGCGAGGCCGGGACCGTAGGTTGTCGGGATAGCGCCCAGCCCGCGCAAATAGTCGTGGTTTTGCACGCTCGCCGTGCCGATCACAATAATGCCGCGCAGGCGGGCGAATTGGAGAACGGCCGAACCAATCCCACCTGCGGCTCCGCTCACCAGAAGCGTCTCGCCGGATTTCACACCCACTTCGTCAAGAGCCCGCAATGCCGTTTCGCAGACCACTGGAAGACCGCCGGCAACTTCGAACGACACGTCATCCGGCTTATGAGCCCAGTGTGTAAGAACCGCATACTGGGCCACCGCGTTATCGCCGTGGCCGAAAACCGCATCTCCGACTGAGACATTTGAAACGCTGGAGCCGACCTCGTCTACGACGCCCGATGCCTCCACGCCAACACCTGAGGGAAATGTGACCTCTTCGAAATCGCGGTACAGTCCAGCCCGGCGTTTCCAGTCCGAGGGATTAACCCCTACCGCTCGGACGGCGATCCGCACCTGGCCGGGCCCAGCATGGGGCTTATCAACCTCGACGACATGCAGGACCTCGGGACCTCCATATTCACTGAATTGAACCGCCTTCATGAATCCCTCTTTTGATGTACGTGATTCCAATGTGTACTCAGTACAGGAATAAATATGGACTTAGTACATGTATGCTGTCAAGGAGCACATGCACATGCCATCCGACCGTCGAACCCGGAAGCGCCTTGCTACCCGCCAGGCTATCTCCACTGCCGCCACGCACCTCTTCTTCAAGCGAGGGTTCGATCATGTGACGGTGGACGAGATCGCGGCAGCCGCAGACGTGGGACGAATGACGGTATTCAATCACTTTCCCCGCAAAGAAGATATGTTCTTTGATCGCGATGAGGAGGTCCGCGAACTTCTGTGCGAAGCGTTACGGCAACGTGATCCCCGCGTATCTCCAATCGAAACGCTACGACTGCTCGCTCATCGGCTGGTTGCGGAGAAGAGCCCTTTCGTCGAGTTTTCTGCGAGGAGCCGAGGATTCGTCGGGACCATCGAGGGCAGCGAAGCTCTCAAGGCCCGGGCCAGGGCGATACGTGACGAACTCGCGCAAATCGTAGCGGTAGCGTTCTCCGAATGTGTAGGGAGAGAGCCTGCCGACCCCGCCGCCCATCTGGCGGCCGGTCTGCTCCTGGCCACATGGACCGTGGCCCTCATCCAGGGTCACTGGACCTTTCGACAAAGGCAAGACACAAAGAAAGCGAAAGCCGCCTTTCTCGCAATGGTGGATAAGGGAACCATTGGACTGAAAGCTGCAATGGCAGGCACGCCTTACGCCTGAGCAATCACCTCCCGCATCATGACGCTTAGCTTATAGGCGGTGACGCTGGTCGCGATGTTCGTTATGAGTTAAGTACGAACAGCCCGGCACATCCTAGTAAACCGTTGCCAGCAAAGCGCGCGTCTCGACGACAACGCGGTCCTGAAATTTAGGATCGTGCAAGAGCGTGGAGCCTCGCATGGAATAGCCGCCCCTCCCACTGGGCCGAAATCGCCTCGTTCCACTGTGCTGGCGACGGAGCAGGAGGCCATCATTGTGGCCTTCCGCAAGCACACCCTCTTGCCGCTGGACGATTGCCTCTATGCACTTCAAGCCACCTTCCAAGCTAACCCGCTCTTCCCTGCATCGCTGTCTGGAGCGGCATAGCATCAGTCGCCTGCCCGACGTCGAAGGCATCAAGCCCAGCAGGAAGAAGTTTGAACGCTCCCCGATCGGCTATTTCCATGTCGACCTGGCAGAGGTGCGCACCGCTGCCAGGCAAACTCTATCTCTTCGTAGCCATCGATCGTACTTCCAAGTTAACCTTCATTGAACTGGTCGAGCGTGCAGACATGCGTGCCGCCGCAGCTTTTCTGGACTCGCTGGTCGCCGCGGTTCCTTATCGCATCCACACTGTGTTGACTGACAACGGCATCCAGTTCGCCGATCTGCCCGGAAGTTGAACGCATGAACCGCATCATCAAGGAAGCCACGGTTCAGCGCTATCACTACGACAACCATGACCAGTTGCGAACACACCTCACCGACTTCCTTACCGCATACAACTTCGCCAAACGGCTGAAGACTCTGCGCGGCCTTACCATCTACGAATTCATCTGTAAATGCTGGCAAAAAGAACCAGACAGTTTTATCTTCAATCCAACCCATCAAATGCCGGGACTAAACACCGGCAATGTCCCGCACCGTTCCGGTGAAGCCAGCTCGATCCACTTGCGCCATGTAAGAAACGCCAGTCAAGAGCAATGGAAAGAAAGACAAAATTTGCCGCGGGGGAAAACTAGCTTACAACACTAACACGCAATACAAGTAGTGAGATTTTTATGATGCTACTTTGCGTTTTCGTTACAGCACTGCCTGACCGGCACCCGCCTCCAGCTCAGGCACAGCCAAGGGCCGTCCCATCAAAGCCCCTTTTTGCTGCGAAATTCCCGCACCACCTCGGCAGGATCGCGATGCTGGCCGTCTATCGCCTCGTTCATCGCCCGCATGTCGCTCGCGGTGATCTTGCCTGCCAGAGCATTGAGCGCCGCTTGCATCTGTGGCCATCGCTTCAATGCCTCGTTGCGAACCAGCGGCACTGCCTGATAGGGCGGAAAATAGTGCTTGTCGTCCTCAAGCGCCGTAAGTCCGAAAGCCTGGATAGGCCCATCGGTCGAATTGGCAGCGATCATGTCCACCTGATGCGCGTTGAGAGCGCGATACAGCAGCCCCAGATCCATGGTGCGCGGCGCGCCTGCAAACCGCAGCCCGTAGGCGGCACTCAATCCCGGCAGCCCATCGGGCCGCTGCTCGAATTCATAACCCACGCCCAGGCGCCATTGCGGCGTGTAGTGCGCAGCCTGACTCAGCGTCGCCAGATGCAGCCGCCACGCATCGTCTCCGCGCACAACCATGGCAAAGGTATTCTCAAAGCCCAGCGGAGGCGCAACCGCAATGTTGTAGCGCGAAGCATACAGCTGGCGCACCGTCTCGAAAACAGCTTGCGGATTTCGACAGACAGGCTGCTTGAGGATGGCCGTCAGCGCTGTACCTGTGTATTCGACATAGGCGTCGATGCGCCCCGATACCAGTGCCTGCTGGCAAATGTAACTGCCAGTCAGGTAGAAGCGGCGTTCAACTTTGAGATTGGATTTGGCTTCGATCTCCTGCGCCAGCAGTTCGCCGAGAACCACCTGCTCGGTAAAGTTCTTCGCGCCGATAATCGGATGATCGGGCCGCGGCGGAGAGCACGCCGTCAGTGCCAAGCCTATGAGAATCACAAGGGGAATCCAACCCCATAGCGTTGGCCGCTTCATTGCGCAGGCACCTGAAACCAGCGTTCCAGCAAGCCGAGTGCACCATCGGCAGCCAATGCCAGCAACGCCGCAGGGATGGCTCCGGCGAGCACCAGCCTGTTATCCACCGAGGCCACACCGCGAAAAATCAGTTCACCCAGTCCGCCCGCGCCCACAGCCGCGGCAATGGTTGCAATGCCGACGCAGGTGACCGTCGCAGTCCGCAGACCGGCAAGAATGAAGGAGGCAGCCAACGGCAGTTCAACCTTGAGCAGCCGTTGTGCATCGGTAAGCCCCAGCGCCCGCGCAACCTCGGTCACCGCAGGGTCGATGCCACGAATCCCCGCATAAGTGTTGCGCAAAATCGGCAGCAGCGCATAAGCGGTGAGCGCAACAATGGCAATGCGCGCCGCGCGCTCCCCGAACCATGGCAGCGGTAACAGAAATCCGAACATTGCCAGCGAAGGAATCGTCTGCAGCACATTCGCCGTGGCAATCACCGGCTTGGCCCAGCGCGGCGAGCGGGTCAGCCAGATGCCCGCAGGCACCGCAATGACGGTTGCCAGCAGCATGGCCCCGCCCGTGAGCCAGAGATGCTCCACCGTGAGCGTGGCGATTTCACCACCATATTGCGCAAAGAAGTCGGCGCTCATCCGCGGCCCTCCTGAGTTTGGCTCGCCTGGCTCCGGCCATCGTTCCCGGCACCGCGCTCTCCGCGATGGAAAGCCTGTCGATAGGACACGATCTCCGGCTGCCCCGAGCGCATAAACTCCCCAGGGTCGAGATTGGCAATCAACTTCCCCTCGCTCAGCAACACGATCCGCGTGCCTAAATAGAGAGCCTCGTCGAGGTCGTGCGTGACC
>JAATGG010000012.1 GCA_015654835.1 Terriglobales bacterium
CAGTTGCCGCAGGGAACGTGATGGAACACCATCACCCGATCGCCCACGGAGAACTGCTTGACGCCTTTACTGGCGGCAACAATCGTTCCAGCCATTTCATGGCCGAAGATGCGCGGCGCCGAGTGCGAGCCGGTGTGAATCTTTTTCAGGTCGGTACCGCAGATGCCACAGGTGGCCACTTTAATCAGCAGCTCCCCCGGTCCAAGCGCGGGCACCGGCACAGTCTCCAGGCGCAGATCATTTGTGCCGCGGTAAACGACGGCTCGCATGGTCGCGGGGATCTTCATGTCGATTTGGGGCTCAGCGGTTGAGATTTGGGTAGCCATTACGCTCTCTGATAGTTGCATGTTGATCTAGAAAATCGAGCAACGACTCCGCGATGTTTTGGGAAGCCTTTTTACTATTTTCGCCCATCCGCACGAGTGCAGGCCAGTGCCACGGTCGCAGAATGGCAAAAAGAACAAAGCGGGTCAACTGGAATCGCCCGTCTTGCGCAATAAAACCGTTCAAATCAGGTAGCTTCTCATCAAAACCGTCGCTGATGCCCTTGATGCAGTCGAAGGGAATTCCGCGCATGACAGCGACGCGGGCAATGCCGGCCGCCTCCATGTCCACGAGCGCGGCATGATATGTCGTGGCGAGCCGCCGTTTCTCTGTCTCTCCGGCGACGATGGGGCTGGTGGCCAGCAAACACTCGTTGGACTGTCCAGCTACGCTGAAGCGCTCCCCTGTTTTGACGTCGATGACGCCGGAAACGCGATAGGCCTGAGCCGCCGCAGACTGAGGGCTTAGCGCGCCTGCCCAGCCAACCGACATCACCCGATCGACAGAGCCTCCTTTTTCTACTTCGGCAAAGGCGCGTGTGGCCGCATTGATGCCGGCTCCGGCACAGGCAGCTATCCATTCGCCCTGGTCGAAACGCCACGTCCAGAGATCGACGCCGTTGCGCTGTTCCTGCTGCCAGCCGCGGACCAGGGGCTTCAACTCACCGGCTAACGCGGCAATGATGGCGGTCCGCGTCATATTTTGGAGGGCGCGTAGCCATTGGCTCGAAACCACTCGATTGCCGCACGCATAGCCGGATAGACAGGCAGAATGCGGAAGCCGAGTTCCTGCTGCGCGCGCGCGCTGGAGGCGAACATCTTTTTGCGGCCCATGCGAACCTCTTCGAGCGTAGCGCGCGGTTCGCGCCCGCGGATGCGGCCGGTAATCCACTCCTCGAAGAAAGCGTAGGTAGCGGCAACCGCAAAGGGGATCTTCATCGACGGAGACGGAATGCCGGTGATGGCCGACATCTTGTCGAGAATCTGCTTGAGAGTAAGGTTTTCTCCACCCAGAATGTAGCGGCGCCCCGACTTGCCTTGAGTAAGTGCAGTTACATGGGTACGGGCCACTTCGCATACATCGACAAGGTTGAGTCCCGTGTCCATATAGGCGGGAAATTTGCCGTTGAGAAAATCGACAAAGATACGGCCGGTGGGCGTCGGCTTGGCGTCGTTGGGGCCGATGGGCGTGGTGGGGTTGAGAATGATGACATCCTGCCCATCTTGCGCGGCAGCAATCGCCTGCTGCTCGGCCATGAACTTCGACCGCTTGTAATGACCCACCATATCGGCAAGCGAAACCGGCGTGTCTTCATTGATGATGATGCCGTCGGTGCGAAAATGCATGGTGGCCACGCTGGAGGTGTAGACGAAGCGCCGCACGCCCATCTCGCGCGCCAGACGCAGCAGATCGCGCGTGCCATCCACATTGGCGCGATACATGCTTTGAGGATCGCGAATCCAGAGGCGATAGTCGGCTGCCACATGCACCACGGCATCGCAGCCTTCGAGCGCCGGACGGAAGGACGCTGGCTGGGCCAGATCGCCGATATACGTTTCGCCGTGGATGCCTTCAAGATGAGAAAGATTGCTGGTCTTGCGCACCAGCATGCGCAGGTCTGCACCCTGCGCTGCCAATGCGTGTGCCACATGATGGCCGACAAAACCCGTTGCGCCTGTGAGAAAGACTTTCATGATCGTGGTTGAGCTGTGCTGCGCGTGTATTCACGCCGCCTCGCACGGATCGCGGAACGGACGTGGAGAACAGCATTCGCGAAGCTAGCCCATGCTAACACCGCGAACCTGCACCAGGCGCAGAGACTCCGCTCAGCAGCTAGTCCAGCGCCTCCGGCATGATCGCAATATTCTTTTCGCCGGCAGCCTTCTTTTCCTTGTAGTTCTTGACCCAGTCTTCCCAGTGCTTGCCGGCCGCGCGATCTTTGCCGCTGAATTCGAGACGGGCAATCTCGGCGTAGCTCACCTTACGTTTTTCCGGAGCGCTCGGCGTGAAATATTGCACGTACGATTCGGCCAAAGTAGCTCCGGTAGAACGATTGAAAATGTAAGCCTCGATGCGCTCGCCGCTCTTGAGCGTAAGGGTCACGTCGCCGCGATAGTCGAAAGCCTTTTCGAGCGCGTCGCGCAAGTCGTTTTCGCCGGCAAGTTCGGGAACCCAGCCTTCAAGCCGTTCCTGCTCGGCGCCCGGCGCCAGTTCCAACGCTTCGACCTGCTCCAGCGTATATTTCAGCACTTCAGCGGTCATACGTTGCTCTCCTCAAGGGCGTCTGCATTTTCAATCTGAACCAGCTTTGCCGGGCTGTGCGGCGCAGACTCGCTGAGCAGCTTGAGCGCGTGAGAATCGCGATACTTGCTGAAGGTCCCGCGCACCATGCCGAGGAATCCCTTCAGAGAGCCGAAGCCTTCCATGACGGCCGAAGGCTCATAGCCGCAGCTCACCATGCAGTTGGCGCATTTTGGATTGCCGCTGGCGACGCCGTACTCTTCCCACTTGGTGGTTTCGAGCAGTTCCTTGAAGCTCGACGCATAGCCATCCTGGAGTAAGTAGCAAGGCCTCTGCCAGCCGAAGATGTTATAGGCCGGCGAACCCCACGGCGTGCACTCGTACTTGCGGTCGCCCATCAGAAATTCGAGAAACAGGGGCGACATATTGAACTTCCAATTGGGCTTGCGATTGGAGAGAATGGCGCGGAACAACCGGCGCACCCGGGCGCGGCCCAGGAAGCGGTTCTGGTCCGGCGCTTTCTCATAGCTGTAGCCCGGTGAAAGCACGATGCCCTCGACGCCCATGTCCATGACTTCGTCAAAGAAGCCGCGCACGCTATTGGGATCGGTGCCGTCGAAGAAGGTGGCGTTGGTGGTCACACGGAAGCCGCGCTTGACGGCCTCTTTGATGCCTTCGACAGCGAGATCATAGCCGCCTTCGCGGCAAACCGAAAAGTCGTGATGTTCGCGCTGACCGTCCAGATGCACCGAGAAGGTGAGGTACTTGGACGGCGTAAACTCCGGCAGACGGCGCTTGAGTTCGAGCGCGTTGGTGCACAGGTAGATGTACTTCTTGCGCGCAATCAACCCGTTGACGATCTCGACGATCTGCGGATGCAGCAAAGGCTCGCCGCCGGGAAGAGAAACCATGGGCACGCCGCACTCTTCAACGGCGGCGAAACACTCCTCGGGCGTGAGTTGCTTTTTAAGAATGTGAGGCGGATATTGCACCTTGCCGCAGCCGGCGCATGCCAGGTTGCAGCGGAAGAGCGGCTCGAGCATCAGCACCAGCGGATACCGCTTGTTGCCGGCAAGCTTTTTCTTCAAAACATAGGTGGCAACCGTCCACATCTGAGAGATAGGAACAGCCATCTTAAGTGATACCTCCGGCGCCGTTTTGTTAGGAGGCGCGTTCCATAGCCCGCCGATAGCTGGTAAGTGCCAGCAGCGGAAAGTAATGACGATACATGTGATAGGCCAAGTAGAACACCCGGGGAAAGCCTGTTCCAGTGTACAAGGCCTGACGCGTAATCCCGGCGCCGGTCGACTCGTTCCAGCCGCCGTCGGGGCTCTGCCGCGTCAACAACCAGCGCACACCTTTGGCAATGGAGTCGGAGCGATCGTCGCCCGCGGCTAACAGGCCCAGCAGCGCCCATGCGGTCTGCGACGGGGTGCTCGGTCCTACACCGCGCGTATTCGGGTCGTCGTAACTGCCGCAGGTTTCACCCCAGCCGCCGTCGGCATTCTGCACCATGCGAATCCACTCGGCAGCCTGCTGAATCTGCGGTTCATGATGATCGACGCCAATTGCATCCAGCCCGCGCAGCACCAGAAATGTGCCGTAGATGTAGTTCACGCCCCAGCGGCCAAACCAGCTTCCGTCCGGCTCCTGCTCTGAGAAGATGAACTTGATGGCTTTCTCCACGCGCTTATCCTCGCGGGTATAGCCATAGGTCGCCAGCATCTCCAAAATACGCCCGGTAATATCCACCGTCGGCGGATCGAGCATTGCGTTGTGATCCGCAAAGGGGATGTACTGGAAGATCATCTTGGTGTTGTCTTTGTCGAAGCTGCCCCAGCCGCCGTTACGGCACTGCATGGCAAACTCCCACTCAATGGCGCGCTGCGCCACCTGATGTTGGTAGCGTTCCCGCGGATTGTCGACCTTGTTCAATGCCAGCAGCACTTGCGCGGTGTCATCCGTATCGGGATAGAACTCGTTGTTGAATTCGAAATACCAGCCGCCGGGTTCGGTATGGCGAACCTTGACCGCCCAGTCGCCCTTGTTACGAACTTCTTTCGACAACATCCAATCCGCAGCCTGGATCATGCGTGGATCGGTGCGCGGCACGCCCGCCTCGCCCAGCGCATACACCACCTGCGCCGTATCCCACACCGGAGAAACACAAGGCTGCATACGGAACGTGGGCTCGGGAATCGCTTCCGTGGCCTCCTGCTCGATGCCCAGCTTCTCGAACTCATCGCGGGCGCGAATCACCTGCGGGTCGTCTTCGGAGTAGCCCAGGCAGCGCAGCGCGATGATCGCGTTCAGCATGGCCGGATAGATAGCGCCCAGTCCGTCGGTCAACTCAAGCCGGGCCAGCATCCACTTCTCCGCATGTTTTAGAGCCAGCCTGCGCAATGGGCGAATATGAACCGCCTCGGCCAGGTGCATCAACCGATCGAGAACGATAAAGAAATTACGCCAGGAAACGATGGATTTACGATCCATGCGCAGGCGAAGCACCGCATTGGCGCGGCCGCCTACGAACAACTCATCGATCCCCTGCTCCTGTGAAATCTTTTTGAACGGCTTCTTGGCGTAGATAATCGCCAGCGGCACAAGAATCGAACGGGACCAGGAAGAGATTTCGTAGATGTTGAAGTAGAACCAGTTCGGGAAGAGAACGATCTCCGGGGGAATCGCCGGCACCGCATCGTAGTCGTACTGGCCGAGGGAGCAGAGATACATTTTAGTGAAGGTATTGCACTCCACCACCCCGCCGTGGGCGAGGATCCACTCACGGCCCTTGACGAGCCGCGGATCGTCCGCCCCGATCCCCATCAACTTGGCTGAAAAATAGCACTTGACCGAGAGCGAAATATTGCCCGACCCGTCGGGATGCAGACTCCAACTGCCGTCCTCGTTCTGATAGCGCAACATCTCGGTGAGCGCGCGCTTCAGGCGGCCCGGATCGCCGCTTTCAAGCAAGGTATGCAGAAAAATATAATCGGCCTCGAGCATCGAATCGGCTTCGAGTTCGCCGCACCAATAACCGTCAGGATGTTGCCGCGAGAGAAGATACTCACGCGAGCGAACGATGGCCGACTGCACATCTTCCATATCCGCGTCGAGCCGCCCAAATCGGGGGGCCGTGATGTGTGTCTTCCCTTGTTGTAAGTCCATGCTGTCTGAAAAGCCTCAGTTTTTCTCCGGAACCCCGGATGCGCGGCCACTTGCATTCTCACAACCGCCACGCACTCACTTGCCAGCCCGAGCTTCACACCACTCTAGCCAAATAAAACTCGGGAAACACGCGATTTCTTAAACTACGAATCAACCCAGAAACATGTGGGGGGCGACAAGACTGCTCCCGCCAGCCTAGCGAACCGGCACGGACCCGCCGCCATTCGCGGCGCCAATCGCCTGAACGATCTCCGGAGGCAGCCCAAACCGGACATTCTCCGGCATGACCTCTACCTCTTCGACGCTATCAAATCCGTTTTGGCGTAAATAATTCACCACGTCCTCGACCAGCACTTCAGGGGCAGACGCCCCGGCGGTAACCGCCACATTCGAAACGCCTACAAGCCAGGCCGGATCGATTGCCTTGGAGTTGTCGATGAGGTGGGCACCGGTGCCTAGGTTGCGCGAAACCTCAACCAGGCGGTTGGAGTTGGAGCTATTGGTCGAACCCACAACCAGCACCAATCCCGCATCGTGAGCCACATTGCGCACCGCAACCTGACGGTTTTCGGTGGCATAGCAGATATCCTGCGAGTGGGGACCGGCGATATTGGGATATTTCTCTTTGAGGGCGTGGATGATATCCCGCGCCTCGTCCAGGCTGAGAGTCGTCTGGGTGAGATAAGCCACACGATTTGGATCGGGCACCTGAAGCGCCTCGACCTCGGCCACGTTTGAAACCACCTGGGTCACATCCGGCGCTTCACCGAGCGTTCCCTCGATTTCATCGTGATCGCGATGGCCAATCAGCACCAGGGAATAGCCCTGCTTGGCAAACTTGACCGCCTCGATGTGCACCTTGGTCACCAGCGGACAGGTGGCGTCGATCACCTTGAGGCCACGGCCCTTGCTGCGCTCCCGCACTGCCGGAGAAACGCCGTGTGCGGAATAGATGACGCGCTGACCGTCCGGCACGTCGTCGATCTCATGAACAAAGATCGCGCCTTTTTCTGCCAACTCGTTCACGACATAACGGTTATGGACAATTTCGCGGCGAACGTAAATGGGCGCCCCAAAGGTTTCCAGGGCAATTTTCACGATGTCGATCGCACGCACAACGCCAGCGCAAAAGCCTCGCGGCTTCAGCAGCAACACCCGCTTCTGACTAGGGGAAGTCCCGGCGTGGTTACCGTTCGAGATAGGTTCGAGGACAGTAGAAGTCACTTCGCCAGTATACCAACCCCAGACCGGAAAAACAGGGAAGAAAGCGGGAGGAGCTCAGGACCTCTCGACCTGTCTCCTGCCTGCCTCGACCCGGCTTTACCGTTGGGCTGCGGAAGCGCATCCTAACCAGTGACGATATGGGAACCTTCGAACCCTCCGGATTTGAGCCTTCCAGCCATGCGGCCGCTTCCCCGCCGAAGCCTAGCCGCTCCCCGTTGCCGACACTCTTCGTGGGTGCCGTTCTCGGTTTCCTGCTGCTTGCCGCTTTTGCTCATGTAGCCCAGGCTGGGTTGTGGAACCGTTTCGCTGGTTTCCTGACCGGGCGCAGCACCAGCTTCAATGTCTCCTCGCCCGCCGTGGTCGAGAAGATTCGCCAACTCTCCCGGCTCGAATCGGTCGAGTATTCGCTGGACAAGGTCGTAGAAGGAGATCGGCAGAATCCCTACCTGCCCAACTTCCTCGTGGGCGACAAACTCCTGTTCGTAGCTCATGGCGAAGTAATCGCCGGTGTCGATCTGGGGCAGCTCAAGCCAGGCGATGTTTCAGTAAAGGGCGATTCCGTGCAGGTTCGAATGCCGCCCCCACAGGTGCTTACGACCCGGATCGATAACGCGCGCAGCCGGGTCTATTCCCGCATCACCGGTCTGCTTGTCGTCGCCGATCCCAATCTGGAGTCGGAGGTTCGCCTCACCGCCGAACAGCAGATTGCGCAGGCTGCGCTTTCCGACGGCATCCTCGACAAGGCGCGCCAGAACGCCCGCACCAGTGTCACCGCCCTTCTCTACGGACTCGGCTTTCATACCGTAAACGTGCAGTAAGTCTCTCTCCGCCGCAACCCGAAATTGTTTCTGCGATTCGTCAGCCTCTCCAGGGGTTGGCAGCTTGAGCCATGTCGCGGCAAAGCCTGTCGTAGAACGGCGCCGGCCCCCTAAGTTTTCAATAAAACAAAACCTCGCAGTTTGGGTACCAGACGGCATCCTAGTATCTGGCCTATATGTCCCCGATAGGTGGTGGGGCAGGTAGACAGAAAAGCTGACAAAGTTGAGGAGAATTCTATGGACAAGTTCAAATATTTTGCTCTGGCTACTGTTGCCGGAATCTGCTTCGCGGCAACTGCCCCCCAAGCAAAGGCCCAAATCAGCATCAACATTGGCGCCGCGCCCGTATGCCCCTACGGCTATTACGACTATGCCCCTTACTCCTGCGCTCCCTACGGATACTACGGCCCGGAATGGTTTCACGGCGGTGTGTTCGTAGGAGCCGGCCCGTGGTTCCACGGCCCCGCCCACTTCAATGGCCACGTCGATAACCGCTTCGATCCGCAGCACGGCTACCACGGCTCTCTGCCCCGCCGCGGCGACCGGCCCGAACCGGCCAAGCGCGTCGACCATATCTCCAACTTCAAAGGCAATGAAATGCGCGATGGCCATGGTCATCCAGGCGGCGGAGAAAAACGCTAAGCCGAATCAAGCTCAGCGCACAAAACGGCGCCAGTCTTTAAGGAAGTCCCTTGAAACCGGCGCTGCTTTGCAATTGGCTGGTGGACTGGTTCAGAGCCGCCTCAGCAGTCAGGCTTGACGTCTTTTGAGATCCACCAAAGCACCTGCCCAAAAAGCTTCCACTTCGACGCATTACTCACGTCCAAGGGCAGGCAGTTGTGGTTGGCCGACACCAGCAGATCCACCCCCGCCAACCGCTGGAACCGCGCCACTTTGAACCCCAGGTCCCGATGGGCCACGATGACGAGCTTCTGATCCAGGCGATCGCGGTCGGTCGTCGCCATATCCACAAAAATGATGGACTCGGGCGGAATCAGCGGAGACATCGAATCGCCGGCCATATGCATGCTGACCATGTTTTCAGGATGAGGACACCACGCAAGCGGTGCCAGTAGCACGTCTTCCACCTCTGCCTGCGAAAGACTGATGTTCTGTTTCGGAGCGATGTGGTCTCCGTGGGCGGTGACATTCAGCAGAGGAATCGCAACGGCATTTCCCTTCGCCTCCAGGTGGCTTGAAAGGCGGTTGCTCGCAATCAGTTGGAAGTCCTGCAAACTTACCCGTATCGAGGATAAGGCCCGGCGGAAATTGGCATCGGGGAGACTGGCGCTGTCCATTCCCGCGCGCTCCCAGAAATACACCCCGTCCGGCCTGCGCGCTAGGTTGCCCAGCGCGACATAGGTCTCAGCCGTCGGTTCATGCTTTCCCTGGATCCACCGGGACACAGTCGCCGGCGACACGCCCAGACGTTCCGCCAGGGCCGCCTGCGTGAGTTTCAAATCTCGAAGGAGCCGCCGGATGCGATCGGACCACTCTTGAGATGTAACTTGTTGTGCAACCATCGGGGACCCCACGCTCTTTGAGTCTCCCGATTTCATCGGTGCAATCTCACCAATGAAATCAAAGACTTAGCGCACTTGGCACGTATACTAGCAGGAACATCGGGGCACCGTAAGGGCGTCGTCACCGTTCGTCTTGCCCAGCCTCAACCGAAAAGAAAGCTAAACGTACTGGACGTAAAGAGGCAGAACCGCATCTACGCAGGGGAAAGGTTTTCCCTGGGGGTTCCGTACATGCATTCGTGTGTGATCCCGGCCGCGCAGGCAAATTTTCTCGCGCATAAAGGATGAAAAATCGGTTCCCAGGCCCATGTTCCCAGTTCTTTCACAGAGTTTCGGGCCATAACGCTGCAGAGATGCCCTTCCCTCTATTTTTTGTCTCAGGCTGCTGACAATGGATGTTTCACCGACAGGCCGTTCGACCGGCCAAAAAATTCTGGTTGTCGACGATGAGATGGCCATCTCCGATACCCTGGCCATTATTTTCTCGACGCATGGCTATGCTTCGCGAGTTGCCTACTCAGCGGAGATGGCCATTGAATTACTCGAAGAGTGGCAGCCTGACTTGGCAGTCGTCGATGTCGTATTACCCGGAATGAATGGAATCGAGTTTGCGATCTTTCTCAGGGCCAGTTATCCGGCCTGCCGATTTCTGTTGTTTTCGGGTCAGCCGGGCACGGCAGCGCTTCTCGAAGAGGCTCAGAAAAACGGCCACTCATTCGAGATTCTCGCCAAGCCCGTCCATCCGACCTTCATGCTCGACGCCGTCTCGAACCTGCTCGCCGACAGCGGCCAACAGCAGCCCAGTCTCTGAAACCCCGGTCAGCGGCTGGTGGCAATCATTTGTGCGGCATGTTGAAGACTCGTTTCAGTCACGCTGGCGCCGCTCAGCATCCGCGCAACTTCATGAGTGCTCGCGCTCTGGTCGAGCAGGCGGACCTGTGTCTTGGTGCGGCCGTCGGCCTCCCGCTTATCGATGAGGAAATGCTGGTCGGCAAAGGCGGCAATCTGGGGCAGGTGGGTTACGCAAAGCACCTGTTGGCCGCGGCTGAGGGCCTTGAGCTTTTGGCCGACTGCGTCCGCCGCCCGTCCGCCGATTCCGATATCGATTTCATCGAAGACAAGCGTGCGCGGCGTGGGGCTTTTGGTTTTCGGCTTTACTGCCCCTTCTTCGACGCTGACTTTCAGAGCTAGCATGACGCGGCTCATTTCGCCCCCTGAGGCGATCTCGTGGAGCGGCTTCAGCGGCTCGCCCGCGTTGGTGGCGATGCGATATTCGACCTGGTCCCAACCGTGCGTCGTCCAGCCTGAATTTTGAGTCGCTCCTTGGGAAGGCTCGGTAACCGCCACATCGAAGTGGACTTTCATCGCCAGGCTATTGATTTGCGCCTCGGCCAGCTTTGAAAGCTTGGCTGCCGCCGTCTTCCGCTCCTTGTGCAGAGCGCTGGCAGCGGTTCGGTATGCGGCGGAGGCCGAGTCCAATTCCGCTTTAAGCTGCTTCAGGATGCCGTCGCGGTCTTCGACCTCGGCAAGCTTGGCAGTCACCTCTTCGCCAAATGCAATCACTTCGGCCACCGTCTTGCCGTATTTACGTTTCAGACGGTCGAGCAGCGCCAGGCGATCCTCAATCTCAGCCAGGCGCTCCGGCGAAGCGTTGATACCCTCGGCGTAGTCGCGCAGGCTGGTCCCTACGTCGCCTACCGTGGCGCGGGCCGACTCAAGCTGCTGGGCTGACTCCTGAAAACGGGAGTCGTAGCGGGCCAGTTCCTCGACGTTGCGCAAGGCGGCGCGCAAAGCCACCTCAGCCGACGCGCCCCCCTCGTAGAGTTGCTCAAAAGCCCCCATGGCGGCGGAATAAAGCTTTTCCGCATTGGCCAGCACACGTTTTTCGGTTTCCAAGGCATCGTCTTCGCCGGGTTCGAGCCGCGCTGCTTCAATCTCTTTGCGCTGATAGCTCCACAAATCCACCATGCGCAGCCGGTCCTGCTCGCCTTGGATAAGTTCTTCGAGCTTTTCGGCTGCGCTGCGCCAGCGCGCATAAGCTTCCGCCACAGTGTCCGTACTCAGCCCGCCAAACCGATCCAGCAGAATGCGTTGCTGGGTCTGGTCAAAGCTGCTGAGGGTCTCGCTTTGCGCATGAACCAGGGCGAGCTCCGGCGCCAACTGCTTCAACACGGCCACAGTGGCCGGTTGGTTGTTCACAAAGACCCGGCCCTTGCCGGAAGAAAGAATCTCCCGGCGGAGAATGATCTCCGTTCCCTCGGAATCGAGGCCATTTTCTTCGAGAATGGCCTCCGCGGCGGACGTGGACTCGAAAACACAGGCGACAACCGCCTTCTCCGCTCCATGGCGAACCACATCCGCAGACGACTTCCCGCCCATCAGCAAGGCCAGAGCATCGACCAGGATCGACTTGCCTGCCCCTGTTTCTCCGGTGAGCAGGTTGAGTCCTGGGCCAAAAACAGCGATGGCATGATCGATAACGGCGTAATTCTCAGCACGCAACTCGACAAGCATTCCTGAGGTCCACCCACCCGCATCTATTTGCTAGAGAGTAACAAAACGCAGCGGGAATCCGAGCGCAGCATAGCACGAACCAGCCGTTTGCGGGTCTCCCAACCGCCGCCCCGCAGATAAGGGGGACCACATCGATAACTTGGACGGCTCTATTGTGTCTGATACCGTTGAAGATGAGGTGAACGCCGATTTTTACTGCTGCCTTCCTCCTCCTTATGCAGGCTGACAGCGGCGCGGTTCCAGCGGGTGCATCCGCACCTGAGGGGTCTAGCGCCCTCGTCGAGATGGTGACCAACAGTGGCCCCGTGGCCCTGGGGGTACTGGTATTGCTGCTGTTTGCCAGCCTTTACTCGTGGACTTTGATTTTGAGCAAGATGTCCACGTTCGGCAAGGCGACCAAGGAAAGCCGCCGCTTTGTCCGTGCTTTCCGCAAGGCTACTCGCCTTCAAGAGATCGCGATGCTGACCTCCGAATACAAGGCGAGCCCGCTGGTGCAGGTCTTCGAAGATGTTTATGAAACCTACAAACGGCAGACGGGCGGGTCCGGACCGCCGCGCAATCTGGCTCCCTTGGAGCGCTCGGCGCAAACGGCCGCCAGCGAAGCGGTCACCCACCTTGAACGGCGGATGACTTGGCTGGCGACCATTGCCGCGGTCAGTCCCTTCGTCGGCCTGTTCGGCACGGTGATGGGTGTGGTCGACGCATTCCATGGCCTGGGTGCGGCTGGTTCGGCCACCCTGCGGGCTGTGGCGCCGGGCATCTCCGAAGCCCTGATCACCACCGCTGCCGGCCTCTTTGTGGCCGTCCCTGCCGTGGTGGCCTACAACCAGTTCAGCGCGCGTATCCGGGTGTTTGCTTCGACCATCGATGACTTTGCCCGCGAGCTTTTGAACTCGCTCGACGAAATTCCTGCGCGGTCGGCGGCGCCGGTTTCGCAGCGTAGCGCCGGAATCGACACCGGGAGGTAGATCATGGCCTTTACAAGCAGCAGCGGCCAGACCCGGAGTTCGCTGGCGGAAATCAACATTACGCCTTTGGTAGATGTGGTGCTGGTGCTGCTGGTCATCTTCATGATCACCGCGCCGGTGTTGCAGTCGGGCATTGAAGTGAATGTACCCAAGACCCGCACCGTCAAGGAAATCAGCGAACAGCGTCTCGTGGTCACCATCGACAAAGACCAGCAGGTCTTTCTTGGCGACCGCTCCATCAACATCCACGAGCTGCCGCAAAGACTGCGCCAGCCGGGCACCGATCCATCGCGCCAGGTGATTTATCTCCGCGCCGATGAGAGGGTTCCGTTTGGGGTGTTCGCCACCGTGATGGACGAGGTGAAGCAAGCCGGCATCACCAACATTTCCATTGTGACCCAGCCCCTTGAAGCCAAGGCTTCTGCGGCTGGAAACTAGAGGAGAGCCGGGCGCAATCGTATGAGCAGTCTGCTACGAGCCGAGCAACTGGATCGGGAACTGACGTCGGAGCCGGTGATAGCGTCGGCGACCGGCTCTCTTGTACTCCACGGAGCCCTGGCGGCCGCCATTGCGTGTTATGGGCTGCTGGGTGGCCTGTTCCATCACAACACCTGGGGCGGACCGGCCGCAGGAGGCGCGATCCGCGTGAATCTGGTGAGCAGTGCCCTCCCTTTGCCCTCCGATCAGCCGCCCAACAACAATGTACTGGCTACCGAGAAGCCGAGCGAAGCACCCGCTCCTCCCGCCCCCAAGGCGCAGCAACGGGTAGATGACACCGCGATTCCAATCTCCGGTAAACAGGTCAAGCCCCAGCAGAAGACCACGCCGAAGGTTCAGCAATCGCAGCCTAAGCAGCAAAATCGCGCTCAGTACGGCGAACAGTCAGGCAGCGCGATGCCTCGCGCCCTGCCCGGACAAAGCAGCGCGAATGGCCCTACCTCGGTGAGCGAAGGCGATTTCGGCAGCCGCTTCGGGTGGTATGTCGACGGCATCAACCGCAAGATGTCCACCAGTTGGGATAAACGTGAAGTCGATTCGCGCACTCCGAAGGGCGCACGGGTCTATCTCATCTTCACGATTCGCCGCGATGGAAGCCCGACCAGCGTGCAGTTGGACCGCTCCAGTGGAAGCCCCACACTCGACCGCTCCTGCCAGCGCGGCGTGCAGCGTGTCGATACCTTTGGCAATCTTCCCGCGGGATATACATCGAGTACCTTGAAAGTCTCTTATTATTGTGAGTATTAGGTCGATGAGCATGATCGTCATGCCGCATTGCAAGCGCCCAAACGCGCGACTCACTTTCGTTCTTTACCAGGAAGGATTGCTCAACGCATGAAGGCATATTCCCGGCTTCTATCTCTCACCGCCCTTGTTCTCGTTGCTTGCATGGCTCCCCTCTTGCACGCGCAGGACTGGGTCCACACCGGCACCAACCTTGGCAATCAGCGGATTCGTATCGCAGCGGCAGACTTCAAGCCGGTGGGCGCCGATCCCCAGACTCCGGCGCTCAAGGCTACATTCGATGCCACTCTTTATAGCGACTTGGCAAACGCCGGAATTTTCGACATGGTGTCGAAGAGCATGGCGCCTCAGGCCACGCCCGGCTCGCCCCAGGAAATCAATCTTTCGCAGTGGTCTGCCGCTCCGGCCAACGCCGCCATGGTGGCTTTCGGCGCTCTTTCCGGCACCAACGGACATCTGGTCGTCTATGGCTGGCTCTTCGACGCCCGCAACACGGCCAATCCCCAGGTGCTCGGCAAACAGTACAACGAAACCGCCAGCGAGGAATCGGCACGCACCGTCGCCCACCGCTTTGCCGATGAGATCATCCAAAGCCTGGGCGGAGGAATCAACGGAATCGCCGAAACCAAAATCTACTTCGTCAGCTCCCGCACCGGCACGAAAGAAATCTGGGTCATGGATTACGACGGGCAAAATCAACATGCCGTCACCCACCTGGGCAGCATTTCCATCTCTCCCCGCATCTCACCCGACAACAGCAGAGTGGCTTTTTCATCCCTGGGACGCGAAGGGTGGTCGATCCGGATGTATTCCCTGGAGCTTGGCCGGCCGGTCGGCTTTCCAGGTGGAACTGCGGGAGGCAGCAATCTGTCCCCGGCTTGGTCTGCGGACGGCGCCAAGATTGCCTTCTCTTCGTCCCGCTCGGGTGATTCCGAAATCTGGATTGCAGACGCGAACGGCGGTAACGTGCACAAGCTGACCTCATTCCGCGGCCCCGACGTTGCTCCCACCTGGAACCCCCGCACCAATGCGCAACTGGCCTGGGTCAGCGGACGCACCGGCCTGCCTCAGATCTACACCATGGATCAGGATGGCGCGAACGTCCAACGGATGACCGACGGTGGCTACGCCATTTCTCCCTCCTGGGCTCCCAACGGACAATTTCTGACCTTTAGCTGGAACCGGAAGTATGGTCCGGGCGCGCCCGGCGGGCAGGATATCTACGTCATGGACATCGCCAGCAAGCGGTGGTTGCAGCTTACCCACGAGGCCGGCAGCAACGACTTCCCTTCCTGGGCGCCGGACGGACGGCATATCGTATTTGAAAGAGCCATCGGGGGGCACAGTGAAATTTGGACGATGCTGGCCGACGGAACCGAGCAGCATGAACTCACCCATGCGGGCAATAACTTCATGCCGAATTGGAGTTGGAAATAAGCTCTGCGGCGTTAATCTGTTCAGGGCCCCAAACACCTTGTGAAACAGGCAGCTTTCTGCACTATCATTAGGGCGTTACCGGATCTTCGGAACGATGCGTTCGGAAAGATCGGGAGAATCTCGCAGGCAGTCGTACCGGCACTGTTCCGGTTTGTGACCGGGTCTATTGCCGGTTTAACCATAACTTTTCAGAGGTGATCGAGGCTGGTACCTTATGCCTGGACCGCGATGCTGATGGCGGCGAGCGGCGGCCGGACACGAAGACAGAACCCAATCGTTCCGTTACGTTCTTGATCTCGCGGAAGGAGCAATCCATTGAATCGACGCAATCGTATCTTAGTTCCCGCTGTGCTGCTCATTGCCTTGGTAGCCGTGGCTGGCTGCAAAAAGAAGCAAGCGCCGCCCCCCCCGGTCACCGCACCACCGGCAACCGCGCCCGCGCCCACCGCGCAGATCACCGCCACGCCCACCGTGATCTCGGCTGGCGACCAGGTGGTACTGACGTGGCGCACCACCGACGCAGCCAATGTGTCGATCGAAGGCATTGGCGATGTGCCCACCTCGGGCGTCAAGACCGTGACTCCCTCGGCTTCCACCAGCTATCACCTCGTAGCCCGCGGTGAAGGCGGTTCGGCCGATGCAACAGCGCGGGTCACCGTAAATACGCCGCCGGCCGTCGTCGTGCCCACCAACACCATGAGCGCGGAAGAAGAGTTCAAGGCCAACGTGCAAGACGTCTTCTTTGATTACGACACCTACGACATCCGCAACGATGCCCAGACCACCCTTTCGCGCGATGCCTCTTATCTGGCGAGCCATCCGGATGTGAAGATCGTAATCGGCGGATACTGCGACGAGCGCGGCTCCAACGAATACAACCTGGCCCTCGGCCAGAATCGCGCGGACGCCACCAAGAACGCGTTGGTCACCGCTGGCATCGCAGCCAGCCGCATCCGTGTCATCAGCTACGGCAAGGAGAAGCCTTTCTGCTCCGAATCCACCGAGGATTGCTGGCAGCAGAACCGCCGTGCCGGTTTCACAATGGACCGCTAGAGTCCATCCGAATCCACGGCCCAGCAGGACAAGAGGTCAGCACCTCGGCAACACTTGCGGCAGCCTCGGCTCACCCAGCCAGGCTGCCGCTGGTTTTCTTTTTCATAGGTGAAGAATGAAGATAGCTCGCACACTTCGTAATCGGTTGTTCGTGGCGGCAGCACTCGCCATGGCTTTCGCCTCGGCTTCCGTACCGGCCCATGCTGCATCGAAAGAAATGATCGCCCTGCAAACCCAGGTGCAGCAGTTGGTGGACATGGTGCAGCGGCTCCAATCCACGGTAGACGGGCGCTTCGGCGTCCTGCAGCATCTGGTGGAGCAGACCGCAGACAACGCCAATCAGATGACCGCCACCGTGAACGCCCTGCAGCAGAAAATCAATGCGCAGACCGAAGCCGGCGGCGGCAAACTGGACACCGTCTCCGGCCAGGTGCAGTCCCTGAACGACTCGGTCGACGAAGTGAAGTCGCGTATCGCCAAGCTGGATAAGTCGATCCAGGACTTGCAGGCACAGTTGCAGAACATCCAGAATCCCCCGGCCGGCGGCCAGCCCGGTGGACAGATGGGTGGCGGTTCTTCCGCTCCTGCAGCGGGTCCCGGATCGGGGCCGATGCCCTCCTCGAATGGAGCCGCGGGTGGCCAGGCGCCGCCGCTTCAAGAGACCTATCAAGCCGCTCTGCGAGACTACAACGCCGCTAAGTATGAAGTGGCCACCGGCGAATTTCAGGATGTCGTGCACTACTATCCGATGGACGATCTCGCCGGAACCGCACAGTTCTATCTCGGCGAAATCGCTTACCGCCAGCAGAACTATACCGAGGCGGTCAAGGACTACAACGCCGTTCTGGAGGGCTTCAGCGGCAGCCCCAAGGCCCCTGCGGCGCAGCTTCGCAAAGGATTGGCCCTGATGCAGTTGAACAAGAAAGATGCGGGCGTCCACGAGCTGCGCCTGCTCATCCAGCGTCATCCGCAGACTCCTGAAGCCTCTCAGGCACGCAGCAAGCTGAATGCTCTCGGTGTGCGCGTCTCCCCACAGGCACGCTAGACAAACACAATTCATTCGGGCGAGCGCGGCTGGAGCCTTCCAGCCGCGCTCGTCGTTTATGGGAGAGGAACCTCGACCTCTGCGCCTCCGCGCTCGGCGGAGAGATAGCCCGCATAGACGGCTGCAATCGTATCCGCTGCCAACTCAATCCCCGACCGGGGCTCGCGGTCATAGTAAATGCTTTCCATAAAATCCTGGAACTCCTGCGGGTAGCCGTGCTGCCACGCTTCGTCGGGCGCAGGATGGCTCCATCCCTGCTTGGTGCCGATCTTCTCGGTCACATACACGTCCCGCAAAATCTCTTCCTTGGGATTGAAGGTTTCGAGCGCATTGGTGGGGTTCAGATTGCAACGCGTCCGGTGATTGTTGCAGATCACTTCAAGCCAGTTATGTACGCCGCCCAGCACCAGTTCGGACGAGAAGATATCCGCCACGGTTCCATCGGAAAACTTGATGTGAATCTGTGCGTAGTCCTCGATATCGTCGTAGCCGGCCCGCAGAAATCCCTCATCCCGATAACTCGGCAGCCGGGTAATGTCATGGGTCCGTGCGCTGACTGTGGCCGGGCGTATGGGCACGCCGTTCCGCGACTCTCCCTCGGCTCGCTTGAGATAAAGCGCCGCGCTCAGTGGATGGCACCCCTTGCCGACCAGCGACCCGCCGCCTGAAAATTTCCAGGAGCCATAGTACGGAGAATGCGATCCACTGTGCGACTGCTCTCCCAGCATCCAAAGAATCTGGCCGCCACTCTTCGCCAGCATCTCCCGTTCCTTTTGAATGGTCGGCGCATAGACCCAGTTCTCCGCGTAACACACGCGCTTGCCGCTGGCTCTTGCCGCATCCAGAAGCCGCGCACAGCTTGATGTGGCTTCCTCAAGCATCTGTTGCTTGGGAAAAGAGGAACCATCGAACCCATCAACATGCGCCCCGAAATAGCCCGTGAAGGGCTTCTCGATAAGAACGTGCTTGCCGGCCCGCAAAGCCTGGATACCGAGGCGTTCGTGGGTTGAAGGCGGCGTGCAAAGATCCACGACGTCTACCGCCGCGCATAGCTCCTCAAAGCTATCGAATGCGCGAATTCCCTTCTCCCGTGCAAAGGCATCGCGCGTATCGGCCGTCTGCGAAGTCACACCGACTATTTCGACAGGCACCCCGTAAACGCGGCGAAGCCCATCCCAATGAAAATTGGCCGCAAAGCGCGCGCCGACAAAACCTATACGAACTGGCTCTTGCACCGAATGCTCCATTCTCAATCCGGGTGGCCGCGGCGATATCACTGGCGAGGCCCACAACCCGGTCTCAAGTATGACTTGCACGCGATGCATTCGGCAATCGCAGACGAGGCAAACTCATATGGAGACACCGCATCGTAAGTGAGGGACCGTCGAAGCACTTACTTAGAGCGGTACTAACTTGGAGTACCTTGAAGCGAGCGCCAATGCCCTTGCATGGAAAAGAAAAACAGCAGCCGTCCATGTAGATACGGTGTTCCTTCCATGCGGCTAACATCCGCGGCGGCCTTCCAGAAGGATCGAGCGGGGGAAGAACGGCCGCCAGGTCTTCGGGGAGTAAGTGCCCGGTTACCCAAACCAACAAGTTTTCTCACAACACGAGGAGGAGTTCAAATGGCAGAGAATCGCGGCGTTGTCTATCAGGGGCCCGGCAAGGTAGAAGTACAGTCCATTCCGTATCCAAAGTTCGAAGATCCGCACGGCAAAAAGATCGAGCACGCAGTGATCCTACGCATCGTCTCGACAAACATCTGCGGATCGGATCAGCACATGGTGCGTGGCCGCACAACGGCTCCCAAAGGCATTGTTCTCGGCCATGAAATCACCGGCGAGGTCATCGAGAAGGGGTCCGATGTTTTGTTCATCAACAAGGGCAACCTGGTTTCAGTGCCGTTCAACATTGCCTGCGGCCGCTGCCGCGCATGTCGTGAGCGCCACACCGGCGTGTGCCTGAACGTAAACGACAAACAGCCGGGCGGTGCTTACGGCTATGTGGATATGGGTGGATGGGTCGGCGGGCAGGCGCAGTATGTCATGGTTCCGTATGCTGACTTCAATCTCCTCAAGTTCCCCGACAAAGATCAGGCCATGGAGAAGATCACCGACCTCACCATGCTCTCCGACATTTTGCCCACCGGCTATCATGGGGCAAAGAGCGCCGGAGTTGAGGTAGGTTCGATTGTGTATGTGGCCGGAGCAGGTCCGGTAGGGTTGGCTGCGGCGGCAGCGAGTTACATTCTCGGCGCAGCAGTGGTGATCGTCGGCGATAAGAATGCGGATAGGCTTGCCCATGCCCGCAAGATGGGCTATGAAACCATCAACATTGGCGAACACGATAATCTTGGGGAGCAAATTGCCCAGATCACCGGCGTCCCTGTGGTGGATGCGGCCATTGATGCGGTAGGATTTGAAGCGAGCGGCCACGGCCATCCCAACGAAGCCGCTCCTGCAGCCGTACTCAATTCGCTCATGGACGTTACGTTCGTAGCGGGCGGAATCGGAATCCCGGGACTCTATGTTGTCCAAGATCCGGGAGCGTCGAACGAAGACTCGAAGAACGGTATTCTCAAGATGCGCTTCGGCAAGGGCTGGTCCAAGTCCCTTCACTTCCACACCGGCCAGGCTCCCGTGCTCCAATACAACCGCCAACTGATGCAGGCAATTCTGCATGACCGGCTGCCCATCGCCAAGATCGTGAACGCGACGGTCATCAACCTCGATCAGGCTCCCGAAGGCTACCAGCAGTTCGACAAGGGCGCTGCCAAGAAGTTCGTGCTCGATCCCAACGGACTTATCGGCAAGAAAGCCGCCTGACAGCTTCACATGCAACGATAATTTGGTATCAACGAAAAAGCCCCGTGATGAGCGGGGCTTTTCGTTGTGCCGTTGTATGCGGAATCTTACTGAAGATTTGCCATGAGGCTTTCCAGCGCGGACTTCGGAGGCCGCGTCAGAGATTCAGGCAGGGTGCCGAGAGGCTCGTCCACCAGGTTGAGCAAATCGATAAACGTGGGCTGCTCGGTATTGATGTAGAAAACGCCAGTGAGAATCTCGTCGTTGTTATGCGCCTCCATCAGGGTGCGCACGGCGTTGGCCTTGTTGGTCGGGTCGTAGTCTTCAAGCAGTTTGCGCAGGCGCAGACTCGAGCCGTCGTGCATCTGCACGTCGTAGACCTGCCCCGAGTCGTAGTCCACCTCGATCTCATCGAAGCTGGCGACAAAGCCGATTTCATTGATCGGCTCGTCATTCTCCTGCATGAATTTGTAGCTCTTGGTCGAGCCTTCGTGATCGTTGAAGGTAACGCAGGGGCTGATGACATCGAGCATTACCGTGCCCTTGTGCGCGATGGCCGCCTTCAGCATCGAGAGCAACTGCTTCTTGTCGCCGGAAAACGAACGGCCTACAAACGTTGCGCCCAATTGGATCGCTAACGCGCAGGTGTCGATGGCGGGCAGATCGTTGATGACGCCTGTCTTGAGCTTCGAGCCAATATCGGCGGTGGCCGAGAACTGGCCTTTCGTCAATCCGTAGACGCCGTTGTCTTCAATGATGTAAATCATCGGCAGATTGCGGCGCAGCAGGTGAACAAATTGCCCGATGCCGATCGATGCCGTATCGCCATCGCCGGAGACACCCAGCATCGTCATCTGATGATTGGCCAGAATCGCGCCGGTAGAAACCGACGGCATACGCCCATGCACACTGTTGAAGCTGTGCGAACGGCTCATGAAGTAGGCCGGGCTTTTGGACGAGCAGCCGATGCCGCTCATCTTCATCACCCGCTCGGGCTCTACGCCCATCTCGAACATCGCGTCGATAATGCGCTCCGAGATGGCGTTGTGGCCGCAGCCGGCGCAGAGCGTCGACTTGCCGCCACGATATTCAAGAACGGGAAGGCCGATGTGATTGAGCTTGGGGCCGGACGCCCCGTTTGCTGTTGCAGTTGCCATTACAGGCCCTCCTTGGTCGCAAACTCTTCCGTGATGGTGCGCGCATCGATGGGCAGACCGTTGTAGTGCAGAATGCTGCGCAGCTTGACGACCTGTTCGGCGGGAAGATCGAGCTTGAGCAGGCTGGCCAACTGTGCGTCGCGATTCTGCTCAACCACGTACACGCGCTCATGCGCGGCCACGAAGTCGTGAATCTCATGCGTGAAGGGATAAGCGCGAATGCGCAGATAGTCTACGTCCAAGTCAAAATCCTTCTTGATCTGGTCGAGGCTTTCACGCAGTGCGAAATCGGTTGAACCATAAGCAAGCAAGCCGATTTTCGAAGTTCCATTCTTCACCACGACCGGTCCCGGAACCAGCTTGCGTGCATTCTCGAACTTCCGTGCCAGCCGGTCCATGACGCCCTGGTACTCGTCCGGCTTTTCGGTGTAACCCGCTGCATCGTTATGCCCCGAGCCGCGCGTGAAATAGGCGGCCTTGGGGTGACGCGTGCCGGGCAGAGTGCGCCAGCCAATCGCGTCGCCGTCGACATCGCGATAGCGGGCGAAGCTGCCCAGGCGATTCAGGTCTTCCGCCGTCAGCACCTTGCCGCGGTCCAGTGGCGTCTCGGGATAAACAAACTGCTCCGACATCCAGTTGTTCATGCCAAGATCGAGATCGCTAAGCACAAAGACCGGCGTCTGCAGCCGCTCCGCAAGATCGAAGGCCGCGTAACCGAATTCAAAGCATTCCTTGACCGAACCCGGCAACAGAACCACATGCTTGGTATCGCCGTGCGAGAGAAATGCGGTCGAAAGCAGATCGGCCTGCGAAGTGCGCGTCGGCATCCCGGTAGAGGGCCCGGTGCGCTGCACGTCGAAGATGACGCCGGGGAGTTCGGCGAAATAGCCCAGCCCCGCAAATTCCGCCATAAGCGAAATGCCGGGGCCCGAGGTCGCAGTCATCGACCGCGCGCCAGCCCATCCAGCGCCCAGCACCATGCCGATGGCGGCTAACTCGTCCTCAGCCTGCACCACCGCAAACGTCGCCTTACCCTCCGGCGTGACGCGGAACTTTTTCAGCAGATCGGTCGTGGCCTCGACAACCGACGTGGACGGCGTGATGGGGTACCACGCAACCACCGTTACGCCCGCGAATACCGCGCCCATGCCGGCCGCCGCATTACCGTCGATGATGATCTTGCCGGCGGTCTGGTCCATCCTCTCGATCACAAACGGGTCCTGCTTGGTAAGCTTCTCCGCCGCATAGTTGAAGCCCGCCTTGACCGCGCCGAAGTTGAGGTCGAAGACCTTCTGCTTGCGGGCAAACTGCTTGCGCACGCTCTTTTCAACGACCGCGAGATCGATGGAAAGCAACTGCGCAACCACGCCCACATAGACCATGTTCTTGACCAGCTTGCGCAGCTTGGCTTCAGGACATATGGCCGCCGTGATCTTGTCGAAGGGAACCGGATAACAGACCACATCTTCGCGGTACTGCTTCAGATTCAGGTGCTCTTCGTAAATGGCGACAGCGCCGGCAGGCAGAGCAAGAATGTCTTCCCGCGCGGTTTCAGGATTAAGTGCCACCAGAAATTCGGGGTCGCGCTTGCGGGCGACATACCCTTCTTTGCTGGCGCGAATGGTGTACCAGGTGGGGAGTCCGGCAATGTTGGAGGGGAAGAGGTTTTTTCCGCTGACGGGAACGCCCATTCCGAAGATACTTTTTAGCAGCACGCTATTGGCAGATTGTGAGCCGGAACCGTTCACGGTTGCCACGTTGATGCTGAAGTCGTTGATGACGCGCTGTTGCGCGTTGGATGTGCCCTGTTCTTGACCGAGGGCAAGGTCTCCTGTCGCCATTTGGCGGGATGTCCCTTCCGGTGAATTCTGGACCGAGCCAGTCTTTCACTCGCTTGTGATTATAGTCACTCAAAAGGCCCGGTGTCCTCCCGAGAAGCCAGGAGATTACCCACTCTTGTCCCAATAAGTGAAACACGCATCCCCGCAAGTGAACTAAAATATTTGCGCCCAAATCCGTAAATCCCGCATTATCAGTCCGCGGAAACAAGGCGGGTGGAGTCGCGGCGCCAACGCGCCAAAAGCGTCGAAGCAATAACGATCAGCGCCAGGGTAAGTCCGATCCACATCCCATAGATGCCCCAGTGCAGAACGAAACAGAGAATCAGCCCCAACGGAAGCCCGAGCACCCAATAGCCAACTAAGTTGGCGAACATCGGCATCCGGGTCTCGCCCAGCCCGCGCAATGCGCCTGTGCAAACGGTCTGAATTCCATCGAATATCTGGAAGGCCGCCGCCAGCCACAGCAAACTTGGCCCCACTGCTAACACCTGCGGATCGCGCGTATAGAGCGCGATGAGCGGTCCCGGAGCCACAAAGAATGCCACGGCTGCCAGCAGCATGAAGCCGGTTCCCAGGCCCAGCGCCAGCCACCCGGCCCGGCGCGCCCGCTCCGGATCTCCTGCACCCACCGCGTGGCCCACGCTAACGGCCGCAGCGGCCGAAACTCCCAGCGGCACCATATACGTGATGCTGGCATAGTTGAGGGCGATCTGGTGCGTCGCCAGGGCCACCGGAGTCAGCCAGCCCGCCGAGAGCGTGGCCAGGTTCCAGGCGCCCACTTCCAGCACGATCTGCCCTGCCGCCGGCGCACCCAATCGGACCAGGCGCCGCAGCCGCTCCGCTTGCGGCGCTGCCCAGTGCCGAAACAGCGGATGGCCGCGCCGCCGCTCGTAGCGCCAGGCAAAGCCAAGCAAAGCGGCAGCCATCGCATACCGGGCAATGCAGGTGGAAGCAGCCGAGCCGTCGACCCCCATGGCGGGCATCCCGAACTTGCCATAGATGAGCACCCAGTTGGCGAACCAGTTCAGCAGGTTGGCCAGGACAAACGTAACGGTGACCGCCCGCACCTGCCCCACCCCTTGCAGATAGCGCCGCGTGCCCCCATAAAGCAGCAACGGCAGGGTTCCCCAGTTCAAGATACGCAGATAGCTGCCCGCCGGTCCGGCCACTTCAGGCATGATGCCGAAAGGCGCAAAGCCATAGCTGGCGGCGATAAGCACCAGCATGATCGGCGGCGTGGCGATGCAAGCCAGATACACGCCCTGGGCCAGCCAGCGATGGCAGTCGTCATGGTCGTGGCGGCCATAGGCTTGGGCTACCAGCGTATCCAGCCCCAGCAGCAGGCCAATGCCGAATAGCGAAGGCGTGTAGTAGATGGCATTGCCCAAGGCAACCGCCCCAATGGCCGCCGGCCCCAGTTTGCCCACCATAATGGTGTCCACCACGCCCTGGGCCATCCAGCCCAGTTCGCTCAACACCACGGGAACTGCGAGCGCCACCATCGCGCCCAGTTCCTGCCTCCACTTGCCTCGTGCCGAACCCATCTATCCAATCTAACCGCTACCGCGCGTCGATGGGTATCCGCTCGGACCGGCGCACAACGTAGGGACCCCTCGAAGAGTAAAATTGGGGTATTCATCTTTCAACCGACTTGATAGCAGGGCGAGGTGGACACGCCCTATCGCAACTGCGCACAAAATAAGGAACGATGCCATGGCTTCCGACGAATTCAGCGAGAGAACACAATCGAGCGACAACAGGCCGCATCACACCGTTGCGGCCATGAATGACATCGTCTTTCGACAGATGAAGCACAATCCGGCGGGCATCCCGATGCTTGACCTTCATGTTCACCTCAAAGGCGGACTCACCCTGCCGCAGGTGCTCGATCAGTCCCGGCACGACGGCATCCAATACGGCATCGCCGTGAACTGCGGAAAGGGATTTCCCGTTCAGGACGACGCGGCAGCCATCGACTTCTGCGCCAGCATGAGAGGGCAGCCCGTTTTTGTCGGGATGCAGGCCGAAGGTCGCGAGTGGACCGGCATGTTCACCTTTCCGGCAGCCGCCCGGTTCGACTACATTTTTACCGATGCCATGACCTGGACCGATGACCATGGCCGGCGCATGAGGCTGTGGATACCGGATGAGGTTGGGACCATCGCCGATGTCGAAAGCTTCATGCAGACCCTGGTCGCGCGCACGGTCGCTATTCTCGAACGCGAGCCAATCGATATTTTCGTGAACCCGACCTACCTTCCCGATGTCCTCGCCGCGGATTACGACAGGCTGTGGACGGAAGAACGCATGGCCCGGGTAATTGATGCTGCACTTCGAAACGGCGTAGCGATCGAGCTGAACGATCTTTACCAACTGCCTGCCGCGAAGTTCGTGCGGATGGCCAGGACGGCCGGCTGCAAATTCACATTCGGCAGCAACAACACGAGCATCGACAACTTAGGGCATTGCCGATACGGCCTGCGCATGATCGAGGAGTGCGGCCTGGTTGCCGACGACTTCTTTGTTCCTGGAATCGCCGGGCCGAAAGCGGCCTTGCGCAAGCGGGACACATTCCGTCGGGCATAGAAATTTTCTCCCGCCGGAAGCGGAATGGCCAACCCCCTGCAGCCATTCCGCCTCCGCGCTCGCCCCTCGCCCTTGCAGCCTCAATCGTGATGAATAGGCACCGGCACAAAGGGCCGCGGGTCCACATGCTTGGTAGTGACCACCAACTTGGCCGGCATGAGCTCCGGTCCTGCCCACCCTTCTTTCACCGCCTCAATGTGGATCTCGCCCGGTTTTCTGGTGCACTGCACGATCACTTGCGCGAGGCCGTTGAAGAGCGAGCGCTTCGGCTCCTTATCGCTTTCAAGACAATTGGGATCGCCATTGCCTACGCCGATAAGAGAGCCTTCTCCCGAGACTTTGAACGACACTAGATTGTTGGCCGTGGGCACGAGGCGGCCTTGGCTGTCGAGCGCCTCCACGGTGAGGATAGCAATATCTTCACCGTCGGCGTTGACTTCACTCCGATCCGCAGTCAGGCGAATCGCCGTGGCGGGGCCGGTGGTCTCGCGCTTCTCTGTCAGCACCACCTTGCCATCCTTGCTGCCACGCGCTTCAATTGCTCCCGGCTCGTATTTGACCTTCCACTCCACATGGCCCAGATGTGGAACCTTCTGGCTGCCCAGGCTCTTGCCGTTCACCAGCAGTTCCACTTCGTCCAGATTCGAGTGCGCCCACACGGAAATTTCGTCGCCTTCCCTGCCCTCGAAATTCCAATGCGGAAAAACGTGCAGCACCGGCTCTTTACCCCACCAGGCCTTGTAGTAATAGAAGGTGTCTTTCGGGAAACCGCAGGTGTCCACGATGCCGAACTGCGAGTTGATCGACGGCCAACCGTACGGCGTCGGCTCTCCGCGATAATCGAAGCCCGTCCAGGCAAAGCCGCCCGCCTCCCACTCGCGGGTGCCATAAAACTTCCACCACTCTTCGGCGGTTTCGCCCCACGGAACCGGATCGATATCGTAGGCGCTCACCGTATTCCGCAGCTTGTCGGTCGAGTACATACCGCGCGTCGCGATGGCGCTTGCCGTCTCCGAGCCATAGAGAGGGCGCTTCGGATTCTTCTTGTGATAATCGTCCGGATACTTCAGGTTGTAATTGAAGCCGATGATATCGAGCGCGTCCGAAAGGCCTTTCTCGTTGGTGCCGTTCACCGCGGCCGATACCTCGCGCGTCGGGTCGAGTTCGTGGGCGCGCCGCACCATGGTGGCGGCAATCTTTGCGCCTTCCTCCGCCTGGTCGTTTTGCAGGTGCCACTCCTCGTTGCCGATGGACCAGAGAATGATCGACGGCGAGTTGCGGTAGCGCTTGATCATCGCCTCCAACTGCGCCAATCCTTCCGGACTCGAGTTCATCTGCCGCGTCTCGCACATCATCATCATGCCCATGCGGTCGCAGGCTTCCACCCATTCCGGTGTCGGCATATTGTGCGAGGTACGCACGGCATTGCCGCCCATTTCCCGCAACACGCCCAGACGGAACCATTGCAGCCTGTCAGGCAAAGCCGCGCCCACTCCGGCATGATCCTGATGGTTGCAGGTGCCCTGAATCTTGAGCGGCTTGCCGTTGAGAAAGAACCCCTTGTCGGCATCGAAGCGGATCGTCCGCACCCCAAAGCTCACCCGCTCCGCATCCCGCGCTTTGCCGCCAGCCTCGACGGTTACGATTGCCGAATAAAGATTGGGCGCATCCACCGACCACAATGCCGGATTGGCCAGCTTCGCAGTTGCGATGAAAGTTATGGTTCCATCCACGGCAACAGATTGCGCAGCAGCTTCGGCCGTGGCGACCGTCTTGCCCGCGGCATCGATAATCTGCCAACTTACCCTAGCGTTTTCCGCCATCTTGCCTTCGTTCTCGACGACCGCGCCAAGGCTCAGCGTAGCGGAATTGCCGCTCACCGCCGTACGCACCGTGCTCTCCCACTTGCCCAGGTGCAGCGCGTCGGTCTTGGTGAGCCATACGTGCCGATAAATGCCCGCTCCCTCGTAGAACCATCCATCGCCGAAGCTGGCATCGACACGCGCCACAATATAGTTCTTCTGCCCGAAGACGAGAAAGTCTGTGAGATCGAAACGAAACGGAGCGTAGCCGTTGTCGTTCCGTCCCACAAATGAGCCGTTCACAAAAACGAGCACGCTGCGGAAAGCACCATCGAATTGCACCGTGATGCGCCGGCCCTCGTCGCTCGCGGGCACCTCGAATTCGCGGCGATACCAGCCCACACTGGTCTCGGGATAACGGCGCCCGACCGGCTTGTAGCCGTGCGAATTCTGCACCTCGTCGCGGATAAACGGCAGCTCGACGGCCCAGTCGTGGGGCAAATTCAGCACCCGCCACTTCGAGTCGTCGAATTTGTCCTTGGCAAAGTCGAAATCACCCGTCTTGGCGAAGTCTCCCTGGCTCACGCCAAATCCCAGGTCCCGCGCTGGATCGGTGCCGTGGCCGAACTGGAATTTCCAGCCAAAGTCGAAGAGCAGTTGCTCGCGGGGCGGCAGCGCAGCCAAAGCTTCGGCCGAGGCGATCCCCGGATAGCCGGCAAGCAACGAGGCTGTGCGTCCCCACGCTGATCGGGCAAGGAGAGAAGAGGCGGAAAGCGCCAATCCGGAACAAAGCAGGTGGCGGCGTGAGATACCAGGCATAAAGACCCTCTTTCAGAAAATTCCGCGGCTGGCGGCAACGAAGTGTCAGGCGGTGGGCAAAGCGGAACTATAAATCAGGCCGCAGGCCAAAGTAAACGGTTTCATTTCCGCCCCAACTCTTCTCTCCCCTCTCCACCCACTCCCAACTCCCTGAAATTCAATCCCCAGGTTGTGATAAATTCAAGTAGACGGATCACCTTCCGGAGAGATGGCCGAGTGGTTTAAGGCGCACGCTTGGAAAGCGTGTGTACCCTTACAGGTACCCAGGGTTCGAATCCCTGTCTCTCCGCCAGCCCAAAACCTGGTCGATTCTTTAGTCGATAGAAGCCCCAGGTACAGAGGGAAAGAAGGTACCCCCTCCCCCCCCCATCAATCCACTCCAACCGCTGGATACCGACGCCACAATCGGTTTTTCCGTGATCGCCCGCAATCGTCAATAATGGAAAAGATTCGAGTTGCGCACGCACCTGCGATCTCACGATTTTGTGCACGACGGAGCCGCATCCGGAGGCTCGGACTCATCTGGTGGAGCAAGCATCCAGGTAGATATTGCGACAGGGTTTCACACGTTCCCATCCGTCCATGAGAGACGTTAGCGGAGCCCCTGTCGTTAAAAGAATATGCAAGCGGGGTAATTCATGTGTATCTGTTCTTCTCGATTTTTTTGGCCTCTGACGATTGCTGTTGCAGCCGCCTTGTGTACTTTGCCCCTGCTATCACAACAAACGCTTGGTGGAGTCACAGGTGTCATAACGGACTCTTCGGACAATGTAATCGTCAATGTCGAGGTCGTGCTGATTGGCGAGCAAACTGCATTGAGGCGCACGGTCAAGAGCAACAGCGCAGGCAGTTATGCTTTTGTAAATCTACCCATCGGCACATATAGGCTGACCTATACCGCCGAAGGCTTTGACGTGCAAAAGACCCAACACATTGGCGTACAAGCGGACCGCACAGCGACAGTGAATGTGCAATTGAGAGTGGGGCAAACCAGCGAAACGGTCGAGGTGGAAGCCTCTCCTCTGATGAACGCGGTAGACACCACCTACGGCTACGTGCTCGACCACGCCCAGATCGACCAGACGCCTCTGCCGACAGGGAGCTTTACCGGACTCGCGATTCTTTCTGCTGGCGTGAATGCTGAGTTGGCCGGTGGAACCGGGGTCAACTCAGGCTTAGGCAACGCTCCTCTTTGGGCCAATGGGCAACGCGATACATCCAACACCTTCCAACTGAATGGTATCGATGCATCCAACTTGTTCAACGGAAAAACGACCAGCCAAGTGTCCTCGGAGCGCGTTTCGTATTGCACCAGTGCCGGTACCAGCAATAGCGGCGGGGTCATTCAAAGCAGCGCTTCGATTTATCTGTCCATCGGCAATGCGATTCCCAGCCCTGCCCCCGAAACCCTCGACGAGGTTCGTGTGAATGCGTCGATGTATGACGGACAGCAAGGATCGACGGCAGGCACGCACCTGGACATGAGCACCAAATCCGGGTCCAACGCATTCCACGGCAATGCCTATATTCATCGCGGCACAAGCTGGCTCAATGCAGCGCCTTTCTTCTTCAAGCAGGATGGTGATATTCCCGCTGATCAGAAAGTTCCGCAACTGCATCGGTATATCTTGGGTGGAACCGCAGGCGGGGCCCTGATCGAGGGGAAGCTGTTCGGCTTCATCGGCTATCAGCACTTACACGTTTCCGATCAGGAGATTGGCTATTCCCGCTTCTCAGTACCTGTGGGACTGAGTGATGATCGGAGTGCAGGTGGCCTTGCCGCCATTGCCAACGCAAGCTGGTCGAATGGCAGCCCCGGCTGCCCTTCCAACAACAATGGATGCCAGGTGGCTCTCAAACTCTTTAACATGCCCGCACTCCCGGGAGAGCCGGGCAAATGGCTCATCCCGAATCCAACAGGGACAGTTTCCGTTTCTCATCCCTACAATGTTTCTTTGCCGGGCACAGCGTATTTCCTTGCCGATCAACTGGTAAGCGATCTCGATTGGAACGCGGGCACAAAAGACACGCTCGCAGTGAAGTACTATTACCAGCACGATCCAACGGTGGCTCCCTATGCGTACTCGAATATTCCCGGATTCGACCAGCATTTGGATGCAGGCAGCCATGTATTTTCAGTCAACAATGTCAATCTGCTCCGCACCAACCTTAGCGTCACAGAGACCTTTGGCTTTCTCCGCGAAAAGATATATTCGACCAACGAGCAGCCCTTCGGTCCTGACAGTGTGGGAGTCAACACCTTCGGTTCTTCCTACTATCCTGGAGTATCTATCGTAGATATTCTCGGCTCCAACACGCCCGCCGGAACCGAAGCTCTGAACATCGGTCCCGGATCAAACCAGGGGTCGCTGACTGGCGTCTTTCAGAATCGTTGGATGCCCTCGGCTAATGCCATCGCGGTTTTCGGCAAACATACGTTGACCTTTGGCGGCAGTTGGTCTCATACGCAGTTGAACACTCGCGATCGGCGTCCCGGAGTCGCGGGCATCACGACCACAGCCGATTTCAGCCAGTTTATTCAAGGGCTCATCACGACCAATGAAGACTTTCAGTCCACTGCCTTTCTGCAGGGCAACGGCAATCGCTATTACCGCGCCAATCAGATGGGGTTCTATCTTCAGGATAAATACAAAGTGATGGCCAACCTTAGTCTTACCGCCGGTCTTCGTTACGATCAGAATGGAGGATTTTCGGAAAAATATGCCCACTTGTTCAACTTCGATCCTTCGCTCTTCGATCCGGGAACTGCAGACGATCCGGCAAATCCGGTCGGAACAATTCTCAACAATGGATACATCATTGCGAAAGACAGCCGGGACACGACATTGACTGGACGGCAGTGGGGCATTGCTCCACGCGTCGGCATTGCCTGGATGCCGGCGCGTTTCTCAAATCGTGTGGTGGTTCGCGGCGGATCCGGCATTTACTACGATCGCGGCGAGTTATATACCTATCTCTCTCCGAGCGCTGCGGCGGGCGAGGTGCAAAGCGGCCCGTTCGGCGTTAACCAGACGGCGCCGTTCGTGAATCCACAGTTATGTCCGCAGGCCGATCTTTATTACTATAACGGCTATGTTCCCACATGCAATCCTTCCGTGGCCAATCTGTCTCAACCGTGGGGCGCTTCTCTCGGGCCTGCTCCTACCGGCAAGACTTCAGACATCACGCAGTATCTTCCCAATGCCAACGCGGTTGCGAATGGCGCGATACCTTTCATCATGGCTGTTTACGACCGCAAGAATTCCCTCCCCTATTCGATCAATTACACTTTGGACATTCAATGGCAGCCGCGCCTGGACTTGGCTATAGAAGTCGGTTATGTCGGTAATCTCGGCCGTCGCCAAGTGATTCCGCTGCCTATGAACCAAGCAAATATTGCAAGCCCCGGAAACCCGATTCGGAGCCAGCGTTACACCTATGGTTATACCGTCACAGACGCGAGCCAAAGACCGATCGACCTGCCCGACGGCAACAACTTTCTGTCTACTTATGAGGGAGGAAACGTCGATCTGCGCGTTCCCTATATTGGCTACTCATCCGAATCGATGGACTTCAAAGCTGCGGGCATCTCTGCCTACAATGCCCTTCAGGTTCATGTCGACAAACGGCTCAGTCACGGATTTCAGACGGGTGCATCGTATACCTTCTCGCATACCACGGATGAACAGAGCGCTCTCGGCCTCTTCTACAATGGGAACAATCCCAACGACCTGCGCAGCGGCTATGGCTTAGCCGACTTCGATCGCAAACATGTGCTTAACTTCACCTACACTTACCAGCTTCCAAATTTCGGTTCCGATGACTCACTCAAGGGCAAACTCAGCAATGGCTGGAGTCTGAATGGTCTCACGATCCTGCAAAGCGGACAGCCATTTAGTGTGACGGATTATACGGGTGCGGTGGGCAGCATTTACTACAGCGTTTTTAATGGTGTCACCAGTCCTATCGTGCCGCTCGCTCCCGGATGCAATCCGAAGAATGCAATCACTGGAGCTTCAGGCGCGTTCGGCCCGAACGACCCGGCCCTTAAGGCTTCCTGCTTTACCGTGCCACTCCTCAGTCCCGGGGATCTTAATGGAGCTATTCCAACGGGCGACCTCTATGAGACGAATTTCGTCTCTCACGGACAACGCAATATCTTTCGGCAAGCGCCGCAACGCCGCGCCGATATTTCGCTGGTAAAGCTCACTCCGGTAGGAGAGCACACCAAGCTGCGTTACACCTTCGATGTCTTTAATTTGACCAATACGACCAGCTTCGATGTGCCTGGAAATAGCACTTTTCAAAATAAGTTCTACGACAATTATCCTGTAGTGGGAACCCCGTCCCGCCCCACTAGTTGCGATAACACCAACCGGGCCTTCTATAGTTGTGTGTCGGGACTGGGCATCAGTCTGCATACCATCGGCAGTCCGCGCCAAATCCAAATGTCGCTCCGCCTGGATTTCTAAATGGAGTTTCGTCCGCCATCGCGGCGCCCCTAGCTCCCATTCTGTCTGGATGCTCGCTGTTGCGAGCCTACGAGCGCGACAGCTTTCCGGTGACGAAAGCAGCATAGCAGGCGGATGACCCGTATGGGTTCACCTGCCTGCTATGTAGTTCTGACTTAATTCGGATTTATCCGATTGGGTTGAGAGCGTCGATCCATCCGCCTAGCAACGCAGGGAAGCAGCCCATCGCCACGACCGTTGCAGCGATGAGAACCAACACAACCAGCGTCAAGGGATGTGCCTTGATCGGGCTCTCGTCGACGGCAGGCATTACATAGGCCCGCTTTAGCACCTGCAGATAGTAGTAGAGCGAAACGGCGCTCGCTGCTACTGCCAGGGCGACCAATCCAAATGCTACCGGGCCGGCTGATACTCTGAGCACCGCGGCAAACAGATTGAACTTGGCCCAGAACCCGACCAGCGGAGGAATTCCGGCCAGCGAAAGAAACAGCACAAGCAGCACCGCAGCGAGCATCGGGTTACGTCGATGCAAGCCCAGAAACGCATCGAGACGGTCGCTGCCCGTTGCCTGCTCTACGACAGCCACCACGCCAAAAGCGCCGACTGTTGTAAGGCCATAGGTAAGGATGTAATAGAGAATGGCGTTGCCGCTGATGGGCGAATCCGAGAAGAACGCCAGCGCCGCCAGCATATAACCTGCATGAGCAATCGCCGAGTAAGCCAGCAGCCTGCGCACGCTGATCTGCGCCAGCGCCGCCAGATTGCCCACCACGATAGAAGCCACGGAGAGCAACGTTAGAACGAGGGACCACGGCGGCTGAAAACCCAGATACCGAGGAATCTGGCGAGCAGAAACCACGATGAAGGTTTGCATCACATTGGCGCCGCCGGAGACATGCATGATGGCTGTGCTAATGGTGATAAGCAACGCGAAGCTAGCGACCTTCGATACTGAAGCAATAAATGCCGCGGCAGGCGCGGGCGCGCCTTCATACGTATCCGGCGCCCAAAGATGAAAGGGTACCGCCGCGACTTTGAAGCCAAGCCCGGCCGCAATCATGACGATGGCCACGTAAAGCAGGGGCGCTGCATTGATGCCGCTTGCACCAAAATATACCGCGC
>JAATGG010000260.1 GCA_015654835.1 Terriglobales bacterium
CCACGCATTGCCATCGCAATTTCCGAGGATTTATTCCATTGGCGCCGTATCGGGCTCGCCAAATTTCATCCGTATCGCGGGATCGCGTTCGACAGCGTGGACGACAAGGACGCTAGCGTATTTCCCGCCCCGATTCCGAATCCGTTGGGACACCCGTCAATGGCCATGATTCACCGGCCACTGTTCCCAGGAACTCGCCCGGAGGAAACCGCGCGTCATCCACGTACCCGCGATGTCAATCTTCATCGGGAAAGCATCTGGATTTCCTATTGCCGCATCAGCGGAGAAAATGCGCACCGTCATCTTTGCGAGTTTACCTCGCATCATCGGTTGGCTAGCCCGGTAGCACCCTGGGAACACCTTAAAATCGGTGGCGGGACGCCGCCAATCCTGACCCGCCATGGCTGGCTCATGGTCTATCATGGCGTGCAAAAAATTTCGGAGCCTGGGGTGGACGATGGCAAATTGTGCTACTCGGCCGGCGTTATGGTGCTTTCCGAAACACAGCCACATTTTATCCGTTATCGCGCGACCCATCCGGTGCTTTCGCCGGCAACCGCAGAAGAACGTCGTGGTATCGTCGACAATGTCGTGTTTCCCACCGCCATCGATCGGCGCGACGATCTTGGCACCCCTGATCGCGTCGATATCTATTATGGAATGGCCGATTGCCGCATCGGCGTGGCACGGCTCGACTTGCCGGATCGCTTGCCGCTAGAAGGTGTCGCAGACCCGCCGGAAGCAAAGGTATAAAGCACCGGATTCTCGGGAGTCACAACCCAGAATAAGGCCTATCGGGGGACGATTCTGGCTTAGTGGCTCGGAGTCTCCAGCATTCGGGACTGAGCATCTGTCCGAACGCTGGATCGTTCCTCATTCCTGCGTGGGGTCGATCGCCAAAATCACATCGCAAAGCATTCCAGCTCATGTATCCGATTGCTCAGCGCAACACTCTGCAGAATGGAAAACTAGTATTTCCATCGGGCGCTGTTCGTATCTCATATCCAAGAGGGAAGACCATGCCACAGAGCACACACGATCGAGCCGCTGAACTCCACGGCCTTGCGGAGCACACCCATGCCGCCGCTGTTGCTTCTCACGACAAAGCAGATCACCTGACATCTCACGAACTCTCCAAAGAGGCTGACGAGCATTCCGCGACAAAGCGCCAGCACGACGAAGAGGTGGCTGCAGAGGTTGCGAAGCCGGACAAAGCCCAGGATGCGGAGCTTTAACCGCGCGATACTCTACTGTGCCAGATCTGCCATTACCGTCCATCAGGCAGTGCGCCGCCATTTCTAAATTCTGAGGGCTGAAGGTCTACATCTTGTCCCGCCCCATTAGTGTTGCCAAATAATCTGCCCGGCTTCGAGTGGTACTGAAGCATTCGCATGGCGGGGGATAATGCGCGCGGTGTACTCATTTAGCGGACGATTTGCAGGGACCTGAGCCGTAAAGTTCAGCACGCCCGCTTCCGCAGAGGTTCCGGAGGCTGTCACGGCTTGAATGATCGGCACGCCTCCCGCAATCTGGTCCGCGTAAATTTCAACTCTTAGTTCTTCGGAATTGAAATCTCCTGAAAGGACCTGGACACGGAAAAGATACTGCCTGTCCTGCGTTTCGACGTCGACGTTGCCAAAGTGCACCGTGCTCCAAGACTGTGCGAGTTTCTGTTGCCACTGGAGCAGACTGATGCCGAGCGCACTATCGGTGGCTGCACGCTCAGAGTAGCCAGAAGCAGCAAGCAGATAGTGGCTTTCGGTGTATTCGCGGATGGCGCGAGTTGCAGAAAATTCCGAGGTGAGGCGTGCCATGCTCTCGCGGATGCGTCCCAACCATTTGGCGGGCAGGGCGTTGTTTTCACGCTCGTAAAACTCGGGAATGACTTTCTGTTCAAGCAGGGCATAGAGAGCCTCAGCCTCGGTGGCGTCCCATGCCGGATCGTCGCCGTGTTCTCGTCCGTCACCGATTGCCCAGCCGACTTCAGGGGTATAGGCCTCAACCCACCAGCCGTCCAGTTCAGAAAGATTCAGACCGCCGTTGACGAGGACTTTCATCCCACTTGTTCCACAAGCTTCCCACGGACGCTGGGGTGTATTGATCCAGAGATCTATACCCTGAACCAACTCCTGCGCCAGCAGCATGTCGTAATCGGTTAGGAAGGCAACACGGCCACGGACGTCAGGGCGACGAATGAAATCCTTCCACTGCTTGATCAAGATCTGCCCCGGAAGATCCTGGGGATGAGCTTTTCCAGCGAGAATCAACTGAACCGAGCGCTGCGGATTAGACAGTAGACGCACCAGCCGCTCAGGGTCGTGCAGGAGAAGATTGGGACGCTTGTACGTGGCAAAGCGCCGTGCAAATCCCAGCGTGAGCACGTTTTCATCGAAGATGAACTCGGCATCCGACGGGATCCCGCCTTCCGATGCAAGCTGGCCCGCGCATCGTTTGCGGAGTTGATTGACCAGCGCTCTTCGCCCTTCCATGCGCATGTCCCACAACTGGGAGTCGGTGAGTTGACGAACATCATCTTCCTTTGCGCGATCTCCGCGCCACCGTTTCTTGCCGGCGACAGTAGTCCAAAGTGCATCGGCTGCAGCAGAGTCCCACGTAGGCACATGAATACCGTTGGTGACTGATCCGATGGGTACTTCTTCCATTGGCCACCGCGGGAAAAGCGGCTGGAAGATATGCCGGCTCACTTTTCCGTGGAGCTTGCTCACACCATTGATCTGGCCGCTACCACGGACCGCAAGGAAAGCCATGTTGAAAGGCTCCAAGGCATTTGCAGAGTCCTGTCGTCCCATCGCGAGCAACTGATCAATTGAAATGGAAAGTTCATCTTTTGCATAATGACCGAGGTATCTGCGGATAAGCTCGGGATCAAAGCGGTCAAATCCGGCTGCAACCGCAGTGTGTGTAGTGAACAGGTTCCCCGCTCGCGTGATATTTGTGGCTAGATCGAACGATGTTGAATGATCCTGCATGTAGCTGCGTGCTCGCTCGAGTACGGCAAACGCGGCATGGCCTTCATTGAGATGGCACACCTCGGGGTCGAGACCGACCGCCCGTAGCAGGCGCCATCCGCCAATGCCAAGAACGATCTCCTGCTTCAGCCGCATCTCCGCATCGCCGCCATAGAGTTCGCTGGTGATGCCGCGGTGAGCAGCAGTATTGGCGAAATCGTTGGTGTCTAGCAGGTATAGCTTCGTTCTTCCAACAGACACCTCCCAGCAGCGAAGCCAGATTTTCGCTTCGGGTAGTTGAATTTGTAATCGTAGCCATTCGCCGTTTGGGTGCCGCAGAGGCCGAATTGGCAATTGTCCTGGATCGTTGACTGGATAGAGTGCCTACTGACGGCCTTCGGAATCGAAGTCCTGGCGAAAATAGCCCTGGCCATAGAGCAGACCGATTCCAACTACGGGAACCCCCAGGTCGCTCGCAGCCTTCATCTGGTCGCCTGCCACATTCCCAAGTCCGCCCGAGTAGATGGGCAGCGCTTCACTCAACATGAACTCCATGCTGAAGTAGGCAACGGATGTGAGCGCGCTGCCGGCATGCTTCTTCTGAAACCATGCGTCAGAACTGTACGATTCTCGATTCTGATGAAGCAGATTGTCGAGGCGCTGACGAAACTCCGGCTCTGCCAGCGCTGCCTCGATCTTCTCTCTCGAAAGAGTCTGCAGAATGACCCACGGATTCTGCGTGGCCTCCCAGAGTTCTGGATCAAGGCGTTTCCACAGTTCGTCGGCAGCATGGTTCCAGGACCAGTGCAGGTTTAGCGCCAACTCTGCCAGTTCATTGGTCCCTTCATCATTGGACCGAGCAGTGACTTCATTCGGATTACTCACAGTGTTCCCCCTCAACTTGGTGGGAGTTAGAAAGCATAGAGCGCACTCGACAATCGGCAGATAACGACGAACTGATCCTCGGTCTCCTTCATTCTATTTTTCGTCGCGAGTGAATGCGAACATCTCCTCCGGAACGGATGGAACGATCTACACGCATCACAATCTTTTTGTACGAGCGTTGCGTAAACATGTTATGAAAGGCTGAGACGGGCAAACACAGGGATTTTCACTCCATTTAAGATCGCCGCAAATACGAGCGCTCCTGCGAATTCACAGGCGACAATGGTGAAGGGTAACGGAGCCATGGCGATTCCGCGGACGGCCAACGTGGAGATGATAGCGATGTCGGCAACAGAAGACAATATGACCCACAGTGTCGGCCGCAGTCCCCATAGATGGCGACGCTCCCGTATGGCGTACATCATCGCTTGACTGCCATAGATGATCGCGACGACAGCAAGAGTTTGCACTTCACTTACGCTGAGCCGCAGTTTGAATTGCCCTATGGCGATGATCGTCGTACAAAACGCCAAAAAGAACAGGGCTAGGATGGCGCTTGCTATCGTAATCTTGCCGATTCTCCATGAGTTCGGTCGAGTTGATGGTCGCACCCTGTCGGTAGTAAGAGACATAGCCAGGAAGTCGCCGGTGATCATCACAATGACCATGAGCATCGGCGTCAACACGGCATGTCCCGTCATCACAAGGCCAATGACCAACAGAAGTACCTGCGTAATCTTCGCGATGGTGGATCGCAGCGCATAACTCAGGATGCGCTGAAATGTGACCCTGCCTTCTTTTACAGCGGCGACAATGCCGCCAAGACCAGCTTCAGTCAAGACCACGCCTGCCGCGGACTTGGCGACATCGGTCGCCGTCGATACGGCAATTCCAATCTGCGCCTGACGGAGCGCGGGTGCATCGTTGGCCCCGTCGCCACACATTCCGACCGCGTGTCCGCTTTTCTGGAAGGCCTTGACGAGATCGTATTTTCCTTCCGGAAGGATACTTGCGAATACAGAGAAGTCTTTTGGAGTGACGCGGTCCGGCAGTGGTCCTGCGGGACAGACGGTGCCGTTCAAGCCCACGGCATGTGCAACAATCGCCGCTGTAGCAGGCGCATCGCCGGTGACCATGACGGTGCTTACGCCCAGTGTTGTCAGTTCCGAAATGAGAGAAGCCGAGTCTGTGCGAGGCGGGTCGCTGAGTGCGATAAGACCCGCAAGCTGCATGGAATCCGGTGGTCCTGCGGCTACGGCCAAAACTCTGTAACCCTGCTTCTCGAGTTCATCGGCGATCGTAGTGGCGGAAGGGGCCGGAGTTGTGAGGCCGACGACTACTGTGAAAGCCCCCTTAACAATGCGCTGTAGGACGCCGCTGGTATCAGTTGCCGTGGCTTCGGATATCTTGTTTGCTGGGTCGAACGGTACAAACTTTACCAGTTTCGGCATGCCGGATGCAGGTTTGTGTGTAGCCGCGGAGCGAATCGCTGCGTCAACGGAGTCCTGGCCGCCCTCGGAACTTGCCAAGGCCGCCAATCCGAGGATATGAGCTTCGTCAAAGCCCGGCATCGGCCGAACGCTTGCTACGGAAAGCTCATTGTTTGTGAGCGTCCCTGTTTTGTCTGAGCAGAGCACATCGATGGTTGCAGCTTCATCGACTGCGGAGAGTCGCGTGGGAAGGACGCCAAGTTTGGCGAGAGCACGCGCACCAAGTGCCGCGGCAAGAGTGAAGGTTGCAGGCAGCGCCACAGGGATCGCTGCGAGAATCGCCGTGAGCAATAGTGGAATGATCTCGCTCCACGGCATCGCATGGATGTAGGCATATGTCCCGAGCGTGAGGATGACAACCGCATTGAAAATCGCAAGATTACGGACGATGCGTAATACAGCCTTCTGCTGCGAACTTACAACATGCGCAGTTCGAACCAGTTCGGCCGTGCGGCCGAATTTTGTGTGAACGCCGGTAGCGGTTACCTCTGCAGTGGCTTCGCCGCGCCGCACCAACGCCCCGGCGTAGGTATCCGTCCCGGCGCCAGCCTCTATGGGCAAGGATTCTCCGGTGAGCATCGATTGATCGAGCTGGACGGACCCATCGATAATGTGCACATCCGCCGCAACCACACCACCCAGCGACAGCTTTACCAGATCGCCACGCACCAACTCCTCGGCTAATATGGTCTTCCAGACTCCATCGCGCTGGACGGAGGCGTTCAACGCGAGGCGAGATCTCAAAGCTTTCAGTGTGGCTTGAGCGCGGCCCTCTTGGAAGTAGGCAAGCGCCGCGTTAAAGATCAGCAGGCTTGCAATAACCGCGGCTTCCAAATACTTGTCCAGCACGAGCTCAAGCACGATGGCGGCTTCAAGCAGCCACGGAACAGGAGCCCAGAACTTTGCCAGTGCATTGCGAAGCGGATGAACAGATGTGTCCGGCATCGCATTCGGGCCGTCCTGTTCAAGACGGCTACGCGCCTCAGTGCTCGTGAGTCCATCAGTGGGGGTGGCCTGAGCCGGCTTTTCTGGCTCATTCGACAAGACGGGGGCTACGACGCTATTTGCACTCATTCATCACCATCTCCGTTGACGCGACTGCCACCATTCCAAAACGCGTGTCGGAATGGTCGAACTGTCTATGCCGGTGCGTCGATTGGAGCCACGCAGATCAGCTTCTTATTCACGAACTCCTGAATACCCATACTGCTGAGTTCGCGCCCGTAGCCTGAATCCTTGATTCCTCCGAAAGGCAAATCCGGTTTCGTCCAGGTTGGGTGATTGACAAACACCATGCCCGTGTCGATGCGGCTTGCGACGCGTTTGCCGCGCGCAATGTCCCTGGTGAAAACCGAGCCACCCAAACCGAAGTCCGAGTCATTGGCAAGCGCGATTGCTTCGTCTTCGTTCTTGACACTGAAGAACAGCGCGACTGGTCCGAAGAATTCCTCTCTGAAAGCTGGATTGTCAGGCTTGATGTCCGTTAGGATCGTTGACTGCATGAAGGCGCCCGGGCGATCGATGCGCTTTCCACCCATGACCACGGTGGCGCCTTTTGCAACAGCTCCTTCGACCTGGCCAAGCAACTGTACCAAGGCCGCTTCTGTGGACAACGGGCCGAGGGTCGTCGCCGCGTCCATCGGATCTCCCGGCTTGAGTGCGGTCAGCGCCTTCTGGAACTTGTCGAGAAATCGGTCGGCTAATTCTTCGACGACGATGAAGCGTTTGGCTGCGACGCAACACTGGCCCGTGTTGTTCATCTTGCCCCAGACCGCCCACTTGACTGTCTTATCGAGGTCGGCATCCTCAAGCACGATGAAGGCATCACTTCCGCCAAGCTCCATCGTCGACTTCTTGAGGTTTAGACCGGCTCTCCCAGCGACGCTCTTCCCGGCTTCCACGCTACCTGTCAGTGCCACACCCTTGATTCGTGGATCGTCGATCACGCGATTGACCTGAGCGTGCGAGATCAGCAAATTGGTGTAGGCGCCTGCTGGCGCGCCGGCCTCAAGCCACAGCTTCTCGAAGGCGATAGCGCATCGCGGCACACACCCGGCGTGTTTCACCATGACCACATTGCCTGCCATCAGGTTGGGCGCAGCGAAACGCGCGAGCTGGTAATAGGGGAAATTCCAGGGCTGGACCCCGAAGAGCACGCCGAGAGGGGAGCTCTCGACCTGTGCCTGGCCCGAACTCAGCTTAAGATGTTCTGGCGCCAGAAAGCGCTCGGCGTTCTTGGCATAGTAGTCGATGATGTCAGCGCTAAGCTCGACTTCTCCGCGGGCCTCCGCGATGAGCTTCCCCATTTCGAGCGTCACCGGTCTAGCGAACTCCTCGATCCGGGTGCGCAGAAGCGAGGCTGCTTTCGTGGCCACGGCCGCACGTTCGGCAAAAGTCGTGTGGCGCCAAGTCTCGAAGCGGGATGCAGCTGTTTGAATCGCTCTCTCAAGCTGCTCGTCGGTGAGTTCCTCGAATGTCTGCAGGACTTTGCCGTCATATGGGTTAATACTCTCGTAGGGCATGGCTTCGGTTTCTTCCAGACGCTGTCATGCGGTCCAGATCGTGCGGTTCTGAAACAAGAATGTCATTGTGTTTTCGCACTCGGCTTCAAGTCGACCACGGTGATTAGTTTGTGCTGCACGACGTCGATGACGCTCTCCCGCGCCGTATCTTCCGTTGCCAATTTTCGGCTGCTCGCTCCCTCGAGGTCTGAGCAGAAACGCTCACCCTCCCGGCCTGATGACCGAAAGCCCCGCGTTCACAAATTATTTCCTTCACGCACCGTGCGTGTTCTGCTCTACGGGTGCTTTTACGCTTGCGAGGCGGAGGTAGATGTCAACGAGCTAGCGCTTCCCACAAGTATGTGGTTTGAATTGATCAGACGAGGGTACCCCGACGCTCCTACGTTAGCGAGGACAGGCTTGTTAGATAACGGCACTGCGAGGTTAGGAGAACGTATGACTGGATTTAAGTTTCTTGTGTTAACGGCTGTTGGTGTATGCCTCATGGTTGCCACCGCTCCGAGAGCGGTGGCTCAGATTGCGGTGGAGGTTGGAGTTGCGCCGGAATGTCCCTACGGCTACTATGACAGCGCCCCATATGGGTGCGCGCCATACGGATATTATGGCTCGGAATGGTTTAACGGTGGTGTCTTCATTGGCGCTGGCCCATGGTTTCATGGCTCCGATAACTTTCGCGGGCATGTGAATAACCGGTTCCATCCCGAGCACGGCTATAACGATGCAATGCCGCAGCGCGGTGAGAGAGCAGAACCCTCACGGCGCCTCGATAAGGTATCCCACTTCAAAGGGAATGAAGTGCGCGATGGGCGCGGTCACATCGGCGGCAATAGGCGTTAGGAGCTATCCGATACAGGTTCCGCACGGCCGGGAATCTGCATGTTCACATGACGAGCCGAATGGAGATGGTCCCAAACGCAAGCAAGTCTTGTCCCTGACTTGCTTGCATTTGGATGAGGGGGAATATCGCTCGGCTTCGGTTCCAGCCTGAGGAGAGGTCAGGCCTGTCCTGGAGCAGGTACATCTTTCCTTCTGCTCGGACGTTTCAAAATTTGCAGCTGCTTCTGGCGCCATAATAGATCCAGAAAAGCTGTCATCAAATTTCATCGAGGACTATTTGCCTTATGCCTTCCTTATTGGATCCAATCCGCATCGGCGAGATTGAGTTGCTGAACAGGGTTATCATGTCGCCGCTCACCCGCCTGCGCGGCACGCCCGATCACGTTCCTACACCGCTCATGATTGAGTACTATACCCAGCGTGCGAGTGCCGGGCTGATCATCTCCGAGGGTGTCCCCGTTGTGCCGCAAGGCGTTGGCTACGCGAATGTCCCCGGCATCTGGTCATCCCAACAGGTTGGGGCCTGGAAGCCAGTGACTGAATCCGTTCATAGAGCGGGGGGCCGCATCTTCATGCAGATATGGCACGTGGGCCGCATCTCAGACCCGCGCTTTCTGGATGGAAAGCTCCCGGTCGCTCCCAGCGCAATCCGTCCTGCTGGCCATGTGAGCTTGGTTCGGCCCCTGACCGAGTATGTAACGCCGCGTGCACTCAACAGGTCTGAGATTCCCGGCATTGTCGAGGCCTATCGAAACGGTGCGGAGAACGCGAAACTTGCCGGTTTTGACGGCGTAGAAATACATGGAGCCAATGGCTATTTGCTCGACCAGTTTCTCCAGGATGGCTCCAACCATCGCACAGACGAATACGGCGGTCCGATCGAAAACCGTGCTCGACTGATGCTGGAAGTAGCGGATGCGGTGGTTTCCGTGTGGGGCTCCAAGCGGGTGGGAATGCATCTGGCGCCACGCGGCGATGCACAAGATATGCACGATTCAAACCCGACAGCCACCTTCAGCTACGTTGCGCGTGAACTCGGTAAGCGCGGGCTGGCCTTTCTGTGTGCTCGGGAGTACTTTGGGCCTGACCGTCTTGGTCCGCAGCTCAAGAAGGAGTTCGGCGGGGTCTACATCGTGAATGAGAAGTACACCCATAAGCAGGCAGAACAGGTCATCCAATCGGGCGAAGCCGACGCAGTGGCCTTTGGCCAACTCTTCATCGCCAACCCCGATCTGCCAGCCCGCTTCGCGGGAAATACGCCGCTCAATACGCCCGATCCCACCACCTTCTTTGCACCAGGTCCGCACGGCTACACGGACTATCCTGAACTGAACGCGTAGCGGAGATCGTTCACCTAATTGAGCGGCGTAGCAGCCGAATGCCTCAGGGGGAACCCTGTTCCTGCGCAGACAATGAGCAGAATTGGAGAAGTCGATGAAAGTGATTGCGTTTAACGGAAGTCCGCGGAAAAAATGGAATACCGCAACGTTGCTGGAAAAGGCTCTTGAAGGGGCGGCATCACAGGGGGCGGAGACAAAGCTTATCCATCTTTACGATCTTGATTTCAAGGGGTGCAAGAGTTGCTTTGGCTGCAAGATCAAAGGCGGCCCGAGCTACGGAGAGTGCGCCATCAAGGATGATCTGACTCCGATTCTGGAAGAAGTTGAGGAGGCTGATGTCCTGATATTGGGATCGCCCATCTACTTCTGGGCGGTTTCGGGAGAGATGAAATCCTTCATGGAACGTTTGATGTTTCCCTATTATCGCTATGCGAAAGCCGACGAACCGGCACCAACCCTCTTTCCCAGGAAAATCCAGACGGGTTTCATCTACACGATGAATACGACAGACAAGCAGCTGAAGGAGAGCGGGTTCGATAAAGGCATCGCTCGTAATGAAATGTTTCTGAAGAGAATCTTCGGGAGTTCGGAGTCGTTGCTTTGCTTCGATACCTATCAGTTCGACGACTACTCGAAGATCGACCAGGATCGTTTTGATGAGGAAAAGAAGGCTGCCAGCCGAAGGGAACATTTTCCCGATGATTGCCGGCGGGCTTTTGAACTGGGTGCCCGGCTCGTCAATGAAGTCGCTGCTCCGGTCACAATGCGGTAGCTGAAGCGATGCTGCTCGTTCTCGCGTTGACGGCCCATTCGCACGTATTCCCTTGCGTACCCTACCGGTTGGTTGCGCAAAGGACGTCAGCAGGGTGTGCAGCCCGCTTCGACGACAATTTGCGCTGAGCGCTTGGGGGGCGAGTTGGCCGATTGTATTGACGAGGCATCCAAAATCCTTCTCGCTCCTGTAGACGACCTCGAACGTCTCCAAGTTACTTCAGCCGCACGAAATTCTTTTCGGTCCTCCAAGGAGCGATTACGCAGGGCGATTGGCTATATATAGCTACAAGGCACAAGGTGCAACGCCTCCTTCTTCTTGATCTGAGCAAGAGTAACCATCTTAGGTGAACTGCATCCTGAAAGAATCTATGTCAGGGCGCGGTTTCGCTATGGAAGAAGCCAGAGGCACATATGGTAGTCAGAACACAAAATAAGGGCCGTCGTGTAACCGGGCTGAATGTTGGTGCAAACAATGTTCAGTGCTATTTTCCCAAGGACATTTTAACCATCGAGTTGCAACTGGGCCATCTGCGGATTCAGTGCGTACTGGAACCCGATTTTTGGCAAAACCGGCCGGAGATTCACGATCCCAGACTGTGCACCTGGCTGGAATTCAAATATCCCTACGGGAAACCAGATCAACCTCCAACTCTTTTGACAATGATGATTTCGGAGAACAATTCTTTTCGCGTGGAGCCAATGTCCTTGGACGTACTTACCACAGCCACACATGCTTCGGGGAACTGTAGACAGCTAGACATCATCGGAGGTCTAGCTGCACAACTGTTGCCAGTGCCTATTCCGCCAAGCCTGGTCTCAGAGCGGTGCTCCTGTAGCGGTGTCGCGTATATACCGATTGACCAAGAGAAACAAGCTTGGTCATCTAGAAGCATTTATCCGGCCCATTCAAGGCATGGAGGTGTTTTATGAGTGTTGCTACACTCACCGAACTGAATGACTTGGTTGCGCGCGTTGACGAGGCGCAGCGCCAGTATGCCACCTACACGCAGGAACAGGTAGACCGGATCTTCAGCCAAGCGGCGCTTGCCGCCGCTGGCGAGCGCATTCCGCTGGCGGAGTTGGCCGTCGAAGAGACAGGCATGGGCGTGATCGAGGACAAGGTCATCAAGAACCACTTTGCCTCGGAATATATTTTTAACAAATACAAGGATGAAAAACTTGTGGCGTGCTCAGCGAGGATGATGGAGCCGGCGTTATGACGGTAGCTGAGCCGATGGGTGTGATCTGCGGCCTCATTCCGGTCACCAATCCGACTTCGACGGCAATCTTCAAGGCGCTGATTGCGCTCAAGACGCGCAACGGCGTCGTATTCAGCCCGCACCCACGCGCACGGCGCTCGACCTGTGAGGCGGCGCGCATCGTGCTCGAAGCTGCGGTGGTGGCCGGCGCGCCGAAGGACATCATCGGCTGGATCGACGAACCCACGCTTGAGTTATCGACTGCACTCATGCACCATCCAGCGATTCGGCTCATCCTGGCCACGGGCGGGCCGAGCATGGTGCACGCGGCCTACTCCTCCGGCACGCCGGCCATTGGCGTGGGTCCGGGTAACACCCCAGTGGTCATCGATGAGACCGCCGACTTGAGGCGCGCGGTGGCCTCCATCCTGATGTCCAAGACCTTCGACAACGGCATGATCTGCGCGTCGGAGCAGGTGGTGATCGGCGTGGACGCAATCTATGATGCCCTGCGTGAGCGCTTTGGTAGGCATTGCGGATATATCCTCAGCCCCGCGGAGACCGATGCCGCGCGCGCGATCCTAATGATGAACGGAACGGTGAATCCGGCTATTGTGGGCCAATCGGCAACGCGCATCGCCGCCATGGCGGGCTTTGAAGTGCCGCAAGGCACTCAACTGCTCATCGGGGAGGTCACGGATATTTCAGCCAGCGAGCCGTTTGCACGCGAAAAACTCTGCACGGTTCTGGCCCTTTATCGCGCCCGAGACTTCGAAGAGGCGATAGACAAGGCTGCGGCGCTCGTAGCTTTGGAGGGCATCGGTCACACATCAGTCCTCTACACCGACCAGGATGGCCAGCGTGAACGGGTGAACGCTTTTAGCGCCAGGATGAAAACCTCGCGCATCCTGATCAATACGCCGTCCTCGCAAGGTGGCATAGGCGACCTTTACAACTTCAACCTCGCGCCGTCGCTAACGTTAGGCTGTGGTTCCTGGGGAGGTAATTCCGTCACAGTCAATGTTGGCCCTCAACAGTTGCTCAACGTCAAGACCGTCGCCAAAAGGGAAGAAAATATGCTTTGGCACAAGTTGCCTCCTTCCATCTACTTCCGCCGTGGCTGCCTGCCGGAGGCGATTAAGGAACTCGCAGGCAAGAAGCGCGCCCTTCTTGTCACCGATCCCTATCTCTATCACCACGGTCACGCCGATGAATTGATTGCGCACTTGAAGCACGAAGGCCTGAAGGTAGAGGTATTCTCTCAGGTTGAAGCCGATCCCACGCTTGCCATTGTGCGCAAATGCACTGGGGCGGCCGCCGCATTCCGTCCGGATGTGATTGTGGCTTTTGGTGGCGGTTCGCCGATGGATGCGGCCAAGATTGCCTGGGTTCTCTACGAACATCCGGAGGTGGACTTCCACAGTCTGGCTATGCGGTTTATGGACATTCGGAAGCGCATTTACCACTTCCCGAAACTGGGCAGCAAAGCCACATTGGTCGCTATTCCTACTACCTCTGGAACCGGCAGCGAGGTGACACCCTTCGCCGTGGTGACCGATGACGCTACAGGGAAGAAGTATCCTATCGCTGACTATGAACTCACTCCGCGCATGGCCATTATCGATCCCAACTTGATTATGAGCCTACCCAAGCCGCTTACTGCTTTTGGCGGTATCGATGCTGTCACACACGCTCTCGAGGCCTATGTCTCTATCATGGCAACCGAATTCACCGACGGCCAGGCGCTGCAAGCGCTCAAGCTGCTCAAGGACTATCTGCCGCATGCCTACCAGCGCGGGGTCAGCGATCCTGTGGCGCGCGAGAAAGTCCACTATGCGGCTACCATTGCCGGCATGGCTTTCGCCAACGCCTTTCTGGGTGTTTGCCACTCCATGGCCCACAAACTGGGCGCCGAATTCCATCTGCCGCACGGGTTGGCCATCGGACTGCTGGTGGCCAATGTCGTCCGCTACAACGCCAACGACAACCCCACCAAGCAGTCTGCCTTCTCGCAATACGACAGGCCCAAGGCCCGCTGCCGCTATGCGGAGATTGCTGAAGCCCTCAGCTTGGGCGGACGGGATAACGACGAGAAAGTGGAGCACCTGATCGCCTGGATCGAGAGCCTCAAGCGCGACCTCGAAATCCCGGTCTCCATCCAGGCTGCCGGCGTGCCCGAAGCCGAGTTCCTGGGCCGCCTTGACCACATTGCGATGGAAGCCTTTGATGACCAGTGCACCGGCGCCAATCCACGTTACCCGTTGATCGACGAACTCCGCTCGATCCTGCTCAATTCCTACTACGGCCGGCCGTTCATTGAGTTTGCAGGCCGCGATCACTCGCAAACGCTAACCGCGTCTGAAGAGATAGCCGCCGCCCACGCATGAGCTTGGTCTGTCGAGTCGTTGAATGCTCTTCGGCTATGTCGCCGCGATAGGATTGTCTGCGCGTATCTCATCGAAGAACGGGGTACTCTGCCGCTTCACGCACTCAGCCGCGTAGAGGTACATGGCTGCCGACCAGGTCTGCCAATCCCGGCCGCTGGGTTTACCGGTTTGCGCGTGAATCCACTCGTTGAAACCCCACTCCGCCGCGTCTTCATGCCATGGCTTGACGAGTTCTGTCAGCGCCAACAATTTGTGCTCCGCCAGATCCATCTTCCCTGCCGCAACGCATGCCGCGACATAAAAGCCGCAGATAAACGGCCATACGCCTCCGTTGTGATAGTCGCCGGGCCGGTTATATCGCTCGTATCGCGGCAGCCAATCGGCATGATGGGGCAATATGTAAGGAAACAGACAGGGCGGCAAATCCACGGCAAGTTCTCCGCGGCCCCGCATGGCTTCGCACTCGGCTTCAATCCACGTCAGCATGTTCGCTGCCCACTGAGGGGAAGCAATTCCGGTTAGAATCGCCAGGCTGTTGCCAAGCAGATCGAAGCGATCGCTGCTCATGATTTTGTACGAATAGAGTGCATAGTAGGGCGCGGTTGGCTCCACAAGAGCCTCTTGCTCATAGCTTTTCTTCTGCTCGCCACTTACTTCCAGACGGCTCATTAATCCGCGCAGTTGCTCGGCGGACTCGTCGTCACCATAAAGACGAAGATACGCATAGACGAGCATATTCACGTACAGCCCGTACCCCATCACGTACTGTTCATCGCGCCAGTCGCTGGTGGGTAACTGGCACACCATCACCCTGTCATCAGGGCTCTGGTATTGCATCCACTGCAAGGCTTTCTCTGCTGCCTCAAGGAGGAACTCCGGCTGATTCCTCGATATTCTGTAGAGAGCCAGGCTAAAGAGGAACAGCGGCGTCGAATCGCTGGCGCCGCGATTATCCGGATCGTGCGCAAGAGATGGAATGTGGCCGTGCGGCGTCTGGTTGTTAGCAAGCGTTACCAGTGTGCGCTCCAGAGCGTCCGCAAGTTGTTCGTTGCCAGTGGCAAGAAAACCTAGAGCTGAAATCATCAGGTCCCGAGTGTATGGTTCCGGGTATCCCCAACCTGCGGTTCGAGGCAGTCCGTCAAACGGTCCCTGTGCATTATGCAGCAGGATATGGAGAGCCGCGTCTTTAGCCTGCTCGATAGCAATTCGTGACTTATCGTCGAAAGACATAAACTCCTTGCTAGCGTGCTGGGTTGAAAGGGCGAGCACTCGCGCCTCGTTGCTTTCTACTGGATACCCAATCGATCGGAAACGATCTCCACGAATTGCCTGGCAACCTGGCGATAGTCGAATAACTCGACTACTCGCTTGCGACCCGCTTCTCCCATGCGCTGCCGCAGAGCGCTGTCTCGCATGAGCAGCAGAAGGTGCTTGGCGATGTCGGGCACGCTGGCCCGGTATTCGGCTGTCCGCGGATTTGGAAATACGATATGATGACTTGTTTCGTAGTCGTGGCCTTCGCCGTAGAGTGCCTCGGTGATCTTTCTTTCCTCTGCCACCTTCGCCAGGAATGCCGTCTCGCCGTGGACCATCGTGTCGCGAAACGCCATGGCATCGATTGCAATCACTGGCTTTTCGCAGGCGTTCGCCTCCACCTGAATCATTCCGAAACCTTCCAGTCGCGACGGTGCAGCGTAGATATCGCAGGCAGCCAATAAATAGGGCATGAAATTTTGCGAGACGATGTTGGTCGAGTAGATGACCTTCTCGCCGATGCCCAACTCCGCCGCCAGTTTGAGGTCGATAAGGTTCTGTTGAACTGTGCGCGGTTGAGGCCAAACCTTACAGACATATCTCCAGTCGGGTACTTCGGAGTCGATCAGCGCCAACGCCTGCATCACCTCCTGGGAGCCTTTGGATGTCCCGTCGCCGCCAGCGGTCAGAATCATGATCTGGTCCTCGGATATTCCCAAATCCTCCCGGATCGATTGAACCTTTAAGTCATCGCGACTGTGAGGCGAATAGCGGTCTGTATCGCAACCCACCGGCAGCACTACGATGTTGTCTCCGCTTATGCCATCTCTGACATAAACTTCCTTCACCCAGTTGGAGGTGACCAGGATCAGCGGCAGAGCATTCAACACTTCGCGGTGTTCCGCGATATAGCCATCGGCCACGAGCCATGGCACAGCCCTCATACCAAACTGATGTGGGTGCAGGACTAAGTGCGGAAGGTGGCCCCAAAACCCAACACCCACTGCTATATCAGGCCGGAACCAGCGATAGTACCATTCTTTTTCCAGGGTCGATTCCAAATGTACCGGGTGGACATCTACGCCCATCTCGGACAGGCCCTTGCACAACAGTTCACCTTGCAGCGCCAAGCCGGCCGCCGGTGCCGGGTATTCGCTCAATACGAGTACTTTCACGATTGTTGCTCCCTGAATGCCGTACGCTTTGCCGCTGCCTGTGCTGAGTCGAAGCACCAGAACCCTTCTTCACGAGGAGCGGTCCTTGCTTCCCAACTACCGATTCCATACCCGTAAAGATCGATAATCAGCCGACGCTTTTCGAGCCAGACGCCATCCGTCAACACATCCCGCCGGTCCGCATCGCCGCGAACACGAGGCAAGTACGCATGGCCGCCATCTTCGTAAGCAAAGAGCCATAATCGCTCTGTGTCGATACGGCCCAATTGCCAAAGCCCAACGACTGCATGGCAGCATTCTTCATGGCGGCGATGTTGTGTGTACTCGCCCTTCGGGCCATGGGTCAAAATCAGGTTGTAACTATTTCCAGCCAGCAGCCGGAGGATGGTGTTCTGGACCTGCTCGACTGGCAGCGGGATCTGATTGGGTTCGTCATCGAGATCCGCCATTTCGCCCTCCGCCCCCAATTGCTGCAAGACCCGCCGGAACTTTGGAGCGCGATCTGGATCGGTTGCTCTACATAAGGTCAGGATGCGCCAAAGAAACTCCGGATGGGCGAGTATGTAGCCGCCGCACCAGAGTGTTTCGTCGTCGGGATGAGCTATCACAACAGCCGCCCGGGGGCGAGGGTCTGAATTCCCCGCATCGGGCGAGATGAATATCATTGTTCTCTTCGAGGGAAACAAGTGCATTGCTGGCGACATTCGCGCGCTAAATCAGCCCGCTCTGAACTGGGTTCATCTGATTCCAATGTTGAACCGATCACCGACATCACCGCTGACTCCATGCAGCGGACTGTATCACACAGCAAACTGTCGTTTCTGAGCGTTTCTGGACAGTAAACGATTTGTCAGGGGGTGTATGGAATTAGGCAGTCCATAAGGACATATGGTGTTCATGTCGCAGTTCGGCATTCAGGCGCATGGTTCTCCAGTCCGTGGATGGCATCGCTGCATAATGGCCCGGCTGGACTTTATGCTTCCGGCATCCATACTTCGCGATGGTGCTCTCGCGGTTAGCTTACGGAATCCCGATCCCCTGTTGACCGGAGTGGTTGCAACAATTCAGGGAACAAGGAGAAATACTGTTCTAGGTTCATCGGCGCCTTCCCCGTGAAACGAAACACCGCATTACTGGTGTGTTCCAACTCTCCCGCCGCAATCGCCTCAAACCATCCGACAGATAGATCGACGCGCCAAGCATCTGATTCCTGTTTGCTCAACCTGTCTCGTGCGGATTCATCCGATTCCGACCGGTAGCGAAGTCGGCGGCCGGTCGGGGCAGAGAAGCGGCGCGCCAGGTCGGCAAGGCTCAACGCCTCGGGCCCAGTAACATCGTGGGTACCGCCGGGCGGATTCGCCAGCACCGCGGATGCGGCCCGGGCAGCATCTTCGCGGGAAATGAAGGCTCCTCGCGTTTCGCTTCCCGGCCCGCGCATCACGCCATCGGGTTCAAATCGTTCCAGGAACATATCCAAATAAAACGCGTTTCGAAGCACGGTATACGGGATGCCGGTTGCCGTAAGGTACCGCTCGCTGAGAGCGTGATCGCGGGAATAAGGGTACTTCGAAGCTGGGGATGAGCCCTGAAGCGATAAGTAGACGACGTGCCCGACGCCTGCCCGCGCGGCGGCTTCGAATGCGTTCCGGTGCAGTTGCGCACGTTCCCCTGGCCTGCCCGACCCGGAAATCACCAATGCGGCGGAAACGCAGGCAAAAGCGGTTTCCAGGGTGGCCGGTTCTGCGAAGTCACCGCGAACAACCTCCGCTCCCTCAAAGTCCTTCACTCGTTCCGGAGCGCGGGTCATCAGGCGCAACGCGTGGCCCGTTTGCGCCAGCAAGACAGCAGCACGGTTCACGATACGTCCCGAAGCGCCCGTAATCAAAAGCATGTTCATTCCCTAATCGTATAAGCCATCTGATGAAGCTGTTGTAATCGCCACCGCAGGGCATCCTTCCATTTCGTGTACTTAATTGCTCAGCATGCGGCATAGGAGAAATGGCAGACTTGCTCAGCAATCAAGCTCCGTGGCGACCGCAATTTTCCGACACAGGCTGCGGGGTTTGCTGAATAAATGGTGCTTGCCGCTGCACCAAGTTTCTTGAGCAGTGGCCCGAACGTATTCTCGATCAACCAAGGCACATGGAGAGGAAGAGGATGATCACCAATTCTGTGGTAGCTATTTATGATACCCACGAACAGGCGGAGCGCGCCATCAAGGAATTGCAAGAGAGTGGTGTCGACTTGAAAAGCCTCTCGATTGCTGCGAGGAACACCCACACGGATGAACATGTTGTCGGATACTATAACGCTGGCGATCGCATGAAGTACTGGGGCAAGGTCGGGGTGTTCTGGGGCGGATTCTGGGGACTGTTATTCGGTTCCGCGGCGTTCGCCATACCGGGTCTCGGGCCGATTCTTGTAGCTGGCCCACTCGTGAGCTGGATCATAGCTGCTCTTGAAGGGGCGGTCGTCGTCGGGGGCGTGAGTGCGGTGGGGGCCGGCCTCGTGAGCATCGGTATTCCAAAGGATAGCGTACTCAAATACGAAGTCGCCTTAAAGACAGATAAATTCCTGCTGGTTGTCCATGGTACGTCTGAAGCCGTAGCCAAGGCGAAGGGCATTATCGAAGGAACCGAACACAGTTCTTACACTTTTCATGAACACGGTTCTCATGCCGTTCATGACGAAACGATTTTCGCCTAACAACCACAACGATAGGGCGGCGATTAAGACAGATTCCGAAGTGCCATGTGGAGCCCCTGTCTGTCGCGGGTGGTACGAGAGGAAGAAAACATGCGGCAAAATAGCTCATTTGCAGCTTTGATCTTCATTGTCATTTTAGGCATAGGCGTGGCTGCGGCCTTTGGCCTCCATAGCTCCGCGGCCAACGTGGCCGCCATGTCCGTTCTGGCCTGTTCTGTGGTTCTCGCCTATATTGCCGCTTCCGGAATCAAGGTTGCTGATCAATGGAGCAAAGCGGTGGTTTTACGATTGGGCAAATTCCGCTCCCTTGAAGGTCCCGGATTGTTCCTGATCATACCGATCATTGAGTCCATCCCTTACTGGATCGATACACGTGTGCTGACCAGTTCCTTCAAGGCGGAGAAAACTCTGACAAAGGACACGGTTCCGGTAGATGTCGATGCGGTGCTGTTCTGGAAGATTATCGACCCCAAGAAGGCGGCCCTTGACGTGGCAGACTACCAAAGCGCAATCAACTGGGCTTCGCAGACGGCTTTGCGTGACGTCATTGGCAAGACAATGCTCTCCGACATGCTTGAGGGCAGAGACAAGATCAGCGTCGATTTGCAGAAAATGATCGATGCGCGTACCGAGCCTTGGGGCATTAACGTGATCTCCGTGGAGGTAAAGGATGTACTGATTCCATCGGCATTGGAGGACGCGATGTCGATGCAGGCTCAGGCCGAGAGAGAGCGCCAGGCACGCGTGATTCTAGGTGACTCCGAACGTCAGGTTGCGGAGAAATTCGGTGAAGCTGCCAAGACCTACGCCAATGATCCAGTCGCGTTGCATCTCAGAGCCATGAATATGTTGTATGAGGGATTGAAACACAATTCCACGATCGTGATTGTCCCCAGCACCGCCGTCGAATCGATGCAGTTGGGCGGCCTGGCGGGATTGACAGCATTGACCATGGGACTCGGCCAGGAGCGGGCTCTCAAAGAAAAGGAAGGAAAGAGCACGAGTACGCTCGTGCCGGTTCAGGATGAGAGCGCGCTTCCCATGACTCCTTGTCATACGGAGGAATTGGGCAACTCTGATCTCAAGTGATTGGGTTGGGAGGATGTGGAGGTGTGAGCGATTCTGAATCATACCGCTTAGTAAGTGTTTGCTGAAGCAGGTGATTTCGGATTTAGCGGTCGAACGCGGCAACTGGCACATTCGCGGAGTTCCCGAACCCCACTCCTACACAGCATCCGTGTTGATCATGAAGAAAAAGCCATCCTGCACACTGCCGGCTGCAGCATGGAAACTCTGATTTTGCTCTAATTGCCGATGGGCACCGCGCTCTTGAAGGGGTGGCGCTCAGGAGGCTCGTCCGGCGCGGGAAGCAACGCCAAGATAGAAGGAACAGCGAGGTTGAGGGCGGTGTTCCAATGCCGGAGGTAGCCGTATATGGGCTGGGCTTTGGCGCCAATCTGGGCCTTCGGGGCGAGGGCGGTGCGGCCCAGAAAGATTTGCTTGGCCCCCATCTCAATACCTTGGCCGACGCCGGCGTACACCAACCCGAGATACAACGGAATTCTCTTGGCCGCCGTGGCCTTGTCGAAACCCATGTAGTAGCCGCAAGCGCTGTCGCCGTCCCGGATGACGTTGACGAAGCCCAATACCTTGCTGCCCTCCCTGGGTCGGGCAACGACGGTGCGAAAATCGTCTCCAAAGCTCGCTGCGAGTGCAGGGATCCATTGAGGACCGACGGTCACCAATCGCATCTTCTGGTGCTCATGCACCTGGAGGTAGAGATCGTAGATTTCCGCGGCCTTGGCCTTCACATGCTCTGCGCTGAGACGCTCCAAAACGATGTTCGCGGCCTCCAGGTTCCTGATGGTCTTCCTGATCCGGATTCGATATTCCGAGCGCATATCCCCGAGATAGTCGTCGAAACTCCGCCAACCGGGCTTGAAATGAAGGATCATGTTCGGCTCCGTCTCGAAACGGCGGAAGTGGAAGCGCCGCAGTGCGGTCGCGGCATCCTTCTGGTCATCTGTGAGGTCCTTGATCATGACGAGGTCGGAGTCACCGAAAAGTTTGATGGAGCTGCGTATCCTGTACAGGGCTTCTTCCACCACCGGCCAGAGCTGTGCCGGATCCTCGCCCTCGGCGAAGGCCACGCCGTGAGGCCCCGTCGAGAGGAGATTTCCGCACACGAGCATGCGCTGGTGGACCCATGCTACAGGAAGTTCCGCAGCGTGCTCGGCGGCGTTCAAGAGACCGTGCCACTGGCGACCCAAGCTGGAAGCCACCTCGGACCAAAGCTCGTGCTTGTCTGTCGCTTGTTCCGCCTCGTCGAGACGAGCCCATGGGAGGAGTGCCTCGAACAGCAGAAATCGCTTATGACCACGGGTAACGGAACGTACTGTAGCCTTCTCCAAGGAACGCCAAAACCCTTGCCCCTGTTCTTCGGCACGCCTGGGAGAAAGGTCCGCCACCCGGATGTCGAGGCTCTGTGCCACGATGGCCGCTACGGGCCGGCCCTCCGCGTACGCCAAGGCATAGTGCGTAGTGAGATTCTCGGGCAGGTTCTGCTCCAGCAATCCTAGAAAGCGGCGCGACAGGAACAAGCCGGAGCGTGCCGATACGCGGTCCCAGTCGCTCGCATTCAGGAAGGCGATGGAATCCGCGAGGGCGAATCGGATGACCTCTGACGCCACAGGGCCGGGACGCGACATGGTTCATCCTCCTGCTCAATCTGGGGCTATCCTACCGCACCATGCGGAATCAACGTCTTACAGGTGCGAGACGGAATGCTGCGCAGAAGACATTGGACAGAATGAGATGCCAATTCGGGCTGGGGCCACGTGGCTGCTTCGGGACATCGCTCATATGTTGATTCCTTGGGTGGTTTTGTCACCGCGCCGTTCGGCTGGTTTTTCTGTTCCGTTGATCTCAACACCAAAATTAAGACTCGTGCTACAAGCCGCAGTCAAAGTAGTCATCCGGCCAACCATCATTCGGGAAACAACGAGAGCTGCACACCGACAGGCTTTTTCTTCAAGAAGCGCACATCGTCGAATACGGTTCTGCCGTCCAGCGAATCCGAGATATTGCGCTCGTGCGCGATGGCGGCACTGAAGTCGGCCAATGGTTGCCGTGTCTCTTCGATGGCACGGGTGAGTTGGTCCAAACGGCGGAAGCCCTCAACTTTTTCGGTCTGTCCAAGGCGTGCGGCGTCCAGTGAGCGTCGCAACACGTTGAGCGATTCATCGTAAGTCTTGAGCGGGACAGGGAACGGATGGCCGTCCTTGCCTCCGTGCGCGAAAGAAAACCTGGCCGGATCGGAAAAGCGGCAGGGCGCGCCATGCACCACTTCGGCAATCAGCGCGAGCGACTGCAAGGTGCGTGGCCCCAGGTCTTCTACGAGAAGCAGGGATGCAAAGTCCCGGAGTTCCTTCTCATGCGCAACCGCAAGCACAGCGCCGAGCCGCTTCAGATCGACATCGGCGGGACGAACATCATGATGCGAGGGCATGACGAGCTGGCGCGCCTCCTGCAGCGAAGATTCAACCGGCTCGTGGGCAATCGTAAGCAATGCTTGCTGAGCGCCGGCGGCGCGCGCATCGACCAGGTTGAGGATCGTCCCCTGCGGCTGGCCGAGAATCGCCGTGTGCGGATCGGACACGAAATCACGCACGCTGGTCGAGTGCCAGTGGTAGCGCCGGGCGAGGTGGCTCTCCGGATTCATCCCTTGCTGAACGACAGACCATTCGCCGGACTTGTGAATCACGAAGGAGTGCAGGTAAAGTTGAAAGCCGTCGGCGATGGCGTTGTTGTCCACCCGGGCAGTGAGCCGGCTGGTACAGGCGAGTTCATCGCCATTGAGTCCGGTTCGGCTGGAGAATTCCCGCAGTTCATCGGGCGTCCGGACAGAGTGCCTGCCGCGTCCGCCGCAGATGGCAAAGCCTAGCTCCGAAAACCGCGGGTTGAGCCCACGCTTCAGTGCTCCCATGACGGACGTGGTGATGCCGGAAGAATGCCAGTCCATCCCCATCACGCAGCCCAAAGCCTGAAACCAGAACGGGTCACTCAAGCGGGTGAGGAATTCCGATGGTCCATACACCTGAACGATCTGCTCGACGACGGCAGTCCCAAGCTGTGTCATGCGTTCGGCCAGCCAAGGCGGTACACGTCCACCGTGGAGAGGGAGATCGGCTGTGCCGGAACGTCTCACCCTATTATTTTCGCCGAAAGAGATGCCGGCTGCAGATCAATTGCTTGCGTCAGGGCTCATGCTCGACACGCAGTCATGCGAGTGTGAGCACTATAGATTGCCCAGTACGCTCGCGAGGAGAGCAGGGAACCGCTTTTCCATTTGCTTGGTCTCAAGAAAGTTGAGCGTCGAGGTTCCCGCGAACAATTTGCGGCGATGAACGAGTTTTTTGCAACTCACCAAATCAACCCCGTGATCGATCGTAGATTTGCCTCCGACGAGTCTGAGGTGGCGTTCGACTATCTCGCCACAGGCCGTCACTTCGGCAAGATTGTCATTGGGATCTGACTTCAGGTCTCCGCAGTTGCTTGGGAGGGACTTAGACTGCGTCATCCTGATCAATACAGGAGTTGGGGACAAACAAAGCCGGGCCGTAAGCGCAATCCTTTGATCATTCGCAAACGCCAGGCCTTATCCATGGTTTATATGTACGTAATCAAAACGTACAAAATGGACTTTTGGAGTTTCTCGCTGTATGATTTGAATGTGTACAGAAGGGAAGGGCATCATGCCACGGGCAGCCGTCGAAGAGAATAGCAGGATGTCTCTGCGCATTCGGACCGAGGAGAAGAAACTGCTCTTGCGGGCAGTAGCCTTGCAGCACACCGACCTGACTGATTTCGTTATCGAACACGCCTTGCATGCTGCCAAAAACGTAATCGAACAAGCCGAGCATGTGCAGCTTTCCGGGAGGGACAGTCTGCGGGTTCTGGACATGTTGGAGAATCCGTCCATGCCAAATGCACGACTATTGGCTGCCGCCAGGGCCCTGCCTCAGCAACCATGATCCTAACGGCATGGCATGAAGAAGCGATCACCCGGCAACATGATCGGGAGACCTTCGACTGCGGCAAAGAAGCTCTGAACGAATTCCTGCGCCGCTATGCCCGTAAAAGCCACGAGTTGGGTGGTGCAAAGACCTTTCTTGCCGTCGCCGATTCTGACAATAGGACCATCTTTGGTTTTTACAGCCTAAGTCCCGCCTCCGTAGCCTACGCCCGAACGCCAGAGGTTGTACGCCATGGACTGGCGCGCTACGATGTGCCGGCCTTCCGGCTGGCACGCTTGGCTGTGGATCGCAGAGTCCAGGGACAGAGACTTGGCGGCCAACTTCTCCTCGCAGCGGGAAGACGCTGCCTGCTGGCGTCGGCAGAGGTCGGTGGCGTCGCTCTTCTCATCGACGCCAAGGATGAGCTTGTGGCCGGGTGGTACGCCAGCTATGGTGCCGTGCCGTTGCTGGATACGCCGCTATCCCTGCTGCTGCCGCTCACAACGGTCGATGCGGCCCTGAAGGCCACCAGGAAAACTGAATAAACAGGCGGAAATCACTGTGCCCATTTTTGTGCCCACTCTCCTTCAAAATAGGGCATAATCTGGGGTGTATGGATAGCAATTGGCCGGAAGGAGGGAGCGGCTAAACTGCACAAAGGATAGGAGTTTATAGCAACCGGTAGCAGCGGGAGCGGGAGTAGCGCATTCTGCTATTGACCGTAGTGCCCCGGATCGTCATCGTCTAAGCAAAATGGACCACCTGTGATTTGAGCAAAATGGGGTCAGCTCAGAAATTGAAACAATCAGGGTGCTTTTGTTCAGTGACGATTAAGTCACTTGAATAGGCACGTAGAGAAATGGGTTCGCCTTCCAGCGAACCCGCTCAAGAGGCATTTTGGAAGGGCGAGGCTAAAGGGTGCCAGGTATCGTGCGGAGGATTGGGAGGGCTGCGGCAAACTGGTTACTACGCGGGGTGATCGAAAGATGCCTCTTTGGTTGAAGACTACGGGAGCATCCGCCCCACATATTGTGCAGTTTTGCTCACAATCGCAGACTTTTCTAAGAACTGCGGGATGAGCTTCTGGGCTCCTGGCTCCTGAAGAGACGATGAACCGCTGAAGGTTACGCGGCTACATCGCTCTGAAGGTAGGACACCTTCTACGCTGCCGCCACCCAACATCTCTCATTCATTACTCGATCCAGACGGGTCTTCTGACAATGTACAACAACGCACATCCATCCCAGCCTATCTGGAGTAGGGTCAGACGATGATGAATCCCTCAGTACGCCGCATTCTTAACCTCGGACCGCTTATGTAGGATCTCTGTGTTTCCTCCGTCGAGTGCTTCGTATTCACCAGCGGCTTCCGCTTGTTCGCAATGGAAAAAGAAGGATCGGTGACGGGGACTTCTATTCGCGCCGTCGGCCCGGCCCGTAAGACATTGGCAGGTATCGGCGCCGCACTGTTCCTCTTGGCCTTCGTTACGGCCGAAGCCTTGGCAACGATTCGGACGCTTGGCCATTGACACTCATCCGAAATGCTGCCTCCGAGCCCGTCTGCGCTCGCATGTTGGTAGTCAGGAGCCTGCAATGGCTGTATCTAGCATTTCTCTGAATTCGCCGCCGAACGCTTTGATGCGGCGCGAAATTTGGCCTCCGGCATTCGGGAAAGACTCACCATCCTGCTTGCAACTGATGCCCAGCCAGTCGCTTCCGCTCAGGGTTGCGGTTGTCGGAAACCACCTTCCTCGACAGTGTGAAATTGTAACCTTTACGACAGATCTGTGCGATGCGATGGCTGCCGAGTACGGAGCCGGTGGAACTTCGGTCGTCGCCATCAACGACCCTCGATCGTCGTACGCCTACCCTGCACGGGTGCGATTCGAGATCGACGAGGACGACCTCTCCTCCTATCGGGCGGCCGTAAGTTTTCTCAATGGGAGCAATGTCGATTTAGTTTGTTTACAGCACGAGTATGGAATTTTCGGCGGAAACACCGGCAGCCATGTTCTTGAGTTACTGCGGCATTTGACAATGCCAGTGGCCACGACTCTTCATACTGTTCTTCGTCAGCCAGACATCCTCCAACGATTCGTTATGCAACAGATCGCCGCACGCTCCGAGCGTCTTATTGTTATGAGTGAATACTCTTCCCGGGTTCTACAGGATGTATTCGGCGTTCCAGGCGAAAAGATCGACCTGATTCCTCATGGGATTCCCGACCTGGCCTTTGTGGAGCCGGATGTTTACAAAGATTCACTCTCCCTAGCAGGAAAGTCTGTCTTGCTTACATTCGGCTTGTTGTCCCCCAACAAGGGATTCGAGAGCGTGATTGAAGCCCTGCCGCACATCTTGTCGCGGCACAGCGACGTTGTCTACGTGATCGCAGGTGCCACTCACCCGCACGTCCGGGCACGAGAAGGGGATCGATACCGGGAACAGTTGCAGGTACTGGCCAGGGAACTTGGAGTGGAGCGAGAGGTGGTCTTCCACAACCGGTTCTTCAGTCCCAGGGAGATGGCTGCGCTGGTGGGTTCGGCCGACATTTACATCACGCCTTACTGCCACGAGGCACAGGCTGTATCTGGGACACTGGCGTACGCCATGGGCGCGGGTAAGGCGATCATCTCGACTCCATACTGGCACGCCGCAGAACTTCTCGATGATGGACGCGGAGCGCTGGTCCCCTTCGAGAATCCAGTTGCCATCGCAGCTGCGGCAATTGAACTTCTGGACAACGATGCAAAACGCCAGGCTATGCGCAAACGCGCTTACCTTTACGCACGCAAGATGGTCTGGAACCGGGTAGCGCAGTCTTATATACGCTCCTTCATACGAGTCCGCGCCAATCACATGCATCCTGCTCACTTGGGTGTTTCCATGCAAACTGCCGAGATGAGCGCTACGAGCCAACACCTCAATATCTGAGCGTCTTCGCAGCACGGATTGTGGCGAGAGTCCAGGGGGGCACGCGCATCGGTGCACTCATCACTTTCTGTGTGTGGCTAGGCTGCGGGAACGAGTAGCGCCTTGAGATTGGGCTGACCATTGGCGTAAAGTCATTGTGTTGTTTGCTGACCAGATCATCGGGTCTCCCAAAGAAGACATCTGAGGGCAAGTACCTGCGCTGCTCATCGCAAAGGGGGCAGGCTGCCACGAGGGATTGAAAGGGGAATGTCTTTACGCCTGCGGGCACATTCCGGCCGCAATGTTTGCACCCAACGACGAATCGCTTTCTTTCCTGAATTCCGAAGCTCATCACCCTAACACCCGGGTTTGCTCTACCGAAAGTTCACGTGAGTGATCGATCCTCGACCTCATATGAAATCACTTCATTGGATGGTTGTCCGGTGAGTATTCGTTGCATTTACACGCATGGAGAAGACCAGGTCCCGACACAGCGCGCCGCGAATCGAGGCCGTAACGGCCACGGCTTCGAGTTCGTAGATGCTCCGTTAGGTTTTATGCTCGTTTTCCCTATCCTGTGAGAGCTCTCCCTTCGGGTCGGTTCGCTCCGTATACACAGGAATTCCGCTGATAAGACCCTGATAGTTTGTGAGGCGTTTGCCGAGGATAACCACGCCCTTGTCCGTGATTTCATACTCGCGAATATCCTTGGCATGGTTCCCGCCCCGCATCTTGATCACCACCATGATCTTGCGAAGCTGGCCATCAATGGATACGTAACGCAGCCGGAGAATGTCATCGCAAAGGAAAGAGATTGAGTAGGTGCTGAACGGGAATTCAGTGAAAGACTCATCCACCTCAACGGTGCTTAGAATCGTCACTCCAATTCCCGTCAAGGCGAAGATCATGCGGTAGAGCGATTCGCGAAAGTCGGCGCGGAAGCCTGGCGATAGAGCCATTTCAAAGCCGGCTAGCGAATCGATTACCAGACGTTTGGCGCCAATCTTCCGCACTGCGTCGAGAATCGAGTGCATGGTCTCATCCACCGAGAGATCCAGGGGACGCAAATAGAGGATTGTGAGTTTCCCGTCTCTCTGCGGCGTTTCCAGATCCAAGCCCAGACTAGTGGCCCGCTCCGCGTACGCTTGCGGGCGCTCCTCAAACACGGCCACAATTCCCGGCTCTCCCTGACGTATGCCTTCCGCAATGAATTGGGTTGCCAGGACCGATTTTCCGGTTCCCGAAGACCCTGCTACGAGGACGCTATCGCCCTCGCGAACTCCACCACCCAACATCTTATCCAACTCCGCGATGCCGAAAGAAAGGCGGCGA
>JAATGG010000157.1 GCA_015654835.1 Terriglobales bacterium
GCCTCGAACTGGCTGAAGGCGCGACGGCCTGCTGGGTTACGGATTGACCGGGCGACTTGCCCATCCCTTTGTCCATGGCTTCGTTGGCGAGACGATCCGCCACCTTGTTGCCGCCGCGGAGCGTGTGGGTCATCTCAAAGCGCTCAAGCTGTTTGGCGAGGCGCTTTGCTTCTTCCCAAAGCGGGCGCAGGCCGGGGCTGGCGACCTTGTAGACGCCCTTCATCTGCTTGACCATCAGTTCGGAGTCGGAGACGACGCGGAGGCGCTTGTAGCCATTTTCCAGGGCCCAGGCGAGAACGGCCAGCAGTCCGGAGTATTCGGCATAGTTATTGGTCTGCCTGCCCAGGTATTCGCTCAGTTCGGCGAGCACGCGGCCTTGTGCATCTTCAACCACGGCGCCGTAGCCGGAGGGACCGGGGTTGCCGCGCGAGCCGCCGTCGCAGTGAGCGGTGATCCACTCGCCGGCTGCAGCGGGGGACGGATTGGAAGTCTCAAAGAGGTTGCTGTTCATCGATTCCTAGTGTAGCGGGCGGTGGCGAGCGGAACCAGCGATGCCTGCGTCGCTCACGTTGCCGCCCTTCCTGCGTCCATTCGAGTGCGAATACTCTTCTTTTTCCGGAGCAGAGATCTCGATGGCAGCGGATGCAGTGAGTTACCCAATTTCTCCTGTGGGCGGACCGACGGCTTTGGCTTGGCCAGCCGCGGGGGTACAATCCATCCGAGGCATGGCTGCGACGAGGGCAATGGACGGACCAAACCGCGTGCAGGAACGCATGCAGGCACGCGCTCCGGAAACGGAGCTGATTCGCGAGGCGCAAGCAGGTTCGCGCGTCGCATTCGATGCCTTGGTGCGGCAGTATGAGCAGCAGGTGCTGCGGCTGGCCTTGCATCTCACGGGCAGCGAGCACGACGCCGAAGACATCTATCAGGAAGCTTTTCTCAAAGCCTTCCGATACATCGGGAATTTCCGGTTCGAGTGCTCGTTTTATACGTGGATTTACCGGATCGTGACCAACTTGTGCCTCGACCAGTTACGGCGGCGCAAGACCCGGCGCGAAGACCACGCGGTAATCCTGGACCACTCCGGCGATGAGATCGACCTGCTGGCTTCCGTATCCGATGACCGCTCGTTTTCAAACCCGGCAAAGGAACTGGACCGCAAGCTGCTGGGAGAAAAGATTCAGGCGGCGCTGAGCAAGCTGACGCCGCGCGAGCGCATGGTTTTCGAGCTCAAGCATTACCAGGGGCTCCGCCTGCGCACCATCGGAGAGATGTTGAACACCACGGAAGAAACCGCCAAGAATACGCTCTTTCGGGCGACAAAGAAGTTGAGAAATCAGTTGGCGGAGTTGCGATAAGTGCCCAGGGAATTCTTGCTGTCATGGGAAACCGGATTTTGGGTACGCAATGCGGGACATTTGAGGCTGGAAGGACGTAGCGATGAATTGTGAACTCATGCACGAGCGAATTGTGCTTGCGGCTTATGGGGAGCTGCCGGACGAGCGGGCTCATGAGCTGGAGCGGCACCTGACCGGCTGCCCGGATTGCCACCGGGAGCGGGCGGAGTTGCTGGCGCTGAAGGATCTTGCCGACGCGCATCCGGTAGAAGAGCCGACGGCAAACCTGGTGGCGCGGGCGCGGATGCGGCTGGAAGAAGCCTTGGACGCTCTGCCGCCGAAGCGTTGGTATGAGCGCCTGGGCCAACGCATCACCAACAATTTTGCCAATCTGCAGGCTGCCCCCGTCGCGGCCTGCCTGCTGCTGCTGGTGGGCGCGGGAGCCGGTGGATTGGGCGGCTATCACCTTGCCCAGCGTCATGCGGCGCAGCGGGCGGCCGTGGCGCCGGCGATCGCGGCAACCCGTCCCGAGCCGGTGCAGGCGGGCATTGCGCCGGCCGAGGTGGCGAGCATTTCAAGCATCGTGCGGCAGCCCAACAGCGACGTGGTCGAGGTGCGCTATAGCCAGGTGGTTCCGCAGCGGATCGAGGGATCGCTGGACGACCCGGCAATTCGGCAACTGCTGATGCTGGCATCGGAAGACGGCGGGTCGGCGGGCTTGCGGGACGACTCGGTCGGTCTGCTGGCTGCCGAGTGCCGCACCGGCCATGGATGCCAGGCGGCGGGAATCCGCGATGCGCTGATGGTGGCGTTGCGCTATGACAAGAACGCCGAGGTGCGGCGCAAGGCGCTGGAAGGGCTGGAGCCCTACGTCTCCGAAGACATGCGGGTACGGGATGCGGTGCTTGAGGCGCTGCTGAACGATGGCGATGCCCGGATTCGGACCGCCGCGATTTCCCTTCTGGAGCCGGTAGAAGCCGACACCAGCGTACGCCAGGTTTTATCGTCGGTTGCCAATTCGGATCGAAATCCCCAGATACGCACCGTTTCACGCCAGGTTCTGAGCCGGGTGCCTGAGATTCAGTAGAACTGCCTTACCTTCCGGACATCGCGCCGTCTTTACAAGGAAAGAGTGCGGGCCGGACTGCATGAAATTGTGGAGAAGGAAAAATGAAAGACTTTTTGAGGCCGTATCTCAGTCTTGGATTCATTGCCTTGGCGATGAGTGGAGCGGGAGGCATCGCGGGGCCGCCGGGCGCTGTGGCGCAGACAACCGGAATCGCGCAGATTTTACGAATTTCCAATCCATTCTTGCTGCACTCCAATTCGCCGGGCTACCTGGGCGTACTGGTAGCGGATGTGGACAACGAGTCCGCGCCCCGGCTCAAGCTGAAAGAGACGCGTGGCGCGGTCATCACACTGATCGATCACGACGCGCCGGCCGGGCAGATCGGCCTGAAGATTAACGACGTGGTGTTGCAACTGAATGGGCAGAACGTCGACAACGTGGATCAACTGCGGAAGATGCTCAAGGAAGTTCCCGCGGGGCGCAAAATCAGTTTGGCCATCAGCCGGGACGGCAACGTGCAGACGATTGCCGTGCAACTATGCGACCGCAAGGCGATGGAACACGAAGTCTGGAAGAAGCTCGGCAACGGCGATAGTTCCAGCTCGGGGCCCGCGATGGGAATGCTGGCCGGCGGCGGCGATGCGCCGACAAGTTCGGGCTTCCACATGCCCTTCTTTGGCAGCAGCCTGAATGTGGGTGCGCTGGTTGAGCCGTTGACCTCGCAGATGGCCGAATACCTGGGCGTGCCCAGCGGCCTGATGGTGAAGCAGGTGGCTCGCAAGAGCGAGGCCGCAGCAGCAGGGCTGAAGTCGTTCGACGTGATTGTGCGAGTCGGCGCGGATGCCGTGACCACGACCGCGGACTGGGAGCGGGCATTGCACGCGAATCGCGGCAAGACGGTGCAGGTGACGGTTCTGCGCGACCGGAAACAGCAGACGCTGACGCTGCAGGTGGATTCCAAGCATCGCAGCTA
>JAATGG010000163.1 GCA_015654835.1 Terriglobales bacterium
CGCCTCGTACAACACCACCATGCCGGTTGAAACGGCTCAGGTGCATCAGGTACCCGCGGAACTGGCCAGCAGCCGTCTCAGCAGCACACCGGTCTCCGCACCGGCGGGCGCTCCCCTGCACCCCGACGAACACAAGCCGGACCCTTCGGCGGCGCCGCAACAGCCGGCGCAGATCACAATTGACGACTTCACGAAGGTGGAACTGCGCGTGGCGCAAGTGCTCGTCGCAGAACGCGTTCCGAAGGCGGATAAGCTGTTGCGGCTGGAAGTGGACCTGGGCTACGAAAAGCGGCAGATTCTCGCCGGCATCGCGCAGTTCTACGAGCCGGAAAAGCTGATTGGCCGCAAGATCGTGATCGTGGCAAACCTGGCTCCGCGCAAAATGCGGGGGCTGGAGTCAAACGGCATGTTGCTGGCCGCCTCGCTGCCCGACAGCGCGCCGGTTCTGGCTGGGTTTCTGGAAGACGTTCCGCTGGGAGCACGGCTGAAATAGACCTGCTCCGGGCATCGAGGGATAGGCCTCAATTGATCGGGCTTTGGCCCATACACATAAATCGTGCCATACTTACACATTGAGGGCGCGGCTTATGCGGACGAATATCGACATTGATGACGACTTGATGCAGCAAGCCATGGCAGCCACCAATGCCACGACCAAGAAAGCGGCAGTCGAAGCGGCTCTGCGAAAGATCATCCAGCTCAAGGCGCAGGAAGAGATTCGTCAACTGCGGGGTAAGGTTCAGTGGGAGGGCGACCTGGCAGCAATGCGTGAAGGGCGCTTTCTCGACTGGGATCAGAATCAGGGCCGAGAGACCAAGAAGGATAAGTCAACCGCTGCCTGAACGGAGTGGTAGAACTGGCCGGAAGAAGGACCGGAGCGGATGATCATCGTCGATAGCTCGGTCTGGATTGATTATCTCTACGACACCGTGAATCGCCATACCAAGTGGCTTGACGATGCAATCGGCAATGAGGACATTGGGCTTACTAGCCTGATCATGTGTGAGGTTCTGCAAGGAATCCGTGATGAAGCGCAATTTTGCACCTCACGTCGCGCACTCCTGCGTTTGCCCGTCTTCGACAGCCTCAGCGCGGAACTCGCCGTGACTTCGGCACAAAATTATCGAACTCTGCGGCGCGAAGGAGTAACCGTCCGCAAGATGATCGACTGCCTTATCGCCACCTTTTGCATCGAACATGGCCATCAACTTTTGCACAACGACCGCGATTTCGATGCTTTTGAAAACCACCTGGGGCTGCATGTGCTCCATCCTCCCGCCCTCGCTTTAAACTGAATGAGGATGGCAAGACATTTTCACAGGCTGAGGCACCACCCGGGGACCCATTGCTGATCGATTCACACGCACATCTGGATAGCGAGCGCTACGCCGCGGAGGAACGGGCGGCTTTGCTGAGCCGTGCCTGGGAGGCCGGCGTCGGCACCGTGCTGGCTATCGGTATCGGCGAGGGGCCGGCGCACATGCACCAGGCTCTCGGCATCTGCCGCGAGTTCAACGCCAAGCCCGAGAGCGGGGCCGGCATTCCGCGGCTTTACGCCAGCGCCGGCATCTATCCGCACAACACGCACGAGGCCAATGAGGCGGCGCTGGCCAAGCTGGACAACCTGCTAGCCCAGCCGGAAGTCATTGCCTGCGGCGAAATCGGGCTGGACTATTACCATGAAGGCACGCCGCATGAAGTGCAGCGCGAAATCCTGGTACGGCAACTGGAGATTGCAGCGGCGCGGAAACGGCCGATCCTGATTCACTGCCGGCCCAAGGACGGCGCGCACGACACCTGGGACGATCTCTTTGAGATTCTGGAGACGCATTGGCGGCATACCGGCCTGGGCGGCGTGATGCACTGCTTCAGCGGCGGATGGGAGCAGGCGCGGCGTTCGCTGGACATGGGGTTTCTGTGCTCGTTTGCCGGGAATCTCACGTTTCCCAAGTCGCAGCCGCTGCGCGACGTGGCCGCCAAACTGGCTCCGGACGTCGTGCTGGTAGAAACCGACGCCCCTTACCTGGCTCCGGTGCCGCATCGCGGCCAACGTAACGAGCCGGCCTGGGTGGCGCATACGGCGGACGTTCTGGCGGGTTTGCTCGGGGTTCCAGGGGAAGAAATTGGCTCCGCGACCACGAAAAACTTTTTCAGGCTGTTTGATCGCAAGCCGGACGTGGGAAACTGATAGAGTTGCACGGCCTGAAAGAGAGGCCGACCGAGGGAAAGTATGGCGCAAGAAAATTCGTTCGATATTGTGAGTAAGGTGGATATTCAGGAGGTCCGCAACGCCATTGAACAGGCGCTGAAGGAGATTCGCCAGCGGTTCGACCTGAAGGATTCGCACTCGGAGATCACCCTGGAGGGCGATGACGCCATCCAACTGGCCTCGGCGGGCGAGTATAAGCTGGAGGCGGTCAAAGAGATTCTCGGCCAAAAGCTAGTGAAGCGCGGCGTATCGCTGAAGAATCTCACGTATGGCAAGGTTGAGGCGGCGACCGGCCAGAGCGTTCGGCAGAAGATCAGCTTGCAGCAGGGAATCCCGACGGAGAAGGCCAAAGAAATCGTGCGCCTGGTGAAGGACTCGAAAAAGAAGGCGCAGGCCAGCATTCAAGGCGATACTGTGAGAGTGACCAGTAAAGATCGCGACGAGTTGCAGTCGATTATCGCGCTGCTGCGCGGCAAAGAACTGGGCGTGGAATTGCAGTTTACGAACTACCGTACGAACTAAGCGGATCCTGACGGGTGGCGATGCTTCCCCTTACGGCAACCCGGCCGGCAAGACCGATATCAGCGAAAGAACCGGAGAACATTGAGCACATTGGCGATAGCGACGGCGAGAGAGGTCTTCGATCTGCTGCGAGACGACCTCGTAGCGATTGAGCAGGAGTTGGGCCGGGACGCCGCCTCCAGCGTAAACACCATCACGGAGATCGCCGAATACCTGCGCGAGGGCGGCGGCAAACGTATCCGTCCGTCGCTGCTGCTGCTGGCTGCGCACATGCTGGGTTACTCGGGCCCGGGCGCCATCCGGCTGGGCACGGTGGTGGAAATGGTGCACACGGCTACGCTGGTGCACGACGACATTATCGACGGCGCCGACACCCGGCGCGGCCGGCCCTCGGCCAACACCACCTGGGGCAATGAAAAATGCGTGCTGGCCGGCGACTGGCTCTACATGCAGGCCTTCAAGGTAGCTCTCGAAGAGAAAAATCTGCGCGTGCTCGAACTGCTTATCGGGCTGACCCAGCAGATGGTCGAGGGAGAACTGCTGCAGATTCAAAAGCTTGGCAAGGCCGTTTCCGAAGCCGAATATTACGACCTGATCTTCCGCAAGACTGCCTGCCTGTTCTCAGTGTCAATGCGGCTGGGAGCGGTGCTGGCGGGCGCCAGCGAGGCGGAAGAAGCCAATCTGGCCTCCTATGGCCGCGCGGTCGGGCTTTCCTTCCAAATCGTGGACGACGTGCTCGACCTGACCGCCACCGAAGAGACACTAGGCAAGCCCGTAGCCAGCGATCTGCGCGAGGGCAAGGCCACGTTAGCGGTGATTCACTCCTCTGACCACGGCACGGCTCGCGACCGTCAGACGATCCAGCGGGTGTTGGACGACCGCAGCTTCGAGCATGTGAGCCGCGAGGAGATTCAGGAGATCCTGGTGCGCAACGGTTCGGTCGAATATGCCATGACCATCGCCGACCGTTACGCGGAGCAATCCCGCCAGGCGCTCGCACCCCTGCCCGAATCGGAGTTCAAGCGTGCCCTGCTTTGGGTGCCTGATTTTGTGGTGGCACGGGATAAATAGAGCGTTCCGGCATCGCCGCCAGAAATTTAGTTGCCTGCCATCAATGACCGCAGAGCCGTGACGTAGCGCTCCGGCAGGTGCTTGCGGTTCAATTCGGCATCGCAGACCACGTGAACCGTCTCGCCCTCGGCCAGGAGCTTGGCTTCTTCGCCTTCGGGGGCTTTGCGGAGGATGCGATAGGCGAACTTGAGCACCGAGCCGCGCAGCAGGGCAGGACGCGTCTCAATGAGGATTTCGTCGTCGTAGCGGGCCGGAGAGCGGTAGCGGCACTTAGCCTCGACCACCGGCAAAATGCAGGAGTCGTCGATCTCCATCTGGCTGTAGGCAAGGCCCAGGGAGCGCATCAGCTCGACGCGGCCCAGCTCAAACCACACCAGATAATTGGCGTAGTACACAACCCCCATCTGGTCGGTTTCGGCATAGCGCACCCTCACTTGATGGGTGGTCACGAACATCCCGGCCTTCTCCCCGATTCCATTCATTGCCGCGTTTTCCACAAAGACTCCCTATTTTCCACCATCGATGACAAAGCTTGGGCGGCCGATTGGCCGCCCTTGATTCCCGCAGAAACCGTCCGCACCCGGTTAGGGATGAACGTGGTTAAAGATAGGGAGCTTGGTGACATCGTTGAAGATGACGAAGGCGAAAAAGACTACCAGCACGACGAAGGCAGCCTGATAAATGCGCTCCTTGACGTTGAGGCTGATGTCGTGGCGAAGCACGCTCTCAATCAACAGCAACAGGATCATACCGCCATCGAGGATAGGAAAGGGCATCAGGTTGAGAATGCCCAGGTTGAGGCTGATTTCGCCGGCTAGGCCAAACTTGGGATACCAGCCGCGCATCTCCGCCGCCTCACCCGCCATGCGGGCAATGCCTACCGGACCGGAAAGCTGCGAAACGGCAACCTTGTGGGTAAACAGACGCTGCAGCACTTCGACGATGAGCAACGAATTGTCGGCGCAGAAGGCTTCAGACCGGGCCACCGCCTTGATCAACGGAAGCGGGCGGCTGTGCACCGGAGTCGGTACGATGGCGAAGCCCAGCTTCCAAGCGGTGTCCAGCTTGGCGGGGTGGGCCACCAGAGTGATGGGGGCACCGTGGCGCAACACCTCCAGCGAAACCGGCTTGCCCTGGCCCGATTGCAGGTAGGCCAGCAAAGCAGGCACGGTATGGAACGGATGCCCGTCCACGGATTGAATGGAGTCACCCGCCTGCAGGCCGGCCAGTGCCGCCGGGGTCCCCGGCTGCACTTCCTGCACGCCGATGGGGCCGGGCAGATATTGCGGCAACATACCGACGTCAGTGGGGTCGAAGTCCTGTCCGTGAACCACGCTGGGGATATGCAAAGAGAGTTGCAGCGGGTGACCGCCGCGCTCTACGGTGACCGGAACCGTCTGGTTCTGGTTGAGGCTGGCGCGCTCGTAGACCTTTTCCCAAGTTGGATTGTCGGCGGTATCGAAGCGGCGGATTACGTCGCCAGCCTGTACACCGGCCTGGGCCGCGGGCGAGCCGCTGGTGACCCACTCGACGGTGGTGGTGTTGACCTCGACCGACGGGACCTCATTGATCCAGCCGAAATAGAAAGTCATGAGGACAAAGGCCAAGACGAAGTTGGAAAACGGTCCGGCCAACCCGATCAGCATCCTCTGCCAGCGCGGGTGCGAGGTGAACGCACCTGGATCGTCCGCCGCCTGCTCTTCGCCGGGAGTTTCGCCGGTCATTTTGACGTAGCCGCCCAGCGGCAGCAGGCAGATTTTGTAGTCGGTATCGCCGTATTTGATGCCGAACAGGCGGGGACCGAAGCCAACGGAAAACGCTTCGACGCGGACACCGCAGAGCTTGGCAACGGCAAAATGTCCGAATTCATGGACCACCACCATAAGTCCGAGGAGGACGATAAAGGCGATGGCAGAAACTAGAAATTCATGCATAAATGTGCAGTATTTTCCTTGATCAAGAGTCCGGCGCTAAAAGCATTTCCCAGATTCATGTGCAAAGTGCGGCATCAGGCCCGTTCCGCTTAAAGCGGCTCGACGCCGACGCTTCACTTGCCCCCGATTGCCGAAATGCCAGAGGCCGCAAGCGGGGCGATCCTGGCCACCGACTCACGAGCCATTTGACGCGCTTCCCGGTCTGCGGCGAGCACTTCCGCAATCGTGGCGGGGTGCGCCTCAGGCGTGGACGCGAGCACTGCTTCAATTGTACGCGGGATCCCCATAAACGGGATGCGGCGATCGAGGAAGGCTTCGACGGCGATTTCGTCCGCCGCATTGAGAGCGATGCAATGGGCTCCGCCTTTTTCCGCCGCCTCAAAAGCGAGGCGCAGGCAGGGGAAGCGCTCGAAGTCGGGAGGCTCGAACTCCAGGTGCCGCAGAGAGGTCATATCGAAGGTGAGCGTCGAGACGGGCCGCTCGGGATAAGCCAGAGCGTAAAGGATCGGCAAGCGCATGTCGGTCACCGAAATCTGCGCCAGAATCGAGCCGTCGACGTACTCCACCAACGAGTGCACGGTGGATTGAGGATGGACCGTAACCCGCACCTGCGACGGCGGCACATCGAAGAGCCTGCAGGCCTCAATGACTTCGAGCCCTTTATTCAGCATGGATGCGGAGTCGACGGTAATGCGCCGGCCCATGACCCAGGTGGGATGTTTCAAGGCTTGCTCAGGGGTAATGTCGGCGAACTTTTCCAGCGGCAATTGCCGGAAAGGGCCGCCCGAAGCCGTCAGCCAGATAAATTTCACTTCAGGATGCGTACCCACCCGCAAGCACTGGTGGACGGCATTGTGCTCGCTGTCGATGGGCAGGATAGGCACGTTGCGCTCGCGCGCGGCAGCGGTGAGAATCTCTCCCGCGGCGACCATGCATTCCTTATTGGCCAGTCCGAGAGGCTTGCCGGCCAGGATCGCCGCATAGGTCGCCTCAAGTCCGGCGACGCCGACGATGGCCGAAACCACAAAATCCGCATCGGGCAGGGTCGAACAGGCAACGGTGCCCGCTGTGCCGTGGACCACGTCGATGCCAGTGACGCCGGCCTGGCGAAGACGCTGAGCCAGTCGCCCGGCCAGCTCTTCGGTGGCCATCGAAACCATTTGCGGCCGCCAGCGAACGGTCTGTGCAAAAGCCTCGTCGAGGTTGCGTCCGGCAGCCAGCGAGGCTACCGCATAACGCTCGGGAAACTGCTCAACGATGGATAGGGTGCTCTGCCCGATGGAGCCTGTGGAACCGAGAATAGCGAGTCGTTTCAATGTATCTGCAGAACCTGAACTTCAGAGCGGGAATCCAGACGTGGGAATTGCGCCGAACCCGTCCGAAAAGAATAAAATCCGTCCGCGCGGCGATCTCTGAAAGGCTCTCAGAACCGCTGGTGGATGACTTGAGCGTACCACAGCACCGGTGCCGCCAGCAGCAGAGCATCGATGCGGTCCAAGACGCCGCCGTGCCCAGGCAACAGGGTTCCCGAGTCCTTGACGCCCGCGGAACGCTTGAGGGCCGATTCGGCCAAATCACCCAATTGCGCGGCGATATTGAGGATTACGGCCAGGCCAAGCCAATAGCCGAGTTCCTCGGGATACGACAGCTTGGCGCTGTCCATATTTGCCATCCAGCGAGCCAGGGCGACCAGGCCACCTGCTGCCAGCAGGCTGCCCGCAACCGAGGCCACTGCGCCCTCCCAGCTTTTGCCAGGGCTCAACCTGGGAGCCAGCTTGTGCCGGCCCAGGGTGCGGCCCACATAGAGAGCCGCAATGTCGCCCGCCCACACCACGCACAGCAAGAACGCCACCAGCGAGGGACCGTTGGTCTGCTCGCGCAGGGCGGGCAGCGCGATCAGGGTGAATCCCACATAGAAAAGGCAGAAAATCGATGTCGAGGCAGCGGGAAGCACCTGCTCGATCGGCGTGCGGAACGCGCAATAGACAAGCAGGCCGAGGCCGAGAACCCCCAGGATCGCCGGAATCTGGTCGGGCCATTCGTAGCTGGCGGCAAAGAGCGCGACGATAGCCAACAGCACGGCAACGCGCGGCGATTTGGCTTCGCCCCGCTCCGCCAAGGCAAGAAATTCCCAAGCGGCGAGGGCTGCCACTGCCGCGGTGGCCAAGGTGAACAACCATCCCCATCTGGGCGCGAGGAACACCAAGACCATGACAACGGGAATCAAGACAACGGCGGTAAGTACACGTTTCATTTAGGGTTGAGGATACACTGCCGGGGTGGGCGAGAGACGCCGGGCAGAGGAAACATTCCCGCCGAATGTCCCGGAGCGGCGAAGTAAAGAAGGGTGTCTAGACAGAGTATCTAGACAAATAAGCTGTCTATGCCGATACTAAAGATTAGCTTGGCTCCATACGCACTCGAAGCCAGAAAGGAAGGGAGCATGAACACGGGATTGAGCGATAAGATTCGCGCTTTAGCCCAGAGCAAATATGTGTATCCGGCGGTTCTCGCGGGAAAAGGCCACTTCTCGATCCGGGTAAGGGATTTACTGAGAGACCTACAAGAGGAAGGATTTCCCGGCGGCCATACGCCCCAGGTCTGTACGGCTTTGCAAACGTCGAAATTCCTTCGCGAGAATGGGCTGGAAATCGAAGAGGTAGAAGGGCCGCCCTCGAAAATGAGCCCTACGGTGGTGGTTCAATATCGTGTGGCAAAGCCGGTTGCCCGATTGGAGGCAGCAAAGGGCCGCAAAGAAAATGGGGCTCTGGAATCTCCCGAGCAAGATCCCGCTGCCCGGGCCTTGCGAATGACAGAGAAGCTGCGCGGCATTCTGAAAGAGGAATTGGCGGAGTATGGCGGGGGCGAGGCGTTTCTGCGCTGGGTCAGATCCGAAAATGAGAACGCGGCATGAGCCGGATCTACTGGGATACGATGCTCTTCATTTATCTCCTTGAAGATCATGCCGTCTACGCACCGCGTGTGCGGCAACTCCTTGAGCGGGCCTACAAGCGCCGGGATGCGCTCTATACGAGTTATCTGGCACTTGGAGAAATCATGGCGGGCGCCGAAAAATCGCAGCAGCCACAGAAGTCTCTGGAGATCCACGAGGCCATTCGGGAGATGGGCTTCTCATTTTTGCCGTTCGACGGCGGAGCCGTCGCGCCGTTCAGCAGGCTCCGCTCCAAAGAAAAACTGAAAATCGCGGACTCGATCCATCTTGCCTGTGCGGCATCGGCCGGCATCGACCTGTTTTTGACCGGCGACAGGCAACTATTGAGGGTGGACATCCCCGGCATTCAATTTATCGCCGATTTCGATATGCCGATTCTCTAAATTTCTGCCTATGCGGCGGCGAGCCTTAGCGCGCCACGATCTTCAGGCGATCCGCTTCTTCGTCCACCGCGCCGGAGGCTTCGCCCAGGCCGCCATAGCGGCGCTCGCGGCGCTGGAAGTCGGCGATGGCTTCGAGCAGATGGATGCCGCGAAAATCAGGCCACAGCCGCTCAGTCACAAAAATCTCGGTATAGGCGATCTGCCACAAAAGGTAATTTGAGATGCGCATCTCGCCCGAGGTACGGATCAGCAGGTCCGGGTCGGGCATGTGCGCCGTGTAGAGATGACGGTGAATGTCCTCTTCCGTGATGTGGTCGGGACTGAGATTTTTCTGCTTCAGTTCGGCCGAGAGAGCGCGGAAGGCATCGACCATCTCGGAGCGGCCACCGTAATTGAGCGCCAGGGTGAGGGTCGTGCCGGTATTGCGGGCCGTGGCCTCTTCTGCCCAGCTCATCTTGTCCTGCACTTCGGAAGGCAGCTCGTGAATGCGCCCGATATAGCGGATGCGGACGTTGTTGTCCATCATGCGCTGCAGATTGCTCTCAAGGTAGCTCCGCAGCAGGCGCATCAGAAAGTTCACTTCGGGGCGAGGGCGGCGCAGATTGTTTTCCAGCGAAAATGCGTAGAGCGTAAGCCAGGGCAGGCCGATGCGCGAAGCCGTTTCGGTGACCAGTTGAACGCTCTTTGCCCCCTGTTGATGCCCGAGAAACCGTTTCAGCGAGCGGTGACCGGCCCAGCGGCCATTGCCATCCATAATGATGGCGATGTGCTCAGGCAGACGCTCGGGCTTGAGCGTCGCATAGACGGTGCGTTCCTCAGGGGTCAGCTCATCAATGCGCAGCGTGCCAGAAGGGTACAAAAGAATCCGCCTCTTTGCGTGTTGGCTCCGGAAAGGCGCCTATTAAGCATCGAGTATTCGACGCCTGATCTCTCATTCGGTCACAAACGTCCGTCCCGTGAGACGGACCTTCGGGCCATACCGCCTCAACCGCGTCCGCAACTTCTGCGACCCTGGCTGAGGGTGTAGCATCATCGACCCTAGCACAAGCGCCTATGTGCCGCAATCGCCGAGGATGAAGCCTGGATAACAGTTTAAGAACACCTGTCCAGGACATCAGATCAGAACGTCAGGCCGCGAGGCGCAAGAAACGGCGCGCACCGCTGCAACCTTCCCTGAGACACAGGTAACCTGCCGGCGCATTCTACCGGCAGGCGGCGTCAGGCAGTACGGCGGCGCCCGGTGGCCATGTCCCGCAAGGAACCATAAACCAGGGTCCGCTGCAGGGAATCCAGATGCGGAAGCAAGGCGGCAATCTCCGCCAGGAAGGGGTCGGCGTAAATGGCGGCCACTTCCTCGTCGCGGACGCTGCGCGCATCGCGGACGAGTTGGGATACATCGATTTCCAGGGCCTTGGCGAGGCGCTCCAGAGAGCCGAGAGTGGGGATGGCCTTGCCGTTTTCAATCTTGGAAATGTAGGTCCTGGGCACCTGCATACGGCCAGCGAGTTGCCGCTGGCTGAGATGGCGGCCACGGCGGATCTCACGCACCTGAGCCGCCACATGCAATCCGCTCTCGGCAGAGGCCGGAACAGGTTGGCTGGTCACCAGTTGGGGCGCCAAGTGCACAGGCTCCTCCACGTCCAAGGGTCTGTGGCATCGTCTGCAAAGGGAATTGCTGGTCCTGTATTGCACCAGGGTGCAGTGTTCACAGCGCACCACTTCACGTGTTTCCACGCTCATCAGTGTTGTTGCCATCGGCTGTATGCGGAGTGCCAGAGCGGACCCTCCGGGGTGCCTTTTTGCACCACGATATATGCTACTTTCGTGGGGATGAACCATAATTGTCAAGTACAAACTTAGGCTCCGACCTAAGATTTCCCCATCATAGCCTGAAAAACCGTGAAAAACACGAACCAAATGCAGCAACAGGAGATAAAAAGAAATTATGAGCAGCAGCGGGACAAACGGAGAAGCCCGGTTCGGGCGCGAGCAGGCGTGGCAACTGTTGACGGAGTGGACCCAGGGCGAGAGCCTGCGCAAACATGCGCTGGCTGTGGAAACCTGCGTGGCAGCCTACGGACAGGCGGAAGCGAAGCGGCTGGGACTCACTGGCCCCGAACGCGCAGAGGAACGAGCTGCGCTGGTCGAGCTCTACTCCACCACTGCCCTGCTGCACGATTTCGATTACGAGCGCCATCCCTCCCTTGAGGAGCACCCGTTCGTCGGTGTCCGCGAATTGGAGCGCCTGGGCTGGCCGCAGGAGTTGCGGACCGCGATCCTCGGCCATGCACAATACTCCGGCGTGCCTCGCGTGACGCACCTCGATAAGGCGCTTTTTGCCTGCGACGAGCTGGCGGGCTTTTTAACCGCCTGCGCCCTGGTGAAGCCCACCAAGGCGATTGCCGATGTGGAGGTGGCCGGAGTCCGCAAGAAGATGAAGGATAAGGCGTTTGCCCGCGGCGTGAATCGGCAGGACGTGATTCAAGGGGCCGCCGAGTTGGGCGTGGATCTGGATGCGCACATCGCGTTCTGCCTGGAGGCGATGAAGAAACGCGCCGGAGAACTGGGGCTATAACAGAGAAAAATCGCGCGTTGGAATGAAGCGAGTCGAGGGGCGAAGCCCACCACTACCGGCCAGCCTGCACATTCTGCTTGCGCCGGCTGCGATGACGTGTGAATATGGGTTCGTCCTCGCTCCCTTCCCAATTCACACATGGCTCCGGGTTCCCATACCGGCTCCCCAAGGTCTTGAAGCAACTGCCAAGCTATGGAAAACCCTCCTTCTACGAGTTCTAACGCGAAAGATTCTGTGCGAGCTCTCAAGCCCCGTGCAACAGCAAAACCTACCGACACGGACGAGGACCCGGAAGATCCGCCGCCAGGCTTCTTGCAGACGTGCTGGCCGGTAGTTTTTGGAGTTGTGCTGGCCATCGTCGCCCCGCGTTTGCGCGACATGCTCGCCGATTACGAGCCCTGGGGAATGAGGCTGGTCTTCCCTTTCGTTCTTCTCAGCGGCCGCCGCGAACTTGGGCTGGGCGACGAGCTTTCAAAGAATCTGCCGCAACTGATGCTCTATCTTCAGTTCCCTCTTGAGGGGCTGCTCACGATGTGGAGCCTGGGACGCCGGCTGGCGTTTTCTACCTGCCTTGCCCAATTGGCTTTTCTGCACGCGATTGCAGCCTTCGTGCTGTGGCTGCTGAGTCAGCCGGGCGCCGCAGCGCACTGAGCCGAACGCTCCTCGCAACCGACACAGGTAAAACGAGAGCGCTTCGCATGGATTCCGGAGCTTTGCGGAACACTCTATCTGCGGTGCGGTTAGAATCTTCTCTGCAAGCAACGAGTGATCCAAATCACCCACTTTCTTTTTGCATTCTGGCTAGGATAAGCAGTTCTACTCGGAGACTCTGCCCCGGCAGTTCGCCTCCGATTGTTGCCTTTTGAAGGAGATGTCATGTCCCGCTTCCAATACGTGCTCACCCAGACCGTCAACGGCGTCAAGACCATTACGCTGAACCGCCCGGACAAGCGCAACGCGCTCAGCCCGGCACTGATTGAAGAACTGACTCTGGCCCTCGACGAGGCGGAGAAGTGCGATTGCGGCGTGGTGATCTTGACCGGCGCGGGTCAGGCATTTTGCGCCGGGCTGGACATGGAGCATCTGGCGACCATGAATGCGCACACGCCGGAGGAAAACCGCCGCGACTCGGAGAACATGGCGCGCGTGTTGCGCACCCTCTATGACTTTCCCAAGCCGATCATCGCCGCGGTCAACGGGCCGGCCATCGCCGGGGGCATGGGGCTGGCGACGATTCCCGACTTTACGCTGGCGGTTCCCGAGGCCAAATTCGGCTACACGGAAGTCCGCGTAGGGTTTGTGCCGGCAATCGCGGCATCGTTTCTGCTGCGCCAGGTGGGCGAGCTGCGCTGCCGCGAACTGCTGCTGTCGGGCAAGCTGCTCAGGGCGCAGGAAGCCTTTCAATGGGGCCTGGTGACGCAGATCGTGGCGGCAGAGGAACTGATGCAAGCGGCCAATGCCCTGGCCCAGACGCTGCTGCTGAACAGCCCCCAGGCCATGCGGGCGGTAAAGCAACTGCTGGCCAAGCACTCCCGCCGCCGGTTGGATGAAGAGATCGAAGACGCCATCTCGGTGAACGCGCAGCAGCGCTCGACCGAGGACTTCAAAGAAGGCGTTCAGGCATTCCTGGAGCACCGCCGTCCCGACTGGCCGAGCCTGCATGTAAAGGTGTAGAGGCAGAGCTGGGCTTCAGGGCCGGGCCTTCTGGGCACCTTTCTGGACAAAGGAGTGATTCTAATCACCGCCACCAGGCACCCATAGCTGCGATGTTTAGGGTGATCGCCCAAAAGGACAAATTTGATGAAAAATCTTGCAGTCTTGACCAGCGGAGGGGATGCTCCCGGAATGAATGCCGCCATCCGCGCGGTGGTACGAACGGGCCACGCCAGAGGAATCAGCACCTGGGGCGTTTATCAGGGGTACTCGGGGCTGATTGAGGGCAACTTCAAGCGGCTCGGGGTGCGCGATGTGGGCAGCATCATCCAGCGCGGCGGCACGATGTTGGGCTCGGCACGCTGCCCGGAATTCAAGACGGAAGAGGGCGTGGAGCTGGCGATTCGCCGGTTGCACGGCGCAGGCATCGACGGGCTGGTGGTGATCGGCGGCAATGGCTCGCAGACCGGCGCCAATACGCTGCGGAAGATGGGCTTCCCGGTGGTCGGCGTCGCCTCCACCATCGACAACGACCTCTATGGATCGGACATCACCATCGGCGTGGATACCGCCCTCAACGTGGCGCTGAACGCAATCGACAATTTGAAAGTAACCGCGTCCTCGCACTGCCGCGCCTTGCTGGTGGAAGTGATGGGCAGGAACTGCGGCTATTTGGCCTTGATGTCGGGGATTGCCGGCGGCGCAGAGGCGATTGTTCTGCCCGAGGTCGAAGTGGTGCCCGAGCAAGTGGCGCAGCGCATTCAGGAGGGGTATGAGCGCGGCAAGCCTCACGCCATCGTGGTGGTGGCGGAGGGCGCGAAGTACAACGCCGAAGGCCTGTGCCGCTACTTTGAAGAGCACGACCTGCTGCGCGGATACGAGTTCCGCTCAACGGTACTGGGCTATGTGCAACGCGGCGCGGTGCCTACCTGTGCGGATCGCCTGCTGGGCACCAAGCTGGGGTCGGAAGCCGCCGAGCAGATCATTGCCGGCAACAGCGGCATTCTGATCGGCGTGTGCAAAGGTGAACTGACCTCAACCCCGCTGGATGTCGTCGTCACCGGACATAAACCGCTTGATCCCTGGTTTATGAAAGCCGCGGATATGCTGGCTCGGTAAAGAAACTTCCGCATGACCGAATACGCCGAAGGGCAGGGGCTGAACCTCTGCCCTTCGGCGTCTATTGCTTTTGAGCCGTGCCGGCGACGGCTTGCGCGCCCTGGGTGGAATCGGGCACAGGGACCTCCACAAATTCATCGCCCATGAATTTCTGCCCCGCTTCAGACCAGCGCCAGTAGCGGCGTTCGACTTTCTCGATCTTGTCGTTGGTGGCCGAGGTCCGGGTCTCTTCCAGCATGTTGTGGGGGAACGGCACGAACGTACTTCTTTGGTTCTGTACCAGTTCATCGCCGCCCCAGACGACCTCGTAGCGATAATCTTCCGCGGCCAGCGTTTGCTGTAATTTGCCGTTCAGGACCGAGAAGACCTGCATCTGCTTGACCAGAAGTCCCGAGCCATGGCCTGCATTCACACCGTGAAACGCGATATCGTCTTCATCGATGTGCCGCAGCGGCATGAGTTCCAACGAAGCAGCTTCAAACCAGCAGTCGAGTTGCTGATGGTCGACCACATGCCAGGGCAGCTTCGCAGAGGCTTCGTCCGATCCCTGGAGGAGATAGAGGAAGCAGCATACGCCGGTGCCCTTGGGAATGTATGCAATGGCGTAGTGATTGGCGCCTCGGGTGCGTATCGGCTGCAAATCGATCTGTTGGCCCGGCATCAGTTGCTCGGCAGCATATTTCGCAATCTTCGGATCGACGCCGAGCTTGGTGAGAAGACCTGCCCTCTGGCCCGCGTCGGCAAGATAGAGCATGGTGCTCATCTCATCGAGCTTGCCCAAAGGGATAGGCCCATCGACGCCGACACGCACTTGGGCGACCGATTGGCCAGCCGGCCAAAGGAGCAGACCGGCGCAGCACACGATCCAGAGCTTCTTGAGCACTTGAGTTTTCTCCGCATCAATTCTGGCAGGAGTTTTCGGCGCGCGCAACCTGCGCAACAAACGATTGGTAAATACTGGATAACTAGCGCAGCGGATTGGCGGCGCGCAACTCGGCCACAATCTCGGTTGCGGCAGCACGGGCCTGCTCTTCCTTATCCGGCGAAAAACTGATGGCACCGACGCGGGCATGACCGCCGCCTCCGTAGCGCTCGCACACCTGCGCCAGATTCACCATGGTCGTGGGATCTACCTTGGTCCAGGGGTTGGAGCCAACCGCAACCTTGGTGCGGAAGCTGGATTTGGAGAGCCCGATCGAGTAAGTGGCATGGGGATGCAGATAATAGGGGATAAACTTGTTGAATCCCTCAAGCGGATGGTCGGTGATGTCGAAGAAGATGGTGCCGTCGCGCTCTTCGCTGCGGCTGCGGATCAGTTCCAGCGCCTGTTTGTGGCGCTCCAGCAAAGGCGGCAGCAGGCTGGCCACGAAGGGCTGACTCAGCACCTCGGCGAGCGGCATTTCGGTGAGCAGTGGAATCAGCCGCGGAATAAACGCCGGGTCTTGCGTGGACTCGATGATGAGCGTCAGCTTCATGGCCGGCGCGGCCATTTCCACCGCCGACTCAGGACTCTCGTAGAGCGCTCCATCCACAATGTTGGCCCAATGGATCAGCTCGGCAACCGGCGCGGTATCGAAACCAAAACGCGTCTCGGCAATGTGAGCCAGGAAGCTGGTGCACGAGGTGTAGTCGGGATCGAAAAACTTGCGGTTGCCGCACACCGGATCTCGCTGGCAGGCCAGAAAGTGCTCGTGATCCTGCTGCGTCAAAAAGGCCGACTGGTGATGATCGAACCACCAGGTGATCTTGGGCGATGCCGAATATTTAAAGTCGACGATGGCGTTTTCGTCGCCGGTAAACTCGTTTTCGTCGAATAGCGCGCCGGCCCGATGCACCAGGCCGTGGTACTCATAGCTTGCTCCAGCCGTGACGCGCTCACGGTGAAAGCGTGTGAACAGCGAGGCTGAGCAAGCGCCGTCGAAACATTTATCGTGATAGAAGACGCGAACCCGCAATGCCCTGAACTCCCTCCGTGATCGAGAATCGAACCACCGGAAATGTTAAGCATCAAGGGCTTGGCCGATTGTGTCAAGGGCGCGGAGATCATGAAATCGGGATCGGTTCGCCTTAAATCGCATTCCAGCCCCTCAAATTTCGCCGTCGGCGAGCCGAATTCCGGCAGAGTTTTCTGGCATTCGCAGTTCGGAGGGGGTGAGCCGGCGCCCCCCACTCGCGCATTGCGGCGGCAAAACCCTCAAGCGAACCACGGGCCCCCAATCGGCGTAGAGTTTTCAGTGGATCGAACTACATCAAAAGCCTTGTAGCTTTTTTAAGGAGGCTCCATGGAGCCGGAAATTCAGTCCCTTGCGCCGCGCGCCTCCGCGCCGGGGGCAGCGGAGGCAGCCACTCCACCCGAGCCCGCATTCGGTGCAGAACCATTGACGCTCCGTCCGCCTGAATCGGGATTTCCCGGCCTGCACCAGGTTTTCATCGGGAATCAGGGACTGCGCGCCGGCTGGTCGGCCGTGCTTTTTATCCTCCTGTCGTTTCTCTTCATGTTCAACCTGGGAACCTACGTTTCGCTGTTCCTCAGAAAAATTCTTCATATCCGAAGCGACGCCTTCACGCCGGCCTCGGCCATCCTCGGAGAGGTGATCTGGGTACTGGCGATTCTGGCCGCGGGCTCGATCATGGCCCTTCTTGAGCACCGCCGCATCGTGGACTATCACCTCGTTGGTCCGCACCGCCTGCTGCATTTTTTCAGCGGCCTTGCGGTCGGGTTCGCGGCGCTCTCGGCCCTGGTGGGCGCCATGGCCTGGGGCGGCTGGCTTGCATTTGGCCCGGTGGCATTGAGCGGAGCACAGGTCTTCCGGTTTGGCGCACTCTGGAGCGTGGCCTTCCTGATGACCGGCTTTTTCGAGGAAGGCAGCTTCCGCTGCTATCTGCAATTCACACTGGCCCGGGGCATCAACTTCTGGTGGGCCCTGGCGCTGGTTGCCGCCATGTGCGGCAGCGGCTTTTTATTCACCGAGGGCCAGGGAATCTGGGGCGTTTATCTCGTTGCGGTGCTGGGACTGGCTCCCTGCTTCGTATTGCACCTGATCCACGCGGAGGGCGCCGGTTTCTGGCAGGCGGCCTGGGTCACTTCCGCCTGTTTCGGCTTCATCCATACCGGCAACAACGGTGAGAATTGGATCGGCATCTTTTCCGCGGCTGCCATCGGCTTCGTCTTCTGCGTGAGCATCCGGGTCACCGGCTCGGCGTGGTGGGCCATCGGCTGCCACGCGGCCTGGGACTGGGCGGAAACCTATTTCTACGGCACCGCCGACAGCGGCCTCGTGGCCCAGGGACACTATCTGAACACCAGTCCGGCAGGCCCGGTGCTGTGGAGCGGCGGCACCGACGGGCCGGAAGGCAGCGTGCTGATTCTGCCCACCGTCCTGCTGTTGCTGCTGGCCGTTCTCGTTCTATATGGCCGCAGAAAACCGGCTGCGCTGACCGCGCCCAATCCCCAATTTGGATCGCTACGCGCCAGCACCGCTGCGGATGGAAGCCGCGAGCCGCAAACGCTGTGAACATGCTTGTGAACATCGCGGTTTCTACGGAAGCGGTATCCTGTTGTTGACCGATGTCCAACGCACATACTGTACGAATGCCTGCATCTACGGCTAGTTCGCGGGCCTCGCGCCGCGGGTTCCGCTGGCTGCGAATCTTGCTTGGGTCCACACTGGCCCTTGTTGCTTTCTTCTTGCTGCTGGCGGGTGTGAGCGTGTTGTGGCTTCGCACCGCCGCCCACCTCGCTCTGCCTACGCTCGATGGCGACCTGCAAATCACCGGGCTGTCCGCTCCGGTTACGGTGCGGCGCGATACCCACGGCGTGCCGCACATTGAAGCCGCCACGCAAGACGATCTCTTCGTAGCCCAGGGCTATGTAACCGCGCAGGACCGCTTATGGCAGATGGACGTTTATCGCCGCAATGCAAATGGAGAACTGGCGGAGATTCTGGGTCCTTCGCTCGTGAAGCACGACCGCGCCCAGCGCGTCTTTCAGTTTCGCAATACCGCTCAGCGTATCTATGCCAACCTGGCTCCCGGCGACCGCGCGCGGCTCGACGACTATGCCCGCGGCGTGAATCTCTACATCGACCAGCACCGGTACACGCTGCCCGCGGAGTTCAAGCTGCTGTTCTATCGCCCCCAGCCCTGGAGCGGCGCCGACTCGCTCAGCATCGGCATGATGCTGGTGCAGATGCTCGATTCGCACTGGGACGCCAAGCTGGCGCGCGAACAGATCGCCGCCGACCTGCGCAATCCCAAGTTGGAGGCGGATCTCTACCCGGTGGGTTCCTGGCGCGACCATCCGCCGACCGGCGAGGTGTTGGATCTGAGCCAGCCGCACCCCGAACCGCCCCCCACCGGCGACGACGAGGAGGAGGACGACCGCACCCAACTGGGCGCCGCGCCGCATGTGTACCCCGCCTCTCCTTCCGTTCAGGAAGACCTGAGTTCCCTGCGGACGGCGCTCGGACTGCCGACCTGCGCAGGCTGCTCGCCGGGATCGAACAACTGGGTGATTGCCGGCCGCCACACCGCCAGCGGCAAGCCGCTGCTTTCAAACGATATGCATCTCGGGCTGACCGAGCCCAACGTCTGGTACATGGCCGACCTCGGCGCGCAGGGCTACCACGCCGCCGGAGTGACTCTGCCAGGTATGCCGTTTGTGATCGCGGGCCACAACGAGCATGTGGCCTGGGGCTTTACGGCTCTCCACGCCGATGTGCAGGACCTGTATATCGAGAAGTTAGACGGCAGGGGCAACTACGAGGCTCCCGACGGCAGTTGGAAGCCGCTGGGCATGGACCACGAAGTGATCCATGTGCGCGGCGGCAGAGATGTAAAACTGGACCTTCAATCCACCGCACACGGACCGCTGCTGAACCCGCTGCTGCCGCACGAGCAGCGGCCCATCGCGCTGCGCTGGACGCTCTACGACTCCACCCTCAACGTGCTTCCGCTTTACCAGATCAACGCGGCGTCGAACTGGGACCAGTTTTCGGCGGCGCTGGGAACGTGGTGCTGGCCGACGCATAATGTGGTCTACTCCGACGATCAGGGACACATCGCCTACCACGCCGTAGGACGGGTTCCGCTGCGCCCCACGGGTTTGCGCGGAGTGCCCATTCAGGACCATGAGCACGAGTGGCAGGGCTACATTCCATTCGGCGATCTGCCCAACGCGGCCGATCCGCCGGCAGGCTTTCTGGCGACTGCCAACTCGCGCGTGACGACCGCAAAATCTCCCTATCTGCTGTCGATGGAGTGGGTCAATCCCTATCGCATCGAACGCATCTATAAGGCGTTGCAAGGCCGCGACCAGCTCACGCCGAAAGACATGCTGACCGTGCAGACCGATGTCTACAGCGAGGTCGACCAGGAGATGGGACAGCGGTTTGCCTATGCCATCGACCATGCCAATGGCGTGGACGACCGGCTGCGCAAGGCCGCCGACCTGATGCGCAGTTGGGACGGCCGGCTGACGACGGACTCCGCCGCCGCCTCGCTGGTGACACAGGCGCGGCAAGCGCTGTGGCCGCTGATCCTCACCCCCAAACTCGGCAAGGATGCAGGCGAATACAAGTGGGCCGAATCCGACTTTGCCGAGGAAGAGATCGTCATGCACGCCAGCCTCGATTGGCTTCCCCATGGTTATAAGGACTGGGACGCTCTGCTGACCGACGCCGTGCGCAAAGGGATGGAAAAGGGCAAGGCTCCCGGCGACGTGGCGCAATGGACGTATGGAAGCTGGCATGTGGTCGACATCGAGCACCCGCTGACCGAGTTTCTGCCCCTCATCCTGCGCGTAGCCGGAACCGGAGCGCATCCGCAGAGCGGCGACACGACCACGGTGAAGCAGGTAGGCCGCGCCTTCGGCCCTTCGCAGCGCTTCACGATGGATTGGAGCGACATCGACGGCTCCACGGAGAACATCGTTTTGGGAGAGAGCGGCAACCCGCTCAGCCCCTACTTCCGCGACCAGTGGAATGACTGGTATGGCGGAACCACCTTTGGCCTGCCCTTCAGCCCGGCAGCGGTCGCCGGCAATACGCGGCACACCCTGCGTCTGCTGCCGTGAGTTTGCGCAACCCCCTGCATCGGACGGCGGGCCGGCTTTTAAAGGCCAAGCTGGCCCGCCGCTGGGCCGGCCCTGCCGTCATCCTGCTGGCGGCAGCCGTGGCCATCGCGCCGCAACTGATCCGCGGCAACTCCTGCGGGCACGATTTCGATTTCCACATGGTTTCATGGTTCGACGCGCTGCAGAACTGGAAACAGGGCGTCTTCTATCCCCACTGGACGCCCAGTGCGAATTACGGCGCAGGCGAGCCGCGTTTCGTCTTCTATCCTCCGCTGACATGGATGCTGGGTGCGACCTTGGGCCTGGTGATGTCATGGACCTGGGTCGGAGTGGCATTGACGTTTCTGCTGCTGGCAGGCACCGGACTGGCGACCCGTGCGCTGGCCCGGCAGGCGCTGCCTGACGGCCCTGCGACCCTGGCCGGCTGTGCGGCGTTGTTCTCGGGCTATGCGCTGTTCACCGCCTACGAACGCTCGGCCTTTGCGGAGCTTGCCGGCGGCTTCTGGATTCCCCTGTTGGCGCTGCTGGTACTGCGGGATTTGACTGCGCCTTCCCTGCCGAGCCGGCAGCCCGATCCGCCTCGGCAAAGAGCGTTCAGCCGCTCCAGTCTGGGCTCCATGCTGCTGCTGGCGCTGGTGATTGCGGGCGCGTGGCTCTCGAATGCACCGGTGGGCGTGATGGCGAGCTATCTGCTGGCTGCGGTGGCGCTCACGGTCGCCCTGCTGGCGAAGTCCTGGATTCCGTTGTTGCGCGCTGTTGGCGGCGCCACGCTGGGCATGGGACTGGCCGCCTTCTACCTGGTTCCCGCCGCATGGGAACAGCGCTGGGTCGATATCCGTCAGGCCACGGGCGATCCTGGCGAAAAAATCGAGAATAGCTGGCTCTTCGCCCGCCATGCCGCCCCGCAACTCGCTTTGCACGATGTCGAATTACAGCGAGTCTCGTGGATCGCCGTGGTCATGATCGCAACCGCACTGGGCGGCCTGCTGGTGAGTTGGCTTCGGCACACCCTGCCGGGCACTCTACCCGGCAGCGGCCTGTCCGGACGCAACCTGTCGGGCCGCAATCCGTCCAGTAGGGGCCGCTGGTGGTTTCCGATTGCGCTCATGCCGGTCGTCGTTCTGCTGCTTCTGCTGCCGGTTTCGCTGCCGCTGTGGAACGCGCTGCCCAAGCTGCGCTTCTTGCAGTTTCCCTGGCGCTGGCTGGTGGCACTGGAGGCGCCCGCGGGCATCTTCTTCGCGTCGGCTGTGTGGATGGCCGGGCGGTGGCCGCGCCGGATAGTCATGACCGCCTGCACGACGCTCTTTCTGGCCTCCTCAGCAGCCGCAGGAGTGCTCTTTTTCCAGCCTTGCGACGACGAAGACGCGGTCGCCCCGATGCTGTCTGCCTACAGAGCGGGAAACGGCTTCGCGGGAACCGACGAATATGCTCCCCCCGGCGCGGACAATACCGAAATCGCCACCGGCCTGCCCATGGCCTGCCTGGTTGAAGATCCAATGGCTACGCTGGGCGAGCCTGCCGATAGGCCGGACGCCAATCCCAACTGGCTGGCCGGGCAGCATCGTTGCGAAGCCACCTTCGCTGCCTCTCCGGACGCAGGCAAAGCAACCACCGAGCATCTGCGGATTGTGGCCGTCGTCTCGCATCCGGGCTATCTGATTGTGCGGCTGCGCAGCTATCCCGCATGGAAGATCGCAGTGAACGGCAAAGCCGTTGGGCCTCTGCCCGTGCGCGACGACGGCCTGATGGCGGTACCAGTTCCTCAGGGGCCTGTGGATTTAACCGTGGACTGGACGACGACCGCCGATGTGAAGACAGGCCGCTGGTTAAGCGGAATTTCTCTCGCGCTGGTCACAGCCTTGTGGTTGCCATGGCAAAAGCGGGTTCGGCCTCGTTTATGATGAAAAGGATGCCCACCGATGTGAAATTGCTGCTACAGGAAGGCGCGGAGCTGACGGACCGAGCGCTGGAGACGCTTATTCCCAGCATCGAAACCATCCCTGCCTCGATCCACGGCGCCATGCGCCACTCCGTTTTTGCCGGGGGCAAACGGTTGCGGCCGGTTCTCTCCATGCAGGCTGCCGTGGCCATTGCCGGCACGCTGCCCAAGGGGATCGAGCGTCTGGGCGCGGCCCTGGAAATGCTGCACACCTATTCCCTCATCCACGACGACTTGCCGGCGCTGGATAACGACGACCTGCGCCGCGGCAAGCCCACATGCCACGTAGCCTTTGGAGAAGCAATAGCGATCCTGGCCGGCGACGCGTTGCAGACCCGCGCCTTCGAGGTGCTGGCGGGACTGGATGCCCCCCCCCCTGCTGTCGTCAAGATCATTGCTCTGGTAGCCAACGCGATTGGCACGGTCGAAGGCATGATCGGCGGGCAGGTGCTGGATCTCGAAAGCGAGCACATCAAGCCGACTCCGGAGCTGGTCGCCGCCATTCACCGCGCCAAGACCGGCGCGCTCATTCGCGTCAGTGTGGTTGCGGGTGGCATTTATGCCGGAGCAACTCCGGAAGACGGGACGCGGCTCGACCTGTTTGGCCGCAAGATCGGCTTGGCGTTCCAGATTGTGGACGATGTTCTCGACATGACCGAAGACTCCGCCCACCTGGGGAAGACCGCAGGCAAGGATCTTGCCATGGAAAAGGCCACATGGCCCGCTGTGTACGGCGTCGAACAAAGCCTGCGGGACGCAGACGATCTGGTCAAGGAAGCCCTTGCGGCCCTGGACCCCTATGGGGACCGCGCCGAGGGGCTCAAGTCGATTGCCCGCTATCTAGTGGAGCGAAAGAACTAGCGTGCTTGCCGAAGCCGATATCCTCACCGCATTGCGCGATTGCTTCGACCCCGAAGTGAAGCTGAATCTTGTGGATCTGGGGCTGATTTACGCAGTTTCAACCGGCCCCGATCCGGATTCGACACCGGCCTGGCCGCGCCAGTGGGTCAAGGTGACCATGACGCTGACCACGCCGCAATGCCCTGCCAGCGGACTCATCTTCGAGCAGGTAAACAATCGCCTCGCCGGCATTTCCGACATCAGCAAGGTCGAAGTCGACTTGGTGTGGGAGCCGAAGTGGACGCCGCATCGCATCAGCGAAGCCGGCCGCCGGCAACTCAATATTTGAGCCGCTATCTTTGAGCCGCCGTCAGGCTGCCGCTACCGATTGAAGATGTTACGCAGCCGTTCGCGCTTCGCAGAAAGCTGCTCCGTCGCGTCCTGGGCCTGATCGAGCAGCCATTGCGCGCCGTCGAGATAGATAGGAAACGCCTTCCACCAGGCGCGCACCGTATCCTGCTCATTGAGCAGAGCCAATGCCGTGCCGGTAGCCGTGAGGGCCAGCCCGGCCCGCCGGTGCCCTCGCAGCAGCAGCAAAGAAGCCACCAGAAGCGTTCCACCCGCAGCCATCACGGCCAGATCCGGGGATTTCGCCTGTCCGGTTTTAATTTGTCCGGTGCGCGTGGAAGCCTCTACTTCGCCTCCCGGTCGAGAAAGCGGCACAACCACCATGTTTTCTCCTCCCGTCCCGTATCCGAATCATTGATATCCGAATCTTTGATCCAATCGCCCGAAGGAACGCGTTCCGGGTATCTCTTCAACAGATGCAGGAACCACCCGGCCAGTGGTCCGGCTTCGAGGTTCAAGTCCTGTTCCGGCTGGCGTGGTCAATCTAAATCGAAGTCGCGTAAGGGTTTGCCTTCCGGAGCGTCCTTGGCCTTGCGCAACGCCTCGGCAAACTTCTTTTCAAGCAGATCGGTTTTGTTCCGCTCGGCCTCTACGGATTGGCGGAAGATGGATTCTTTGCGCTCTTCCTGCTCGCGCATGGAGCGGGCCGCGGTTTCGAGATCCTCGAAGGTCCTTTTGCGCGGAGCCGGCGTGTGGCTGATGACCTGCCCGGTTGCGGCGTCAATCTTGAGCACTGCCCCACAATCGGGGCAGGCGGCGTCAAACGTTTTTTCCTGTCGAATAGCCATTTCCAACAGAATTGTAGGCGCTCTCCCGGCAGATTGCACAGAGCCCGGCGGACGGCCCTCAGCCTGCACTCTTCGCTGGTTTTGGAATTCCCCGCAGAACCGGGCAAAAACCTTTCACCCTTATCCCCGATCGACTATGATTCCCTGACAAGTCCAATCACGGTTGAGGCTTCGTGACGGAGGTGAAGTTATGGTCTGCGCGCGGTGCGGCAATCGTCCCGACTCGATGGATATTTTTTGCCCCGGGTGCGGAGCCGCCACCGGATCGACTCCGGGCTTGGGACAGACGCATCGGGATCGAAAGGTGCGCTGGCTGGTCACTTTGAGCATCGCGGCACTCGCGGTGCTGACCGGCATCGAGATTTATAGCATGTGGCCGCGGCCCGACCCTCTGGACACGATCCTGCAGGTCCGCGAGGCCTTTGCGCATCGCGATGTAGGCGCCTTTCGGCAGTATGTGGATGAAGACGCCCTGCTGAGCGATGGGCTGAACCAGATGGCAGGCCCCATCGCCAAGACGCTCCAGAAACAGGGCAGCGCGGAGAGCCGCCTGCTCGCGTCCCTCGGTACGGAGACGGGTCTGCGGCTTTTGAGACCGCAGATTCTACCGCAATTGAAGGGCCTCGCCGAGGGAGCCGTCGAAGGGGCCACTTCGGCCGAACCGGCAGCCAGCGATGTAAACAGAGACGCAGCGAGCGGGCGGGCGATTGCCGTAGGGCTGCTACGGCGCGCCTTTGACGCGGACGCATCGTATGTTGACAGCCGCGTCGAACACCGCTCCGGAGGTTCCGCCGTGGTGCTGGTGCAGCTCGAAATCGAATCGCAACCCGAAACGATCCCGGTAATGCTCGACCTGCGCATGCAGAAGGGCCGCTGGCGGATCGTGCGCGTCCGCGATATAGCACAGACGCTCGCTAAACTCGACAGCCGGAAGTGACGGGTCCGCGCCCTCAATCGGTCCAGCCCCGATGCGTCAGCAAAGAGAAAGGCCCTGCTCGTGGGAGCAGGGCCTTTCTCTTGACCGTTGATCACAAATACGAAGTGAAGCAGTTTTAGTGTGTCGCCTGCGCAGAGGCCATCTTGGCTTCGGCTTCGGCGATCACGCGGAGCGCTTCGGTATAAGCATCTTCGCTGTCGCCGGCTTCGTTCCACATCTTGATGCCGCGATCCAGTTGCTCATGGGCGCGGGGCACGTCGATCTCCTGCGGCTTGAGCGCGTCGGAGGCCAGAATGGTGACCCGGTCGGGCAGCACCTCGACGAATCCCCAACTGACGTTATAGCGCTGCTCGCCGTCGGGGCCGCCATGCAAAGTCACATCCCCGGCACCGAGTTCGGCTAACAGCGGCGCATGGCCATAGAGCACTTCGAGATAGCCCGACTTCGACGGCAACTCAACCGCGGCGGCCGCATGATCGAAGAGGATGCGCTCGGGAGTGACCAGCCGGACGCGCAGTTCGTTTGTCTCGTCTGCCATAAAAACCTTTCAGTCCTCAGAGGAAAGAGAACAGAGAGTAGAGATCGGAGAGCCGTCGATATACCGGCTTTTCCCTGTTCCCTGCCCTCTGGTTCCTGTTCTCTGTCTACGCCGTCGCCTTGAGTTTCTCGGCGGTTTCAAGCACTTCTTCGATGGCGCCCTTCATGTAGAAGGCCTGCTCGGGAATGTCGTCGTACTTGCCCGAGATGATCTCCTTGAAGCTGCGCACCGTGTCGGCAACCTTCACATACGCTCCAGGGATGCCGGTGAACTGCTCGGCAACGTGGAAGGGCTGCGAGAGGAACTTCTGCACCTTGCGGGCGCGCGCCACGGTGAGTTTGTCGTCGTCGGAAAGCTCGTCGATACCCAGAATGGCGATGATGTCCTGCAGGTCCTTGTAGCGCTGCAAAATGCGCTTGACGCCCTGAGCCACATCGTAGTGCTCGTCGCCCACAACGCGGGCGGTGAGAATACGCGAGGTCGAGGCCAGCGGATCGACGGCCGGGTAGATGCCCAGTTCGGAGAGCGGGCGGCTCAACACGGTGGTCGCGTCCAGGTGGGCAAAGGTGGTGGCCGGGGCCGGATCGGTCAAATCGTCGGCGGGCACATAGACGGCCTGCACGCTGGTGACCGAGCCTTTGCTGGTCGAAGTGATGCGCTCCTGCAGTTCGCCCATTTCCGTGGCCAGGTTGGGCTGGTAGCCCACGGCCGAAGGCATACGGCCCAACAGTGTGGAAACCTCGGAGCCGGCCTGCGTGAAGCGGAAAATGTTATCGACGAAGAGCAATGTGTCAGAACCTTCAACGTCGCGGAAGTACTCAGCGACGGTGAGGCCGGTGAGCGCCACACGGAGACGGGCGCCTGGCGGTTCGGTCATCTGGCCATAGACCAGCGCGCATTTTGAATTGGCGAAGTCGCCTGGCTTGATGACGCCGGACTCGGTCATTTCGAGCCAGAGATCGTTGCCCTCGCGGGTACGCTCGCCGACGCCGGCAAACACCGAGTAGCCGCCATGGTTCTTGGCCACGTTGTTGATAAGTTCCATGATGACGACCGTCTTGCCCACACCGGCGCCGCCAAACAGGCCGATCTTGCCGCCCTTCAAGAAGGGCTGGATGAGATCGATGACCTTGATGCCGGTCTCGAACATTTCCTCGTGGGTCGACTGCTCGTCGAACAAGGGCGCGGGCCGGTGAATCGGCATACGCGTCTTTTCACCGATAGGGCCGAGATTGTCGACCGGCGCACCGATGACGTTGATGACGCGACCCAGCGTCTCTTTGCCCACGGGCACACGGATGGGGCCGCCGAGATCGATGGCCTTCATGCCGCGGACCATACCGTCGGTAGCTTCCATGGCAACCGTACGAACGCGGCCCTCGCCGAGGTGCTGCTGCACCTCAAGGATCACGCTGATAGGCGCGGGCACGTCGAAACCATCGCTGGTGACGCGCAGCGCCTGATAGATGGCCGGCATTGACGCTTCTTCAAACTGCACGTCGACCGCAGGACCTGAGATCTGAATTACCTTGCCAATGTTCTCTGCCATAACTCTGCCTTTTCGCCTTACAGCGCCGCTGCGCCCGAAACAATCTCGATGATTTCCTTGGTGATGGCCGCCTGGCGCACACGATTCATGTAGAGAGTGAGCCCGTCGATCATATCCGAGGCGTTGTTGGTAGCCGAATCCATCGCCGTCATGCGGGCCGCATGTTCCGCGGCAACCGATTCCGTCATGGCGTGATACAGCATGGAAGAAACATATTGCGGAAGCAGGCCGTTGAAGAGTTCCTCCGCCGACTGCTCATAAATGTAGTCAACCTGCGCGGTGCCGAATTTGCGGGCTTCTTCGTCCGCCTCTTTGGTATCGGCAGGCTCCAGCGGCACGCCGGCGCTGATTGCGGCCTCAGCGGCGCGTTCGCGCTGTTCCTCTGTCGGCTCGGCGGAGCCGGTAATTTCCGGGCGACCGATATCCATCAGCGGCAACAGGCGTTCCACCACCAGCCGCTGCTGAATGACCGACTTGAACTCGTTGTAGACGATGTAAGCCGCGTCGATTTCTTCATGGACATAGCGGGAGATGATGCTCTGGGCCAGCGCAAACACGCGGCTGGTTTCGAGCTTCTCCAGCAGTCCGGGATGATCGCCGGTCACCTCGACGGGCGCCTTGCGCTCGCGTACCTGAAGCTTGCGGCCGCTCTCGTCGGTCTGCTCCGCGTAGAGGGCGGAAGGATAATGGCGGCGCATCTGGTCGCGCGCCTTGCGGCCCACCGCCTCGACGTCAATCTCCTTGGTGGAGTTATCGCCGATGTACTGGAAGGCCGTCTTGAGAATGTTGGCGTTGAACGCGCCGGCAAAGCCCTTGTCGCCGCTGATGATAACCAGCAGCACGCGCTTCTCTTCCCGCGTGGCAAACAGCGGGTGGCGCAGATTGCCGGTCTCCGGATCGTAGATGTCGATGCGGCGAGTGACCGATTCGAGCACGCTGGTGATCATTTTGGCGTAGGGCCGGGCCGCCATGGCCCGCTCCTGCGCGCGGCGCAGCTTGGCCGCCGAGACCATTTTCATGGCCTTGGTGATCTGCCGCGTGTTCTTCACGCTGCGGATGCGCCGCCGTAGATCGAGGACGTTTGCCATATTCTTTCCAGAGATCGGTTGTCAGAGACCGGCGATCCGGTTTCAATGCGGCCCGGGGGCCACGGCTGATTCCGGTTGCCGATCTCCAGTTTCTTTACGCCGTTACCGGCTCTGCCTGCTGCTGCGTAGCAAAGTTGGCTTTGTACTCTTTGAGCGCCTCGTGCATACGGTTGCGCAAGTCGTCATCCAGCGATTTCTTCTTGGTCAGGTCTTCGAGGAGCGGGCCCTGCGCATTGTCGAAATACTTGTAGAGGCCCTGCTCGAAGACACGGATATCGCTGACCTTGATGTCGTCCAGATACCCTTGCGTACCGGCGAAGAGAGCCACGACCTGCTGCTGCCAGGTGAGCGGCTGGAACTGCGGCTGCTTCAGCAATTCCGTAAGGCGCTGGCCGCGGTTGAGCTGCTTCTGGGTCAGCGGATCGAGGTCCGAGCCGAACTGGGCAAACGCCGCCAGTTCACGGTACTGCGCGAGATCGAGCTTGAGGGTGGAACCCACCTGCTTGACAGCCTTGATGGCAGCCGAGAAACCGACACGCGAAACCGAGAGGCCGACGTTCACAGCCGGACGAACGCCGGAGTTGAACAGATCCGTTTCCAAAAAGATCTGCCCGTCGGTGATGGAGATGACGTTGGTCGGAATGTAGGCCGAAACGTCGCCCGCCTGGGTCTCAATGATCGGCAGAGCCGTGAGCGAACCGCCGCCCTTTTCCTTGCTCATCTTCGACGAGCGCTCAAGAAGACGCGAGTGGAGATAGAACACGTCTCCGGGATACGCCTCGCGGCCCGGTGGACGGCGCAGGAGCAGCGAAATTTCGCGATACGCCATGGCGTGCTTGGAAAGATCGTCGTAGATCACCAGCGCGTGGCGGCCCGAGTCGCGGAAGTATTCGCCGATGGCGGTGGCCGCATAAGGCGCGAGATAAAGCATCGGGGCGGGCTCGGAGGCCGAGGCGGCAACGATGACCGTGTGGCCCATGGCGCCGGCTTCGGTCAGGGTCTGCACGACCTGGGCAATCGACGAACGCTTCTGGCCGATGGCGCAGTAGATGCAGATCAGATCGTTCTTGGCGTTGTTGATGATGGTATCGAGAGCCACGGCGGTCTTGCCCGTCTGGCGGTCGCCGATGATCAGCTCGCGCTGTCCGCGGCCAATCGGAATCATGGCGTCGATGGCCTTGAGACCGGTAGCCATAGGCTCGCGCACGGGCTGGCGGTCGATGATGCCGGGAGCCAGCCGCTCCATCGGCAGCGACTCGGTGGAGGCAATGGGGCCCTTGTCGTCGATGGGGATGCCCAACGCATTCACCACGCGGCCAATGATGCCATCCCCCACCGGCACGCTGAGAATCTTACCGGTGCGCTTGACCTCTTCGCCTTCGCTGAGCTCGGTGTAGTCGCCCAGAACCACGGCGCCCACCTGATCCTCTTCAAGACTCAAGGCCAGTCCGGCAATCCCATGGGGAAAGCTGATCAGTTCGCCTGCCATCACCTTATCCAGGCCATGGATGCGGGCAATGCCGTCGCCGAGCGATGTGATCGTCCCGACTTCGTCAACCTGGACCTTGGAGTCGTAGTTCGCGATCTGCTCGCGAAGAAGTTGCGTAATCTCGTCTGCCTTGATCTGAGCCATCTCTGCTCTTCCTATCTCTCTAAGGGGTTGAGGATCAGAAATCGGAGACCGGTTTTCGTGGTTCGCACTGAAACCATCGATCTCCAACCGCCGAACCTTTTCCCCAGTTCCAAATTCCTACGTCTGACAGATGACAACCAAAAATCGTTCCCTGACTTGCGATGCGCCGATATCCAGGCGCTGACGCTTTCAGTTACCCGGCGATCAGTGCTTCTTTCAACCGTTCCAGCCGTCCCCGAACCGACCCGTCATACACGGTGGAGCCGATGCGTACCACCGCGCCGCCGAGAATGGACTGGTCCAACGTGAAGCTGGCTTGAACTTGCGAGCCGGCCAGCTTGCCGACTCCGTCCACCAGTGTGCCGCGTTCCTGATCGGTCAACTCGCGGGCGGTTACAATCTCCGCCTGGCGAATACCCAGCCGCTGCTGCAATGCCGCGCGATACGATGCGGCGACTTCGCTGACGTGGCCGATGCGGTCGTTATGGATCAATACCGCAATCAGGTTGCGCAATTCCTTCTGAAGCCCCAACTGGGCGTTCAACTTGTCTAAAAACTCCACCTTCTGCACGGCCGCGATGGCAGGGTTCACGAAAAACTCCTGCAGTGCGGGGCTGCCGTTCCAGGTGGCTAAAAAGTCGGTAAGCTGCCGATCGATTGCCGCCGTATCGAGCTTGGCGGTGGTGACGACATCGAGAAAGGCCTGGGCATAACGAGAAACGAAGGCTGCCATCTAGTTCTGCCCTCCCCGGTTCAAGCCGCTGGCGGATAAGTCCTTGGCAAATTCTGCGATCAGAGCCTGGTCGGTTTCCGGGCTGAGGCTCAACTGCTTCGCGGCCTGCTCAATCGCCAGGTCGGCGGCAAAGTGCCGCAGTCCGCGCTTGGCCTGGGCTGCCGCCACACCGATCTCCTGCTCGGCGGAGGCGACAATGCGTGCGCTCTCCTCCCCGATGGTGGCCTTGATGCGAATTTCGTCCTGCTTGCTCTCTTCTTCCACCTGAGAGCGAATCTGCGCGATCTCGTCATCAAGCTTGGAGAGCCTCGCCTCGACCGCGGTCAGGCGGGCATTGGCATCGACAGTCGTCTTGCGCGCCGACTCAAGATGGTCGCGCAGCGTCTCTTTGCGCTTGCGGAGAATCTTGGGCACCAGCTTGACCAGTGGAATCACGATGGCCAGCGCGATAATGGCGAAATTGATGAATTCAAAAAGACGGGCCGTAGTTTCGACCGGCAGATTGATCGCCTTGGCGATGGCCGACACCAGCGGCGTATGCCGGTAGATGTTGTCGTCGTCCTGCTCCTGCTTGGCGGGAGCAGGCTGGGCGATGGTTCCGGTCGCCGTGGAAGATTGTGCGCTGGCTGCGGGAGCCGGTTCCTGTGCCGCCAGGCGGAACGGCGTAGCGGCAATGCCGGCAGCCAACACCGCGAACAATACAAAGCCGAAAGTCCGGGCAGAAAGAATCCGGGCAGAAAGACGCACATGCGGAGCGGAATATCTCAACGGATCCCCCCGGCAGCCAACGGAAGCACGGCGCGAACTACCTGATTGGCCAAGTCAGCAGAAGAGGCCTGAATGGCGGTTCTGGCATAGGCAGCCTCGGCCTCCAGCTCGGCTTTGGCCTGGCTCACTTTGAGACCGGCAGCCTTGCGGGCGGCATCCAGCGCGGCATCGCGTTCGGCACCCCACTGCTTGATGCGCTGCTCGCGCAGCTTGTAGATTTCGGCGCGCGCCTGGCGCAGTTTATCGGCGTACTCGGCGGCCTTGGCTTCAGCCTTGGCAATTGCCTTGTGCGCGTCTTCAATGGCCCCATCGGTGCGGGCGCGGCGCTCTTTCAACGTTGCTGTAAGCGGCCCCTGCACCAGGAATTGGTACGCCAAAACCAGCACGATAAACAGCAATGCCGTGGGTACGGAGCCAAGCAAAAGTGTCCCGACTTGTTGAATGATTTCTTCCATGCTGGTACCGATTCGTTCAGGCGGTCATTTTGAAACTTTTGTTTCGTTCTTTTTCAAATGGAACACTTTTTTGTATCAGGGGCAGACCCCCAAGTCAACGCATGGAGGCCTGTTTCGGCGGGGTCCTGTGACTGCGGTCACGATTTGAAGATTGGCTGCAAAAATATCACTTGATTTCTTCTACAACGAGCCTAGACTAAGACTACCACCTAGACCCGGTTCAGGGTCCAGCGGGTAGCCGGCTCCGGGAAGCCCTTCCACTCCCGAAGTCGGTTGCCCGCTTCTTAATTTTCCGGCTCATGTTTTCGTTGGCGTTCCTGTTCGTGTTCTTTCGAGCTGCGGCGATTGTTTCTTGCCCCTGGAGACTTCCCTGCACCTGTCCTTTTCAACCCGGGCAGGGCGGGGATTTTCGGGTAAATCGCGTGGCCGGAAGGATAGTACCGGAATTGCACAACAGCGCGCAACACCGGGTCAGGGTTCCCGTGGAGCGAGCCGTATTCCGCGACAAAGACGGCACGGCCAACTCGAAGCGGCGATTGGCCGAGAATGCGCTGCCTTTTCGCATCCAGGCGACCTGGGACCGGGAGACATAGGCCCGGAAGACCGGAACCGGCTGAGTGGAATCAGTTACCTGGAGAACACAGGCTAGCGGGAGGCCGGGGTCAGCAAGCCCGCGGACCGCAGCCAGTTCTCCAGTAGATTGGGCCACTGGTCCAGGGCGGCATCGCTCTTGCCCAGACCGGTGCCGTGCGGGCCATTGGCGAAGATGTGCATTTCCGACGGCACGCCTGCCTTGATCAGCGCCTCATAGAACCGCATGGGCTGCTCCACCGGAACGGTCGCGTCGTTGAACGTGTGATAGAGGAAGGTCGGAGGCGTGTCCCGGGTGACGAAAAGGTCGGGAGAGTAAGCAGTCCGCAGTGCTTCGCAACGGTCCATCACGTTGAAAATCTTGCAATAGCTCAAGTGCGAGGTGTCGCTGGAGATGGCCCCGATCCACGGATAGCCGAGCACCAGATAATCGGGGCGGCTGGAGACGCGCTCGATGGGGTCCTCGGCGTCGGGATTGCCGGGAACAAACTGGGTGGAGGCCAGCGCCGCCAGATGGCCGCCTGCCGAGAAGCCAACGATCACGATCCGGTTGGGGGCGATGAAGTAGTCCCGCGCACGGGCACGCACCGTCTGGACGGCGCGCCGGGCGTCCAGCAGCGGCACGGGAAGCAGGTAGCCGTTCGAGCTGAGCCGGTAGCTGAGGACGAAGGCGCGGAAGCCGCGCGCGGTGAACCAGTCGGCCACCTGGCGGCCCTCCAGATTGGAGGCCAGATTCGCATACGCGCCACCGGGTAGAACGATCACCGCGGAGCCGTTGTCATGCCCCCTCTGCGGGGCAAAGATGGTGAGAGCGGGAATATCTTCGCAGGCTTTGCCCTTGGCCTGAGGGGCGTCGCCCGGCCAGAGGCGGATGGTCTGAATGCCAAGAAAGGCGTCATTGCTGCCGGCGGTCGCGCACGGGCCCTTTTGGGCGCCAGCCGCTCCACATGCCAACAGACCTGCAACCAGCGCGAGCAGTAACCTTTCCAACGAAGCCTCCTCCTGCACAGCCGTTCCGCCTGCGCGGACATCCTAAAGGTTCCGCACTGGCTTCGCCGGTTTGCGGCTACAGCGCAGTGGAACCACAATCCAAGAAAGCGATCCGGACTCGAAAAGCGATCTAGAGCCGGAGCAACGCATGGCCGGGACAGAGTTCGGCGGCCTGCTGCGTCATCGTCTCCGCCAGTTCGAAGCCGTAGCGGGCAAAGTAGTAGGCAGCGCCGTGGAGCCGCTCCTGCAAGACTCCGCCGGGATAGAGCGACTGGCAGATGGCCTCGGCGTGGCGCCCCAGCGAGTCCTCACGCTGCAACTGGAAATTAGCGGCCAGACGACGCAGACGGTTCATCTGGTAGCGCATCTTGCTGGCGGCGGTGTCCGCCGAGCGGCCCAGGCCGGCATCGAGCGAGTGCATCCACTCCAGCAGCGCGTTGAGGTCCGCATCGAGAGCCGTGCCGGTGGCGGCCAGTTTGCGCTTGCCTTCCACGGGCATGGCGCGGGCGGCCAGCATCTGAGCCAGCGATGAGGGCGTCTCGGCAAAAATCCGCTCGACGCTCAGCTCGTGTTTGCGCAGCAGGTCGGCGATGGCCGGCTCGACGACGGTGGCGGAGAAGCGCGGCTGCACAGGCGTCAGGCGGCCCAGAATACGCTCGAAGAGCACCGAGGACTGGGCGAAATAGGCGACCTCGGCCGGCCCACCGATGGTCAGCGAGGTCGAGAGCAAAAAATCCTGGAAAACAGGGCGCAGCAGTGCCGAAGGGGAAATGCGCTCCGGCTCCGCCTCTAAAATTCCGACGAGATCCGCGGTGGAATAGCGCTCGCGCCCGGCCTGCCATAGCCCGTCGGGCTCGGCGGCGCTGGGCGCAACCCGTTTGAGAGCCAGCCGCGCGCCGGAGCCCTGCCCGTCGTGCCGGTCGATGAGGAAGAGCAGGCTGGATTGTGCCTCGACAGCCACTTGCGCGTGATAGCCGGCGGCTTGCAGTTCGCGGTTACGCTCGATCAACGCGGCATGCAGTTCGTCGGCGCGCTCCAGGCCGGCGCGCAGCACAGGCGCGCCGATGCGGTGAATCGCGCGGCTGCCGGCATCGAGCACCAAAAGTCCCTGCGCGGCAAACGCCTTGGAATAAAACTCCGCAAATGCCTGGGCAAAGGTGCGGCCGGGCTTGTAGGCGGCGGCGAGAGCCTCCATGGCATCGGAGAAGCCGAGCAGCTCCCATGCCTGATCGACCAGCGGGGTGATCGAGTCGTCGATCACAATGCCGCCCACCGGCTGTGCCGCCTCGGGCGCAGCGGCATAGGTCAGGGTGCGCAGTGCGCGGTGCGTGGGGAAAGTGACGTGGTTGATCTCGGCGAAATCGTGATCTTCACTGGCCAGCCAGAAGATGCCGGCGTGGGGACGGCCCGCAGCGGTCGCCTGGCGCGCGCGGGCCAGGGCCGTGGCGGCCTTGAACGGCGTAAACAGTGGCCCGCCAAAGAGGCCGACCTGTTGCCCGGTGACAACCGTGCCCGCGCCCTGGCGCAGGGCTTCGAGAGCCGCGTGAGCGGGCGATCCGGCGGGCGCAGGATTCTGTGCAGCCAGCAGGGACACCAGTTCCCGCCAGTGCGCGGGGACGGGCGGACGCGCCTGCCAGTCTGCATTGGGCGGCACGGCCGCATAATAGGGCCGTGTTGCCGGTGCGCCGGCGCAATAGTCCAGGAACAGCCGGGTCAAACCCGGCGCCACAGTGATGGGATGACAGTCTGCAGTCAGCAACGTGTTCACTTTGCGATCTGAAGTCCAGAAGATCTGATGCGCTTGGCGTCAAATGGAATCGGGCTGTGTTAAGGATGCCACGCGAGGCAGGATCGATGCACGAGTGGAGTTTCAAGACAGAATTGAACGCAGCCGGGTGCGTATACTTTTCCTGATTGTGCTGTGAGGAGAGAGACCGAATGCCCAAGACAAAGATTCCGGTGAAGGCTGCGAAGCCGAAGGTCACCAAAACTGCGAAAGCGACGAAAAAGACTCCCAAGGCCAAAACGCTGAAGGCCTCGAAGAAAAAGACGGCGGAGCCGGTACTCGCCGAAACGGCGCAAGTGCTCAAGTCCGACGTGGTTTATGAGGGAGCGCTCTTTCGGGTGGTACACGACCGGCTGATCGAGCCCGGCGGCAAAGAGAACGAGCGCGACGTGGTGCGGCACAACGGCAGCGTGGTCATTCTGGCCGTGGATAATGCGAAGGGCAAGAAAGATCCCTGGATCGTCATTGAGCGCCAGTACCGCCACGCCGCCAACCAGTTTCTGTGGGAGTTGCCGGCCGGCAAGCTGGAGCCGAACGAAGATCCCCTGGCAGGCGCGCAGCGGGAACTTGAAGAAGAAACCGGCTACCGCGCAAAAAAGTGGAAGCCTCTCGTGGAGTATTTCGCCAGCCCCGGCTTTCTGGGCGAGTCGATGAAGGTATTCCTGGCCGAGGGCCTGGTGGCCGGCGACGCGCATCCGGAGGAGGACGAGTCGATCGAATTCCGGCTGGTCAAGCTTTCCGAGGTGCTCAAGATGATCGAGAAGGGTGCGATTCTCGACGGCAAGACGCTGACCAGCGTGCTTTTGTATGCGCGGCAGACGGCAGGCAAACGCAAGAAGTAGAAACCGGGTCCAAATCCGGGGCTATCTTTCCCCATGGAGGGCATTCACGGCTTCCATGGGGTTTGTTTTGGGGCAAACGGGTTGCCTTTACAGATTGCTTACATATATTTTTCTTCAACTCCGCTCTAAGTTCAATGGTTATTTCTATTTGAGAAATATGGACTTCTGGATCGTAACGTTTCGTCGCGACCGATTTCATCCCATTTGGTGGGTCTCCACCCTCAAAAAACAATCAACCTTTCTCCGGGCTTTCACGTCTTAACGAATATCCGCGGGTGGGTTATCCCCTCACCCTCATTTTTTCTTACGACCCCAAGGAAGGCAGGAGCCTGTGGCTCAGTACAAAGGGAAAGTAAAGTGGTTCAACAACGCCAAAGGTTACGGATTCATCGGACGTGAAGACGGACCAGATGTATTTGTTCACTACTCCGCGATACAAGTGGACGGCTACAAGACGCTGAAAGAGGGCGATGAGGTTGAGTTCGACATCGTCCAAGGTCAGAAGGGTCCGCAAGCGGATGCCGTGCTTCGCGATAAGGACGCCGCTCACACCGCAGCCTAGCAGCGCGACAGGGGCGCAATTGCAAGACACTGCCGTGGGCGGTGAACTTGAATTGTGTCCCTGGTTTCCAGGTTCGATGAAGGGTGTGCGCTACCCGGCGTGTTGACTCGCCTTCAACAGGTTAGAAGGCGGAGATGTGCCCCAGTGGGGAAGCGGACGGGCATACAGTGCGCCATTGGTTTTCGCGCCCCGATAGCGGATACTGGTCGCGGAGCGTCTTCCGATGGACAACCCCACGATGGCCCGCCTGCTGGCCGAGACCGCCGATCTGTTGGAGATCGATGGCGGCGACAGGTTTCGTATTTTAAGTTACCGTCGCGCCGCCGAAGCCGCCGAGCAAACTACGGTGGACCTGATGGCTGCGTCGGCCGAGACCGCGCGGCTGCTTGAGATTCCAGGCATCGGCAAAAGCATGGCCACGAACCTGCAGGCAATCGCCGCGACGGGAACACTGCCATTGCGCGACGAACTGCTGGCCAAGTATGGCGCCGGTCTGCTGGAACTGCTGAAGCTGCCCGGCATGGGGCCGAAGACGGTGGCGCTGTTCTGGTCTGCGGCGCAGATCGCCAGCATCGACCAGCTTGCCGAAGCCATTGAAACCGGGCGCCTGGCCGGGTTGCCGCGCATGGGCGAAAAGCAGCTTGAAAAACTGCGCAAAGGCATCGAAGACTACCGCCGCAGCGCGGGACGCTTCCGCATCGACGAGGCCCAGGAAGCTGCGGAGCGCCTTGAGATTTATCTGCTTGCCTTGCCCGGCATTGAAAGAGTGACGCCGGCCGGTTCCCTGCGGCGCGGACGCGAAACTGCCGGCGACCTCGACCTGCTGGTGACCGGGCCGGCCTGCGCGCCCGAGCATACCGCTGCGGCAGTCGAATATGTGGCCGCCTACCCCGGCATCCACGACATCATCGCCAAAGGTGAAAACAAGGTCAGTTTCCACTTGTCGAGCGGGATGCAGGTCGATGTACGATTGCTGCCCGCAGCCTCCTATGGGGCCGCCCTGCAATACTTCACCGGGTCCAAGGCTCATAACGTTTCGCTGCGTCAGCGGGCTCTGAAAATGGGCTACACGTTGAGCGAATGGGCCTTGGCCAGACTCGACGACGGCTCTTCGGTTGCCGCGGCGACCGAAGAAGAGATTTACGGAGCCTTGGGCATGGATTGGATGTCCGCGGAGCTGCGCGAGAACCTGGGCGAAATTGAAGCAGCGGCCCATCATGCGCTGCCCCGGCTGATCGAGCAGGCCGACCTGCGCGGCGATGTGCACATGCACACCCATGCCACCGATGGACGGAACAGCATTCGCGAAATGGCCGAGGCTGGGCTGGCCGCCGGCTACCGCTACATCGCCATCACCGACCACTCCAAAAATCTGGCCATGACCAACGGTCTGGACGAGACGCGGGCTCTCGAACACATGGAGCGCATCCGCGAGGTGAACCGGGAGATGGAAGGGCGGATTCGCGTCTTCACCGGCATCGAGGTGGACATTCTGGCCGACGGCGCGCTCGACCTGGACGACGAGGTGCTGGCCCAGATGGATGTCGTGATCGCCAGCGTCCACTCCCATTTTCAACAGGGCCGCGAAGAGATGACAGCCCGCGTGCTCCGCGCCATCGAGAACCCGTATGTGCGGATTCTCGGCCACCCAACCGGACGGCTGTTGCTGCGCCGCGAGCCCTTCGCGCTCGACCTGGGCGCGGTGTTGCGCCGGGCGGCCGAGCTGGGCGTAGCCATGGAGCACAACGCGGCCCCGGAGCGGCTCGACCTGAACGACCGGGATATGCGTCTGGCCAAGGAACTGGGCTGTAAGATCGTGATCGACACCGACTCCCACGACGCGCGGCATCTGGGCAAGATGAGTTATGGCGTGCGGCAACTGCGGCGGGCATGGCTGGGACCGGAAGACGTGCTGAATACACGCGGGCCGGAAGAGTTTCTTGCCGCGCTGCGCGCCCGGCCGCCGCTCGCGAAGAATGCACCATTTTCAGTGCAGGCGTAATCTAATTCCTACTGCCTGCGCAGGATTCGACTGCCGGTTACGGAACAATCGAGATAAGATAGGGGCGCCATGAGTCTGCTTCACCAGAATTCCCGGGACTTGGATGACGCCGCTCGCGGCGAGGAACTCACCAAAGGCACGAGCCATGTGGTCTGGGCCGCGATCCTGGCGACCATTCTGGTGACCATCGCCATTGCCGTCTATGTGATTGCCGGGGAGAAGCCGCCTGCGGCCACCGCCGAGGTGGAGCGGGTCTGGGCGCATCCGATGCACAGCGAGAGTTCGGGCTCCGACGCCAACGGAGCGGCAATCGCCAGGGAGCACTTCGACCAGGTGCTGGTGTTTGCGCTCGTGAAGCTGCATAACCAGAGCAAGCAGCCGCTCTTTCTGCACCAGATTCTGGTGAATGCGACGCTCAATGACGGCATCCACTCCAGCTACGCGGCCACAGCCGTCGATTACAACCGGATCTTTATCGCCTACCCGACCCTGGCCCCGCTGCAGGGCAAGGCGCTGTCACCCGACACGACCCTTGAGCCGGGAGAAACGGCGGAGGGGACATTTGTCTGCGCTTTCCGGATTGCGAAACAGCAGTGGGACACGCGCAAGGGACTGAGCTTCACCTTCGCGTTCCGCTACCAGCCAGATTTGGTGGTAGCTTTCCAGTCTCCTGTCAGCGAACAGTAGCCGGCATCGGAAAATTCGGGACTTCGGGGGAATCGGGAAAGATTGGCAGAATTTTTGCGGGGAGGGCGCCGGAGATCCAAGCGCCCTCAACCCGCGCGAGTTTTGAACGACCTTAATGGCCGCTCGGAACGCCTGCATTCTTGGGCGTAGACAGGTACCCGGCAACCTGGTTCTTCGAATTGATCGTGTTCACCACAATCTCGTAGAGGCCCGGCTCCTTGCCCGCGTAGAACTGCAAAGGCTCGTTGACGTTCTTATCCTTCTTTTCGTAGCGCTTGTCGTCCGCATACACGATCAGGTTGAAGCGGCTCTTTTTACCGTCGGCCTTCTTGAGTTCGAGGCTGACCGTGCCCACCGGCTTCTTTTCGCCCTTGTTGAGGGTGAACTCGTAGTAGTTGCGGTCGCCGCGGTGCTTCAGGATCTCCAACTCGTCGTGGTTGCGGGCGATAAGACCGCTCTGCATCCCCATGTCGCCGCGCATGGACTGCATCTGGCTGACAGCACTGGCGAGATCTGTCTGGGTCTTGGCTACATCGGTCTTGACCCCTCCCACGTCCGTCTTGACGGAAGACACTTCGCTGGACACGGCATTCACCCGCTGCGCGGTTTGCTTCTGGGCAGCCTCAAGCCGCTGGGCATTCGCGTCTTCACGGGCGATGATCTGCTCGGCGCGGCTATCCAATTGCTTCTGGGTCAGGCCCAGGGACTTGCCCAGCTCGTCGGTGGTTACGCGGAGACGGGCGTTGGTTTCGCGCAACTCGGCAGCCATCTTGACGTTCTGCTGATTCGCGTCGGCCAGAGCGGCTTCTTGGTGCGTCAACCGGCTGCTGAGCGTGTAGGTCCAGATCAGGCCGCCGGCAGCGCCCAGCAAAGCCAGGGCGATGACGGCCAGCAATGCACCGGAATAGGTTCGAGGGGTGGTATCCAAATCACTCATGATTTGTCTTCTTCTCCTTAGCGGCCCGTGTTGCGAACCGCTCTTCGTGGGGGCGCCATCCTGTCCCGTTAGACGCCGGTCAACGGAATTTTCTCTCAGGAACTTCCCGTACCTTGGCGGAGATCCAGTCGCGGAGATGAGTGCATGGCAATCGACAATCCAGATTCGCCCCTCTCACTCCGCGCTTCTCCGGGGGAATCTACAGGATATAGAAAGAAGGCAGTTCCGTGCAGAAAAGCTGCGATTGGCCCCGGGTGGGAGTTTATCTTTGGAGCCGGATCGGCCCCGATCTGGCCCCGATTCCGATTGGTTCCGGACCATTCCGGCCCCTCGCCGTCTCATCCACCGTGACAACCATGGAATCACTGGGCTATAAAGAACTTTGCTGCGTTTCAGGTGCCGGGCCGGACTCGAAGGACCCGGCAGTCGCCGCAACCACCGTTCATCACATTACAAGGGAGATCCGAAGGCTATGTCGACTGCTGTCGCAGGGAAGGGTCTAGAAGGAATTGTCGCGGCGAACTCCGGAATCTGCTGGATTGACGGAGACGCGGGCGTGCTCGCCTACCGCGGCATCGACATTCACGAGCTAGCCGACAACTCCACCTTCGAGGAGACCACCTATCTCCTCTGGAACGGCCGGCTGCCCAACCAGTTCGCCCTGCGCGAGTTCCAGGCACAACTGGCGCTGGCCCGCTCGGTCGATCAGCACATCATCGACCTGCTGCGTGGTTTTCCGGTGACGGCTACCCCCATGGAAGTGCTGCGCACGGCGGTATCCGCGCTTAGCTTCTATGACGCCGACGAGAAAGACAATTCCCACGACGCCAATGTGCGCAAGAGCTACAACCTGACCGCCCAGTTGGCCATGATCGTGGCCATTTATGACCGGCTGCGCAAAGGCAAAGAGATTGTGCCGCCCGACCGCTCGCTGAGCCACGCGGCCAATTTTCTGTGGATGCTGAACGGCGTGAAGCCGTCGGAAACGGCTGTGCACACCCTGGACATCGCCCTGATTCTGCATGCCGATCACGAGCTGAACGCCTCCACCTTCGCCGCCCGTGTCATCGCCGCCACTCTCTCCGACATCCACTCCGCGATTACCGGGGCCATCGGAGCGCTCAAGGGGCCGCTGCATGGGGGAGCCAACGAAGGCGTCATGCGCCTGCTCTACGCCATCGATAAAGCCGGCGCCGATCCGGTGGAATACGTAAAAAACATGCTGGCGGCCAAGCAGAAGATTTCCGGTTTCGGGCACCGCGTCTACAAGACCGAAGACCCGCGCGCCACCCATCTACGCCGCATGAGCGAACAGTTGGGCAAAGATGCCGGTCAATCCAAATGGTTCGAAATGTCGCGGGCAATCGAGCTGTATATCAACGCCGATAAAAAGCTGAATGCCAACGTGGATTTCTACTCGGCCTCGACCTATGCGACGCTGGGCATCGATATCGACCTCTACACGCCGATTTTTGCCATCAGCCGCATTGCCGGCTGGGCCGCCCACATTATCGAGCAGTTGGACGATAACCGGCTGATCCGCCCTCGCGCCGAATACATCGGCCCGGTTTACCCCGCGCACTGGGTTCCGATCGAGGATCGCGTTTAGGGCTGCGGCTTGGCCTTGCGCGCGTTCCAGAGCTGATAGAGCCCCCAGGCAGCCAGCGTGCAGCCGTCGCGAATCACGCCATTCAGCATCATGTCTTCGAACTCGCTCACGGGAACGGAATGCACGATGAGGTCGTGCTCCTCGGGGTCGGGGTCCTTCTCGGCCTCGGTCAGACCGGTGGCGAAAAAAACGTGCTGCTTCTGCTTGGTGAAGCCGTAAGCAATCCAAAGGGTTCCCAGATAGGTCATTTCCGCGGCATGCAGGCCGGTCTCTTCCCGCAGTTCGCCGCGCGCCAGTTCTTCGGGAAACTCGACCTCCATCTCCCAGCCGCCCTGAGGCAGTTCCAGGGCACGCTCTTGAATGGTGTAGCGAAACTGCTCCACCAGCCACACACGGCCCCGATCGATGGGCAGGATGATGGCTGCGTCGTCCTTGTCCACCACGCCATAAATTCCTTTGTTGCCGTTGGAGCGCAGAATTTCGTCTTCGCGCAGGCGCATCCAGCGATTGCGGTAGATCTCGCGGCTGGCAAGCGTCGTGATGGAACGGCTGGCGGAACGGGAAACCGGGTTCATACAATCTCCTGAACA
>JAATGG010000169.1 GCA_015654835.1 Terriglobales bacterium
GTTCGCCGACGAGGAGCGCGTGCTGCAGGTGCTGAACGAACTGATTTCGAATGCCATCAAGTTCTCGCCGCCGGATACGCTGATTCGCCTGACGGCCAAGCCCTCCGGCTCCAACCAGGTCTGTTTCACGGTCGCGGACCAGGGCCGGGGAGTCGCTCCCGAAAAACTGGAACGCATTTTCGAACGCTTCCAGCAAGGGGATGCCTCGGACTCCCGTGCGCTGGGAGGCACCGGGCTGGGACTAGCGCTGTGCCGCAGCATCGTGGAGCAGCATGGCGGACGGCTATGGGCCGAAAGCGAAGCGGACAAAGGCAGCCGCTTTCTGTTTACGATTCCGGCGACTGCGGCGAACGCCCAATAAGTTGCGTATTGGGCGCTGCTACAGAAAATTTATATATGATACGGCAAAAAATAATTATTGCTGGTCGATAAGTGACAGATGTTCCGGCAAAGAGCATCTATGTTGATCCTACAAAGACTTCATGACAAGTGCGTGAGGAGCCAAGGCTATACGTGTACCGGGCCATGCCTGGGGCGCGAAACGTAGCGGCGAACTCAGACGTGTGCAGGTGCGGTAGCAACCCCGATGCGAGCGAATGCGAACATGGCCCCGATTGGCACAAAACGAGAGAATGCTCCGTTCGGCGAGCGGCGGGACGCGCCCGGGCGGATCAAAACCATCCTGAGTATCGGTCAGGACGATTTCCTGCTGGAGACTCGGAATCAAATTCTGCGCTCGGCAGGCTACGTGGTTGAGTCGGTGTCGGCGCGTGAGGCAGCCCATCGCATTCAAGCTGGAGATTTCGATCTTGTCCTGCTGTGTCATTCGATCTTGGCCGAAGAAAGATACGATTTGGCCTGCCGGGTGCGAGATTCGAATTCTCCCGTTCCGGTAGCGTCGATTGCGCACAGCCTCTATCGGCCGGACGATTTTACCGACGCAAACATCAACCCCGCGCCCAACAGGCTTCTGTCGGAAATAGCGGAAGTGTTGGCACGAAGAGCAAATATCTCAGCAGAGGAACGCGGGAAGGACGCGATTTCCGACAGCGATAGCGACAGCCGAGTTCACCATGATGCCAGCGTCTCCCAAGATCAAACTACGTGCCGGTAATCTGCGCGTTCCGTCGATCACACGGCTCGTTGTAGCCACCACACCGTGAGACAATGCCCTCGCAGCCGTTCGTTTTCCAACTTTCCTGTCGGCAGGTGACATCCTACTTCCCATGGCCTTATCCGGAAACGTTATAAATTTTCTTTTCGGCCGTCCTCTGGCCAGCAGTGAGGAGCGTGGCGAGCACATCGGCCCGCTCGCCGGCATTCCCATCTTCGGTCTGGATGCACTGAGCTCGGCGGCGTACGGCCCTGAGGCCGCACTCACGCTGCTGATTCCGCTGGGACTGGCGGGCGTGCGCTACATCGTGCCGGTGAGCGTGGCCATTATCGCGCTGCTGGCCATTGTCTACTTCAGCTACCGGCAGACCATCGAGGCTTATCCGCACGGTGGCGGCTCGTATACGGTAGCCACCGAGAACCTCGGCGACGGCGCGGGACTGCTGGCCGCAGCGGCGCTGATGATCGACTATATTCTGACCGCGGCGGTGGGCATCTCCGCCGGGGTGGGCGCGCTCATTTCCGCAGTGCCCGCCCTGCAGCCGCACACACTCGAACTATGCCTGGGCGTGCTGGTAATTCTCACGCTGGTGAACATGCGCGGGGTCCACGACACCGGCCTCGTGTTCATGATTCCCACGTACCTGTTTACGGGAACGCTGCTGGTGGTGATCGCCGTGGGAACCTTTCATGCGCTGCAGGGGCATCCCCAGGCGGTCACGCCGCTGCCGCATCTTCCCATTGCTTCGGCAACGCTCAGCATCTGGCTGCTGCTGAAGGTCTTCTCTTCCGGCTGCACGGCGATGACCGGGGTGGAGGCGGTGAGCAACGGCGTGATGGCCTTCCGCGACCCGACGCGCAAGAACGCCAAAATCGCGCTGACGATCATCATCGTGCTGCTGACCATTCTGCTGCTGGGCATAGCGCTGCTGTGCCGCGCGTATGGGGTGGGCGCGACCGACCCGAACGGCGCGCATTACGAGAGCGTGCTCTCGATGCTGACGCGGGCGGTGATGGGGCACGGGTGGTTCTATTACCTGACCATCGGCTCGGTGCTGCTGGTGCTGGCGTTGTCGGCGAACACGGCCTTTGCCGACTTTCCCCGCCTGACCCGCGCCATCGCACTCAACAACTATCTGCCGCATGTGTTTTTGCTGCGCGGACGGCGGCTGCTGTATTCCTGGGGTATCTACGTGCTGGTGGCGCTTACCGCGCTGCTGCTGATTATTTTTCGCGGCGTCACCGACCGTCTGATTCCGCTGTATGCCGTGGGCGCGTTTCTGGCGTTTACGCTGTCGCAGGCCGGCATGGTGATGCACTGGAAGCGCCAGGGCGGCGCTCCGCTGCGGATGTTCGTCAACGGGCTGGGCGCGTTTGCCACGGGCATTACGGTTCTTGTGGTGCTGGTGGCCAAGTTCGTGCAGGGCGCATGGGTCACGGCGCTGCTGGTGGCGGGCATGATCGTGGTGATGCACACGGTGAAGCGCCACTATACCCGCGTCAATCGCGATACGGCTCTCGACCGGCCGATTCTTCCCGCCGAAGTGGTCGAGCCTATCGTGATTTTGCCGGTGGACCGGTGGAGCCGCATCACCGAGAAGGCGCTTTCGTTTGCCCTCTCCATGTCCAACGACATTCGCTGCCTGCATGTGCAGGTGAGCGAAGAAGAGGACGACATCTGCAAGGTGTGGGAAGAGAAGGTGGCGGAACCACTGCGCGCGGCCGGCAAATGCGTGCCCAAGCTGGAGATTTTGCAATCGCCCTTCCGCTATGTTCTGCAGCCGGTGGTGGATTATGTGCTGGCGGTCGAGCAGCAGTCGGACATCCGCAAGATCTGCGTGCTGGTGCCGGAACTGGTGGTGCTGCATTGGTGGGAAAACCTGCTGCACAACCGGCGCGCCGACCTGCTCAAAGTGATCCTGCTGCTGCGCGGCAACCGACGCATTATCGTGATCAACATTCCCTGGTATCTGGAACGGGATTAGAGGACGATCGCATCATGGCCTTGCGGCCGCAGCAAAGGGGATTCCCTTCCGGGGCGGAACCCGTCACAATAGAAAGTGGTCCCTCAGACAATCCACAACCGGACGGGCAGGATACATGGCCCTCAGCCAAGCCTTCTTCGGCGAGAGGCGCTTCGACGAGAGACGCTCGGGTGGCGGTCTTCCTGCATTTGCCTGGCTGCGTTTTTGCTGGCGCTGCTCGCCGCGCTGCCCTTATCCGCGCAGAATACGGATGCGGGATCGAACGGGGGACAGACGGCTACGCCCGGTATGTCCGCGGGTCCGCTGGCCCTGGTGACCGTGCATGGGGTGGTGATGAACGGCGCGACGGGTTCGCCGTTGGCGCGTGCGCTGGTACGAATCGAAGGCGACGCCGAGGCCGGCACACTGACCGACAACGATGGACGATTCGAAATTGCCGGCGTGCCCTCGGGCGCACAGGCATTCCAGGTGACCAAGCCGGGCTTTCTGGACCGCCCCTACGCGGCTGGAACGGTGGTGATGGACGATGTGGCGGGTCCTCCGCACAATGTGATGGTGGCGGCGAACATGCCGGACCTGGTGTTGACGCTGACGCCCACGAACGCGATTCGCGGACAGGTGGAACTCTCGACCGGCGATGCCGCACAGGGCATCGGCGTGACGCTGCTGAAGCGCGGGGTGCAGGATGGCCGCGTGGTGTGGCAGATGACCTCATCCGCCAAGACCAATAGCGAAGGGGTCTATCGCTTTGCGGGGCTGAGCGAAGGCGAATACGCGGTCTACACCGATCCGGCGATGGACAACGACCCGGCAACCAGCCTTATCGACGCGAGCAGCGTAGCCAGCGTAACGCGCAGCGGTTTTGCAAGCCAGTTTTATCCGGACGCGCGGGAACTGACAGCGGCGGGGCGCATTCGCGTCGCTGGCGGCGAACAGGCGCAGGCCAACTTCACGCTGGTGCTCGAACCGTTCCACACGGTCACGGCGAACGTGGCGTTCCCCGGCAACCGGCGCACGCCCGATGCGGCCCCCGAGCGCGCCGGCATGGGCTACACTGCGCTTGTTCTGGATGCGCAGGGGCATCAACTGCCCTATACCGCGCAGTACAACCAGGCCACGCATAGCGTGCAGGCCCTGTTGCCGGACGGCAACTATTCGCTGCTGGTAACGGCGGCGTCGACTCGGCCAGCGTCCAGAATGAGCGGCTTTCCGCTGGCA
>JAATGG010000227.1 GCA_015654835.1 Terriglobales bacterium
TCATAGCGGACGTAGAACGTACCTCCGCACGCGGGGCAAACGGTTTTGGGTGTTGTAGCGTCTGTGGTCTGCTTGCAGCGGGAGCATTCAAGTCGCGCAATAGAAGGCATATCTCTAGATTAGAGCAGTTCTCCTATTTGCGTGGTGTTTCCAGGGGAGTGCAGGGTGGAGTTTTCTTGAGGAAAACGCCACTCGACAGTCGCGGTTTCCCTCTACAGCGATAGGAGGACAGCTAGAACGGACCCTGCGAGGCACCGGGCATCGGAAAACACGATCCGATGCCCGGTGCCTCGCTTCCTTGCGTGTCCCCTGCGGGCCGGGCGTTCCAGTTGACCATCCCCTCGGCTTTCGCTAAACTAAGAAATTGCGAGGGATGCGGCTGTGCTTGCATTCTGGTCCGCATCATCTCTGAGAGTTTAAGGAACAGCAATGGCAAACCATGTATCTTCGCTGAAGCGCGTCCGCCAGACCGAGACCCGCACCAATGTGAACCGCGCCAACCGCAGCCGTGTGCGCACCAGCCTGCGGGCTCTGCGCGAGGCCATCGTCAAGGGCGACGCGCCCGCCGCCCAGGCGCAGTATCGCCTGACCGTCTCCACTCTCGACAAGAGCGTGCAGAAGGGCGTCTTCCACAAGAACACAGTTTCCCGTTACAAGAGCCGCCTCAATGCCCGCGTCAAGGCCCTGACTACCCCCAAGGCGTAAGTGCGCGGCAGGCCCTGCCTCAACCGGCAAGGCTGCCCACATTCAAAATCAGCGGAAAACAGCCGGGCGCGATCCCGGCTATTTCTGTCGGCGCTGGATTTTGCCTTGAAGAGGCGTGGCTTGGAGCCAAGCTGGCTGTTCAGCCCAGTTCCGTCTTAGAGAGCGCTAATCCGGCAGTTCTACCAACGTCCATCCATTTTTCGAATAAAAGTGATAAATGGTGCGGCGGTCGACGACCACATCCGCAAGCGCATCATGGTCGGGCCGCGGAGGCCGGTGTTCCATCCCTGTTTGAGCTTCGTGGACCAACTCCGGCGAGGCCGGGTCGATTCCCCAATTGAAGCCCATCACTCCGGTGACATCGTGTACCTGGAGCCGCTGCGTCTCGGGCGCGCTGGCCAGCACTGTTGCCTGTCCCGGATTGCTGCCGAACACCACCAGCAGCGATACGGTGCCCTGCACCGAGCAGAGGGCGGCCCAGTCCGATGAGCCGGTCCGTTCCAGGCTGGCGTGGACCACATTCTCTGGCCGCCGCGCCGCATAGGTTTGTGGAATCAGGCACCCGCGCCGGCTGAGCAGATCGGCCACCCCGGCCGGTATCTCAGGAAACGAATTGATGGGCAGGTGCCGAACCCGATAGGGAACCGGATGCCCGTCCTGGACAACCTGCCCTGTTTCGACCAGATGGGCCGCGGAGGAATCCTGCTGCTCCCCGGCTTGGCCCCATGCCATTGCCTGGCCGCAGCAGGTCGCCCAAAGCAGTCCCGCCACAGCCAGTTCCGCACATTTCACGTACACGCGAACCATGACAACTCTCACGAGCCATCTTTGCCCAGTTGAAGAAGAACCGCAACCCCTGCGTCCCACTGGATTGGGATGAGGAAGGATTTTCGGCGGGATTGTTTTGCCACATATTTTGGTGGTCGAAGCATAAATTTTCGTTCGATTCCGGGGTTTGTGCCGTACCGGGAATGGATTTCGTTTTGGTTCCTCTATCGGAAAAACCATTATGAATAATCTAAAAAACAGCTAATTACCTCTTTTCCCCGAGCCGAAGCACGTAGCAGTAACACCGGGCCCCCAGTCTCTACCTCCCCCTCAGCCAAATACGCGCACTACTGACTACATGCACCACCAACCTGAAAGGGACAAATAGAGATGATGTCGTTCTTGAAGAATTTGCCCATATCGCGCAAGTTTACGTATGCCTTCGGCTCGGTCTGCCTTTTGTGTGCTTTGCTTGGAACCGTCGCCCTCATCGGATTTATGAAAGTCAACTCCCACCTCACCGACATAGTCGACAATTCCATGCCCTCGATGAAATTGCTGGGCGAAATCCGCTATTCGCTGGCCACCATTCGCCGTGCAGATGGCTTTATTCTGCTGTGCGACAGCGCCGAATGCACCCGGCACTATCAGGACAAGCGGAAGGCAAGTATCGCCGCCCTCAATGCGGCGATGGAGCAGTATGCGGCCCTGGTCGCCAATCCCGCCGAGCGGGAACTCTACGAGACGATCCGCCGCGACTCAGCGAGCTTCTTCGAACTGAGTGAGCAAGGCAATGCCCTTGCCAATGCCGGCAAATCCAATGAGGCATTGCATGTGCTCATTGGGGCGGAGGCTCAGCGTGTCTACGATGGCGATGTCGAGGCCGTCGAAAACGACGTGGTCCTGAAAAACCGGACGGCCGCCGAAGAGGGCCTGCAGACGGCGCAGATGACGCACACCCTGTTGATTGTCACCTGCGTGCTGATGGCGATGACGGTGCTGTTGTGCGCCCTCATCGGCACTATCCTCACACGCTTGATTGGGCCGCCGGTTCAGGCTGCGACCGCAGCTTTGGAAAGGGTGGCGGCCAAAGATCTGACTGTCTCCGTCGAGGCGCAGAGCAACGACGAAATCGGCAGGCTCTCCACCGCCTTGAACGCCACGGTAGCCTCCATACGCGGGGTTCTGCAGTCGGTGGAGCATGGCGCGGACACGCTCACGGCCGCGGCCGAGGAACTGAGTGTGCGTTCCACGCAAACTAGCGGCAATACGCATACCCAGACCAGCCAGATCAATCAGATTGCGGCGGCTGCACAGGAGATGACGTCGACCATCGGCGAGATCAGCCACAATGCTGAAACCGCTTCCAATGCCAGCCGCGTCTCGGCTGAAACCGCCAGCCAGGGTGGCGAGGTGATGCAGGCAGCCGCCGCCACGATGGAGCAAGTCGCTGCCGCAACTGCATCCGTCGCCGCGAAGATGGACTCGCTCGCTCACAGCTCCGAAGAGATCGGCAAGGTCGTCAATGTCATTCAGGAGATCAGCGAGCAAACCAACCTGCTGGCTTTGAATGCGGCGATCGAAGCGGCCCGCGCCGGGGAACACGGACGCGGCTTCGCAGTGGTAGCCGGCGAAGTGCGCCGTCTTGCCGAACGCACGAAAGGCGCGACCGAGGAGATCGCCGCCACCATCCGCAACATTCAAGACGAAACCCGCCAGACGCTCGAAGTCATGACGCAAAGCCGCAACGCGGTCGAAACCGGACGGGGCGAAACGGCCCGCGCCCACACCAGCCTGGAGGCGATCATCGAGTCGTCACGCCAGGTCGAACACATGATCGAGTTGATCGCCACGGCCGCCACCGAGCAAACCGCCGCATCCGGCGAAATCTCGGAGTCGGCCAGCCATATCTCCCAACTCGCCGTCGAAAACATGCAGGCCGCCGAAGAAACTGCGGCAGCTTGCAAGAACCTCTCTTCGTTGTCCAACCATCTGGACGGCATCATCCGCCAATTTCGCATGAATGACGATGCGCCCGCACACGGCGCAGGGAGTGCCGGAGCTCTATCGACCTATTTCCGGCCCGCTGCCTAAGCGATAACGCTTCTCTAAAAGGGCACCTCCAGACCTAATCCCTGGGGTGCCCACTTGCCTGTCAACGGGAGCGCCCCGTCCTTGAACCGTTTTCATTCAGGGGCGGGGCGCTCCTCTTTCTTATGTATGCAAGCTGTTTCGCATCGCTGTACCGTCCCATTCTCGACGCTGCCGGTTTGACTCCCTGGGGGTAGGGCAATAGTTTGGATGTGAGCGGGATGGCGCGGCTGGGCCCCCAAACAATGAGGGAGACGGAATGCGAAACAGGATGCGAGTCATGACGCGAACTGGGATTGAGACCGAATTTCGGGCTGGATTACGGACTTGGGTGCGGCGAGGCGCGCTGGCTTTGGTGCTGGCGGGGCTGGCCTGGCAGAACTCGCAGGCGCAGGATCTGAAGAGCTTTGAGCAGAAAATCACGACCAAGGTACTGCCCAACGGACTCACGATCGTCATCTGCGAGCGGCCCGAAGCGCCGGTTTTCAGCTATTCCACCTTTATCGACGCGGGCGATGTGAACGACCCCTCAGGTCAGAGCGGCCTCGCTCATATGTTCGAGCACCTGGCCTTCAAGGGCACCAGCCAGATTGGCACCACCGACTACGCGGCGGAGAAAGTAGCGCTCGCCAAGGTGGAAGCGGCCAACAATGCTTACGAGGCCGAGTACCTCAAGTCCGTGGGCCGCGATCCGGAAAAGCTGGCTGCTTTGAAAAAAGCTTTTCTCGACGCCCAGGCCGAGGCGCACAAATATGTCGTTCCCAACCAGTTCACCGATGTAGCGGAGCGCAACGGAGCCAACGGCCTCAACGCCGAAACCGCCCTGGACGAGACTATTTATTTCTGGTCCATGCCGGAGAACCGGCTGGAACTGTGGGCTTGGCTTGAGAGCGGCCGTCTCTCCGACACGGTTCCCCGCGAGTTCTATAAGGAGCGCGACGTGGTGTTGGAAGAGCGCCGCATGCGTACCGACTCGAACCCCGTCGGCCGTCTTGTGGAGCAGTTTCTGGCGACCGCGTACGTGGCCCACAACTATGGCCGCAGCGGTGTCGGCTGGCCTAGCGAAGTAAGCCAGATTTCGGCCACGGAGGCCATGGACTTTCACAAGAAGTATTACGTGGGGGCCAACGTGGTGGTGTCTGTGGTGGGCGACGTCAAGGCGTCGGAAGCCATGCCGATGCTGGAGAAATATTTCAGCAAGGTTCCCACTGGTCCCAAGCCGGAAGAGATGACGACCGTCGAGCCGCGGCAGTTTGCCGAGAAGTCGGTGGTTATCCGCGAGGCGACGCAGCCTTTCTATATCGAGGGCTATCACAGGCCCAGCTATCGCGACCCCGACGACGCGGTCTACGACGCCATCTCCGATATTCTTTCCAACGGCCGCGTTTCCCGCCTTTATCGCAGCCTGGTGCGCGACCAGCAGATTGCTGCGGAGGCCCAGGGCTTCAGCCCCTTCCCCGGCGACAAATACCCAGGGCTCTTTGCGTTCTATGGAGTTCCTCTGCCCGGCCACACGCCTGCGGAAATTCGGGAAGGAATCCATAAAGAGATTGAAAAGCTGAAGAGCACCGATGTGACCGACGAGGAACTGGCCATGTTTAAGACCCGTACCCGCGCCGACCTGCTCCGCAGCCTGGCCGACAACCAGGGACTGGCCAACAATCTTGCCCAATACCAGACCCGTTATGGCGACTGGCGCGAACTGTTTCAGCAACTGGATCGAGTGGACAAGGTGACCAAGGCCGATATTCGCCGCGTAGCCAACAAGGTGTTCGTGGCAACCAACCGCACCAGCGCCGAGATCGATACCGAGGCTCCTGCAGCCCCAACTACCCCGGATGCCAAGACCGATAATGGAGGCGCACGATAATGAAGAGCCTGCAGAACCATCCAATTTTTGCCCTTGCGCTCGCCGGAGCCATGGGCATTGCCGTGGTTGCGCCCCTCACCCTCGCCGCTCAGCAAAGCAAGCCCTGGGAGCAGGTTCCCATTCCCAAGCTGCATGAGTTCAAGCCGCAGCAGCCCAAGCGGATCGTGCTCAAGAATGGGATCGTGATCTTTCTGCAAGAAGACCACGAACTGCCGTTCGTCTCCGGCTCGGTTCTGATTCCCGGCGGCGCGCGCGACGAAGATCCGGCCAAAACCGGCCTGGTCGATCTCTACGGCCAGACCTGGCGGACCAGCGGTACCGCCAAAATCGGCGGTGACGCTCTGGACGATCTGCTGGAGGCGAAGGCCGCGCATATTGAGGCCAGCGGCGGAGCCGATTCGACGTCCATCTCGTGGGACTCGCTCAAGGGAGATTCGGACCAGGTGTTCGCCCTGGCTATGGACCTGCTTCTGCACCCCAAGTTCAGTGAAGAGAAGCTGCAGTTGGCCCAGCAGCAGGTGGCTACGAGCATTGTGCGGCGCAACGACGACGCAGGAGAGATTGCCTCGCGTGAGTCGGCGAAGCTTGTCTACGGAGCGAACAGCCCTTATGCCCGGCAGCCCGAGCTTGCCACGATAGGCTCTGTAACGCTCGCCGACCTGCAGGCCTGGCATACGCGCACCCTCGGCGGCAAGTTGATCGTGGGCGTCAGCGGCGACTTCGATCCCGTGGCCATGGAAGCCAAATTGCGGGCAGCCTTTGAACCATTGCCTCCGGTGAAGGCCGCACCCGCGCGCCACGATACCTTTGTTGAGGCCAAGGCGGGCGTCTCCTTTGTCGATAAAGAGGACGTGAACCAGTCGAACGTGGAGATTGTGGGCCTGGGTACCGATCGCCACAATCCCGACGCTGCCACGTTGTCCGTGATGAACGACATTCTCGGCGGCGGGTTTGCCAGCAGGCTCTTCCAAAAGGTTCGCACCGAACTGGGCCTGGCCTATGCCGTCGGTGGTGGCTATGGCTTTACCTGGGATCATCCGGGCCTCTTCCGCGTCATGGTGCGCACCAAGAGCGAATCGACGGTGGATGCCACCAAGGCAGCGTTGACAGAGATCGAGGGGCTCACTTCGACTCCGTTCACCGAGACCGAGTTGAAGCGCGCCAAAGACAACATCCTCAACTCCTTCCTTTTCCGCTACGACACGAAAGACAAGGTGCTTGCCGAGCGGGAACGGCTGGAGTTCTACGGCTACCCGGCGGATTATCTGGAGACTTATCGAGCCGCCTTGGAGAAGGTGACCGTTGCCGACCTTACCGCGGCGGCCAAGAAGTACATTCACACCGACCAGTTGGCTGTGCTGGTGGTCGGAAACGGGCCGGAAATCAAGCCAGGTCTGGATGACTTGAAGCTCGGAGCGGTCAAGAACGTGGACATCACCATTCCCCAGCCCGCCGTGCAGCCAGGACCGGCGGCAGGAGAGAGAAAACAGTGAACCAGGAAAGCGGCGGCACAGAAAGCGGCGGCGCGGTGGAGAGAGAGGCAACGGGTTCCCGATTGGCAGTGGTCATTATGGCGGCCGGCAAGGGGACCCGTCTCAAATCCCGCCGCCCCAAAGTGCTGCATGAAATCGGCGGTATGCCGCTGCTGAGCCATGTCATCGCCGCGGCGGGCAAGATTGTGGCGCCGGCCGATATTTATGTCGTAATCGGGCATCAGGCGGAGCGGGTGCGGGTAGCGGTTGAGGCCAGCGGTGTCCGTTTCGTCGAGCAGGTCGAGCAGCGCGGGACGGGGCACGCCATCCAGTGTGCACAAGCGGCCATCGAGGGCTATGAAAACGTCCTGGTGCTGTCGGGCGATGTGCCGCTCATCCGGCCGGAAACCATCGAGCAAGTCTGGAATTTTCACCGCTCCGAACAAGCGGCCATGACGATCCTGACGGCCGCGCCTGAAGATCCCACGGGCTACGGACGGGTGCTGCGCCGGTCGCCCGATGCGCCGGAAGTCGAAGCCATTGTCGAACAGAAGGCGCTTGCTCCCGACCAGCAGGCAATCCGCGAAATCAACTCCGGCATCTATGCTTTCCGGACTGCCGCCCTGCTCAGCCACCTGAACAAGTTGACCAGCAACAATACCCAGAGAGAGCTTTATCTCACGGATATGGCGAGTCTATTGCGGACAGCCGGCGAGCGTGTAGTTGCGATTCAGGCGGCGGAGGCGGCCGAGGTTCTGGGCGCTAACACGATTGCCGAACTGATCGCTCTGGATGCCACTCTGCGCAGAGCCACTGCGAGCCGGCTTATGGCTTGCGGCGTCACCATTTTTCAGCCCGACACCTGTGTCATCGACGCGACGGTAGAAATTGAGCCCGACACGGTCATTGAGCCGTTTGTGCAGTTGCTGGGGCGCACCAAGATCGGCGCCGACTGCCAAATTCGTTCCTATTCCGTGATAGAAAACTGCACGCTTGGCGATGGCGTGCTTCTTCGCCAGGGCTGCATCCTGACCGAGAGCCGGGTTGGAGACGGCGCAAAGATAGGTCCTTATGCGCATCTGCGCCCGGGCAGCGACATCGGCCAGGACGCTCATGTGGGCAACTTTGTAGAGACCAAGAAGACACGCCTCGGCAAAGGCTCCAAGGCCAACCACCTGACCTACCTGGGCGATACGGAGGTGGGCGAAGGCACCAATATCGGCGCCGGCGTCATTACCTGCAACTATGACGGCGTTCACAAACACCCGACGCATATTGGCAACGGCGTATTTGTGGGCAGCGATTCCACGCTGGTGGCGCCCATTACGGTCAACGACGGAGTCTACATCGGCGCTGGCTCCTGCATCACCAAAGATGTGCCCGCAGGCGCGCTCGCTGTGGCCCGAACACGGCAAATCACCAAAGAGGGCTGGGCGACCGCCCGGCGCGCCCTGCAGGAGACGAAGAAATAAAGGCGCGGCCTCTGAAGGTGAAGGACAAGCGTGAATGGACGGGCGGGAGAACAATCCAGATGCCCGCGGTGGATTTTGTTTATTTTTGTCTAACTAATCGCCCGTTTTTCGTATACAGAATAATAGTATGGCTCTAGAGCATTTTCAGAAGATACGCAGACTTTTTTGAAGGGCAGGCAAGATGGCATTTCCTCAAGAAAAAGCCGGTTGAGCGCGTGCCTCTGTTTACCCTGTTCCGAAAATGCCGTCGCGGAAGTTTGCAGAGGATTGCGGAGCGGCAACGCCATGTTTCTTTACAACCATTAGAAACTGGAGCGCAGGTTTGCATGATGTTCATGACCCTTTCGTTCGATGAAGAGGGTGCAGCATCGATGTCAAAGAATCACCTGGCCCGATTAGCAACCATCCGGTCAGCAATGAAATGAACCACTGGAACCATAGTGCGTTTGGGCACGTATCGCCGGTGTTGATGGACGAGGCAAACTTCCCCGAAAGATCTGCCTATTCCATTGGGTGCACCGATGTCGCGGTTGCAGGACATCAATCGTATTACGCAGGAGTAGCCTCGCGGCCCTCGGGCAGAGAACGATGGGAGGATCAGCCTTTGGCATTGAACCTGGCAGGACTGGGAATGCCGAACCTCGCGGGGAATCGACCCGTGGAGGCGGATGCGCGCTCGACCGCAAGACTGCGAAAGGCTACTCGCATTCTGGTGGTGGACAATGAAACGCACGTCCGGGCCATGATGGCCGCCACGTTGGAACGCAAGGGGTATGCCGTGCAGTGGACGGCCAGCGGCAGCGAAGCGATGGACATGATGGATCGCGACGCTTTCGACCTGATCTTGACGGATATCGTGATGCAGGACGGCAACGGCATCGCCTTGCTGGATCGCGCCCGCGCGCGGCAGCCGAATTTGCCGGTGGTCATGGTTACAGCCATTCACGACATCGGCGTGGCTATCGACGCCATGCGCCGCGGAGCGTTCGACTACCTGCTGAAGCCCTTCGAGAGGGAGCACCTGCTTGCCACGGTGCAGCGCGCGCTCGACCATGGGCAAGCCCTGCAGGAAAGCTACAGATATCAGCAGAATCTGGAACAGGTGGTGCGTGCCCGGACCGAGATGCTGTATCAGGCGATGGAAGACCTGGAGCACTCCTACGACATTACCCTGGAGGCTCTGGGCGATGCTCTGGATCTGAAAGACTCCGAGACCGAGGGCCACTCGAAACGGGTCACGGCCTATACGATTGCGCTGGCCAGAGCCATCGGTATTCCTCCCGCCGATATCAAGGTGATTGCTCGCGGCGCCTTTCTGCACGACATCGGCAAGATGGCTATTCCAGACGATATCCTGCGCAAGCCGGGCAAGCTCAACCCGAAGGAGCAGGCAATCATGCGGGAACACTGCACGCGCGGCTATCACATGCTGCGCAAGATCCCGTTTCTGGCGGAGGCGGCGGAGATCGTCTTCGCGCACCAGGAGCATTACGACGGGACAGGTTATCCGAGCGGTCTGCGGGGCGGCCAGATCGCAATCGGCGCCCGCATTTTTGCCATCGCCGATACCCTCGACGCCATCACCAGCGACCGGCCGTATCGCCAGGCGCGCAGCTTCGATGTAGCCAGGAAAGAGATTCTGCGCTGCTCCGGCACCCAGTTCGATCCTGGCGTTGTCGAAGCTTTTCTCAAGATCCCAAATGAACTTTGGCTCGAATTGCGGTCGGAAATCACGGGCGAGAATCGGCGGTTTTCAACCTTCGACATCTCAAAAGAGCCCCGCCCCTGATTCTCGAGCGGCACCGTACATATCGATTACATCTGCATCCGAAGAAGGCGCGCCGCATCTGTACAGCAGGATTCGCAAATTCTTTTTTGGGAGTTCACTATGGCTGCGCTTTCTCCTGCAGAAGTTACCACTCGCCTGAGCCACCTCAACGGCTGGCAGGTTGTGGATGGGCAGTTGGTAAAAAGCTTTCAGTTCCATGACTTTCCCACGGCTTTGCACTTTGTCGCGCAGGTAGGCGATTTGGCTGAAGAGGCAGGTCACCACCCCGATATCGACATCCGCTATAACCGGGTCCGGCTTGCGCTGGTCACTCACGACGAAGATGGCCTCACCGCCAAAGATTTCGCCGTGGCGGCGGGTGCCGACAGGCTGGCCTGATCGTTCATGGCAAGAGCCCACCCGGAAGAAATGGGCTGACAGGCAGGAATCCTGAAAATGGGATTTCTGTCCATTTCACGGAGTTTTTGGGTTTTCCTCCTGCTTCGTGGGTTTTTTGGGCGCAGCGATAGGAGACGCTTCTCTGAAGCATGGAATGGGCTGGTTCTCCCGAGCGTCTTGCCTTTCGAGCAAAAGCATCCAAAATTCGCGCATTCCAGAAGGGTTAAGCAAGCTAGCCTCTCTGCGTTCGCTGCTGGGGAGGTCGTGAAGGTGGAGAAATTGCTCGCTCTGGATGCGCGAGGTGGTCTTTGGATCGCTTCTCCGGCCTCGCAAAATAATTTTGATTTTTGTATTTGCTTTCTCTCGAATCTATAGTAAGGTGTATATATTCCAGTTAGGGAGTGGCAAGCTTGCCCTTCCCGAGTTGGAAGTAAGTTGCGTCACTGGCCTCCCGGCACGAACAGCTAGACCGTTCGTGCCGTCTTTTTTTGTACGGCGGGCACGCGGGCGCGAACCCGGCGGGAGAGTCCGTTTACCGGCTATTGTCCGCCTGAGTTTCCGTTCTTTCCGGTTGCAGCTAAGATAAAGCAAGAGAGTCCCTACCATGAGGAATTGGATGAAGCACCGCTGGATTCTAGGTTTGGCCGTTACTGCCCTGACTGCAGCCAGTTACGCACAGTGGTCCAACCCGGCCGACGACGTTCCTGCCTATCATGCCTCGGCTCCGCTCAAGGTGAGCGCGCTGCCAGCGATCCTGTCTGGTAACAAACTGACCGGCAACAACTTCCGCTACCCGTGGCAGGTTCACGTCTACCAGCAAGCAGCCAAAGTGGGAAACGTGATCTATCAGTTGCCCTGCAACTGCCGTTGTGACCGCGCTTTGGGCCATACCAGCCTGCGCAGTTGTTTTGAGGGGATGCACGGGACGGAGTGCTCCACGTGCGCCAAAGAGGGCTTCTACGCCTATCAGCAGACCAAACTGGGAAAGAGTCCGGCGCAGATTCGGGCCGCCATTGCGCGCCACGAATACGAGAGCATCGATCTGGAAAAGCAGTAGGGTCTAAAAGCAAGAAGGCAAGCAGCGGCAAAACCGGAATTGACGTAAGATTAAGAGAGCAGCACGAGCCAGTTGGCCCGGCTCGCACCCGTCCAGGGTCCCCGATGGCAGGTCATGTCAGCGGGATGGAACAAATGGGGGCGTCACGGTTTCGACGGGATCGATTGCGGTTTAGGAGTCATGTCAGGGTGTGGGCACCTGTAATCGCCTGCAAAACAAAAGTTGCCAACGATAATCTGGCACTTGCAGCTTAATTAAATAAGCTGCCGTCTTCCACGGCTTTGCCTACGGGCTGTGAGCAGACGTCATACAGTGGGCTGGCATAAGCAGCTCGGTCCGTGTTGCTTGTGCGAGATCATCGGACTAGTTTCCGGCGCATCTTGTCCGCTCTGAGTGCCGGGGGCGAAACCAAAAGGAACCGGACAAAACATGAACACTCCTGGCTGACAGCGATTTCGGACGCGGGTTCGACTCCCGCCGCCTCCACCA
>JAATGG010000025.1 GCA_015654835.1 Terriglobales bacterium
CAACCGGTTTCGGTCGCAATTGCTTCATTAGCGTAGCATTTCTCAACAGCACAGAGCTAGAAGCGCAGATGGTTCTTCTCGTTCATTTGCCAGTCAAGCAGAGGAAAAGCGACCGCACTATGAGCCGGCTTCGAGCAGGCCTTGCTTCAGCAGCCAGAGAACATGACGGCGTGCCTGGAGTTCTGAAATACCGAGCCTTTCGGCCACGCGCTGGGTACTTGTTCCAAATTCGCCGGGGTCGCCAAGCAGACCGAGCGCCATCTGCAGGCTTTGCTGGGTAAGGCCGGGAATGCTCGGGTAATAGAACGGAAATCCAGCGCGGCCAGCCTGCATCTCCTTTGCCATTTCCGTAAGGTGGAGCTTCTCCTGTTTCGCAATCATTGCGGATGGGTAATGCTCGAAATTCCGAAAGAATGCCGGCTCGTCAAAGGCCGGTTTCTGAGCCGGATCGAAGTCCACACGATGCGCGACTTGCACGAGCCTTTCCCATAGCGATTCATGCTGCTCCACGATGACCGAGGGGCTGTAATGGGCCAACGCCCGCAAGCGAGATGCCGCTCCCATGGCGGCATGAAGAGCCGGATTGTCGAGCAGCGCCTGAAAAGCCTGCTGATAGGCCCGAAGATCAATCACGACACTCTGTGCCAGAGCATAATGATCCATCAGATTGTAGTCGTCATAGATTCCCGATTGATGGGCTATGTCGTCGTCGCAGGCCGACCACATGGTGGGGACGAGGAAGCCGGTCTTTCCGTGCTCGACAGCTTCCCGATAGCCATCCCAATCGGCAAGAACCTGGGGAACGCCGGATGCCATCGCCTCCAACGGTGTGATCCCCGCTGTCTCTTGAAGATTATCGATGGGGGAGGTGAAGACATCGCAAGCGGCATGTACATTTGCGCGTTGCTCCGGAGGAAGCGGAGTGATCAGCTTGACGTTCGCGGCAATCCCCAGGTCCACCGCACACTGCAACAGGGCGTTGCGGAATATTTCCGGCCCTGTTCCTGCGAGAAGAAGGAGCAAGGAACGATGCGGGTTGGCCCGCACGAGCCTGGCGAAAACCTGGAGCAGAGGAATCAGGTCGGCCTTATCGACCGGCGAGAGCCGCCCGATCCAGCCAATGACGAATGCGTCCTGGGGAAGCCGCAAAATCGATCTTGCTTCTGTGCGGCGTCCGGGCCGAAACAGTTCCGTATCGACGCTATAGGGAATCACCGGCAGTTCGCCGGGAAAGTGGAGCGCCGTCCCGAACTCGGCGTTGAATCGGTCCGCAACGTGCGCAATCAAGTTAGCGAGCGCCTTTTGGCATGACTGGGTGGTACAGACGATTGCATCGCAGGCATAGAGCCGGTGGAGCAGGATATCGAGGATCCAGCCGCCGAGGAGGCCTTGGTAACTGAGAATATGGACGGTGGCGGTGATGGGAAACAGGCGGGACGAAAGCCGCGAACGCATCGCGGCGGCGCATTGGATGTCGGCGTCGAAGTCGTGCCATACGTCGAAGTGGAAGGATTTGAAGTTCTCCTTCAGATCCTGCACATCCCAAATCCCGATGGACTTGCCGTCGTGCGGCTTGAGCGTATCTCTGAGCAAATCGCGGGCGCAACTTTCTCCCGTGATCGGATCGGCGGTAAAAAAGAAATCGCAGTTGGGAATGTGGGTATGCCGCCAAAACGATTCGATCAAGCTTTGGACTGCAACGCAGCGCCCATAGACGATATCGGCAGCCGGTGCGGATACGGAACCTGAACTTAGATGGGAGGCAATTCCCTGGATCATGCCGCGCCGCCCGGTAACTGCCCGCAGTGCGCCGCTGCGGATTTTACGCTGAGTTCGAGGATCGACGTGAAGAGAAAATATGCCGGATCGTAGGCCGTCCTTGTTCCCGAACACCATGCCCGGTATTCACGGAGGAAGCAATTTACATCCAAATATCCCATATCGCCGAGGCATGAATCGCGAAACAATCCGCAAATGAAATCGGCATTCCTGCGCAGCCCCAGTTCCATCAGCGGCCCAAAATCCTCCGGATCTTTTGGATGAGTGATGCAGGGGCTGCAGCCGAGATCACGCAGATAACTCCACCATAGCTTTCGTCCTTCCCGCCATTCGAGCGGCAGGCGACGGCATAGCCTGACTAACTCCGGCGTGCACATCGGCGAGAGCGACCAGACTCCATGGCGCATAAATAGAGGACCGGAGGCTGCCGAGGCACTCAGGGCAGATGTTGGAATTGTGGCGCGAGGGGCGCGCTCGACGGTCATCTCCGTATCCCGATAAGTTTGCACAGTCTTCGCGTTGAGAAACGGCGGCACCGCACGAACCGGTTGCGATGCGGATGGAGGGCGCTCGGTCCAATGCGGCATGCAAAGTTCGTCTCCTCCATTGCCTGTCGCCAAGGTACGATCGCCTCGTTGAACAGCACGGACCAAGAGGCTGTCGAAGGCTTCGTAATAGCACTCTTCCCAGGGGACAACGCGCAATTCCCGAATGCGCACGCTCTCCGGATCGAGGGGCACGAGTTTCTCGGTATCGAATTCCTCGTCTTCAAATCCAAAGCGTTCGACCAGTTCCTTGCGGCGCATTCGCTGGCCGTCTCGCCGGTCTCCCGGCATGATCAGGCCATAGGTTCGAATGGGCTTGCCTATAACCCTGGCCGCCACGGCAGCGACAATGGAGGAATCAAAGCCGCCGCTCAGCAGTGCGCCGATACTCTCTTCCTCATGGACATACCGGCGCAAAGAGGTCATCATGCTTGCCTCGAATGTGCCAAGCACATCAGCCCCAGGCTTCAGCCGGTGCGGGACCAAAGGGTCGGGCGAGGGCGGCATCTCGAAGCGCACCGACGCATCGCCTGCATGCCAATAAGCACGAGCATGGGCTGTCAACCTTTGGATCTCTGGGAAGATTGTGCGCGTGGCATAGGGATGTTCGAATCCCACGAGAAAATGAGCAGCGAAAACTTCGCACAATGCAGGCGAGGCAAGCAAGGGGAAAAGCTGTGCCGGATCCCAATGAGCGGAAAGCCCGGCAGGCGTGCAGCGCAGATAAATCGGGCACGTGCCCCACTCGCCACAATCTATCTTGACATGAGTTCCATCCGCTTCTTTTGAGATAGCAACTGTAACAAAGTCGAGAGGCCAACAAGACTCCATATTGGCATCGCCGGTGCGCATTCGCTCACGAACCGTAACTCGTATGCTTGTGGGCGAGAGGCTGCACACGGCCTGCAAAGCGGGATGCTCGACTGGAGAAATACGGATGCCGGTTCCGCGCCACCCATCCGAAACTGGATGGACAGAACCGACATCGCATTGTGGTGTCACAGTGAACTGCAGCATAGGGACGGGAACGCTCCAAGGTGCAAAAGATACTCTAGTTCTTCTTGCCTTGTGCGTCCTTTGAACCGCTGCTCTTGCCACGCTCTTTGTTTTCCCGATCTAAAACAGAGAGGGTTATCGTAACGCCTGAGTTAGGCTCAAACATTTCTGTTCCATCTGGCACAGGTTGCGATATTTGCACGGTGTCCTCCTTGAAAAAACATTTCCGGAGAGTTTCAGACCTGCTTGCTCTCCGGCGCAATTATATAGGTATAACTTTTGCTGTATGCATAACTGAAGTATTGCATCCGACACACGACCATAGTAACTTCAAAACTCGAAGACTCACTTGATATAGCATTTCTCTGGGATACATCCTAACTCGCTTCTCGTAACTTCTTTTCTCATCCTCTACGGCAAGCCTTATGCTTCTGCTGCCTCCATTTTCTCTTTGCTCGCTCAGTTAGCCCGGCAAACTTTACAACGGGCTTCAGGAGCAGCTTCATGATGCAACCCGGACCGGGCGGCTATTCTAGACTGTGACGACAATTCCAGAGACTCCTGCTCAGGCTCCGGTTCGGAAGAAGGCCTTCCGTTCCTTTGTTCGATGGTTCTTTATCGCGGTGGTGCTTTCGTGGTCGCTGGCCGCGCTGCTGCTTGTGGCCGCACGGTGGATCGATCCACCGACAACCGCGGTGCATATCCAGCGCCGCCTGCAGGCATGGATCCACCAGACGCCGTATCGCGAACACTACACATTCGTTCCGCTCAGCCAAATCTCTCCTCATCTTCAGCACGCCGTTGTTGCCGCAGAAGACGCTCGCTTTTATCAGCACCATGGGTTCGATTGGCACGCGATCCAAATCGCAGCCCAAGAGGATTTGGAAGGTGGCCGCACGCGCGGAGGCTCAACTCTTACGCAGCAACTCGTAAAAAATCTTTTCTTCGGAACGGGCCGCTCGATTCTCCGCAAGGGCGCGGAGGCCACATTGGTGCCCGTGGCAGAATTCGTTCTTGGCAAGCGCCGGATCTTGGAACTCTATCTGAACGTGGTCGAATGGGGGCCCGGCATTTATGGCGCCGAATCGGCGTGCCGTTATCACGACGGAATCGCGGCCCGGAGTATAGGCCGCACCCAGTCTGCACGGCTCGCTGCAATTTTGCCGGCGCCTTTAAAGCGACGGCCCGAGCGCATGAATAGCTATAGCGCGGTCATCCTCAGGAGAATGCGCCAAATGGGTTGGTAATTATGAGCAGCG
>JAATGG010000091.1 GCA_015654835.1 Terriglobales bacterium
ACAGCTTGCCCGGCAGGTTGAGACTGAGCCCAGGCACAGAACGTATCAACGTCTTCCGGTTTCGGTGCAGACCCCGGATGCATCGGTTGGTAATACCAAACGGGCATCTTGGATTCCCGCATCATGCGGCAGGCATCGCGAAGCCGGATGGCCGACATCTCAGGGCTGAGGTTCTCCCAGTCAGAGAAGTCAAGGCGCGCCCGGCCACGGCGAACATCTTCCTGCATAAGTTGGGATGCCGGCCAGACATGCCCGTACCAGGGAGTTTCTCCTTGCGCGGAGTGGCAGTTATAACAAGACTGGTGGAGCATGTTTCGGATCTGGGGATCCGGGTGCAGGTGTGCATCGAAGCTGGCCACGGCAACAACGGGAGCACGGCCGTAATCCGGCTGACGCAATTGCATTAGCAGAAATGCGAGAACAAGGACGATTCCGAAAATCCAGGCAAACCGGCGCATGCTACTGGCCCTCCTTCGACGTTGAGATCATGGTGGAGTGAGTCATCTGCCCCGGTGCACTGGAACTCTTCGCAGTCTTGATCGGCGGCTCTTCATCCGGTGGCGGTTGAATGTACCGCCGTGGGATCTCTCCAGTCAGCGCATGAAGGAAGACCACGATCGAGCGGATCTCTGCATCGCTTAGGTTCTGACCTGCCTCGTGTTTCGCCATCAGCCGGACAGCTTCATCGAGCGTCTGCACCTTGCCGTTGTGAAACCACGGTCCCGTGTTCTCTACGTTGCGCAGGATTGGCACCTTGAAGTACATCACGTCGCCGGCTTGATGCGTAATGCCGCTGCGGCCCACATCGGAGTGATCGGGCCAATCACGAGAGGCACCCAACTGCTCATAGGAGTTGCCGCCCATTGCTGTCCCCGCATGGCAGGCAGCGCAGCCAGTGCGCAGGAAGACACGCAACCCTTGCTTTTCTGCGTCGGTAAGTGCGGAGGTGTCTCCTTGCAGATACTTGTCCCAACGGGCCGGAGTCTGAAGTCCCGCTTCAAATACTGCAATCGCATTCGTCACGTGATCGAGCGTGATGGGGTCGCTGGCTCCCGGATAGGCTACGCGGAATTGCCGGATGTAATCGGGCCGCGAACGGATATACGCCAATACCGCAGCGGGACCGGACATGCCCATCTCCACCGGATTCATCATCGGCCCGGAAGCCTGCTCTGCGAGAGTTGCAGCGCGGCCATCCCAGAACTGAACGAATTGCAGTCCGGCGTTATAGACCGTCGGGGAGTTTCTGCCTCCAGGGCGTTGGTTGTGTCCAAACGATACCGGTTTGCCGGGGTCAACTCCATACTTCGTCAATTGGTGACAACTGTTACATGAAACCGAGGCGTTCTCAGAGAGGTGTGCATCGTAGTAGAGACGGCGCCCGAGATCGATCCGGAGCGCAGCCAGTCCCGTTGCGGGGCCAAGGGTTCGCAGCGCAGAAAACATAAACAAATGCTGCGGAGCAATATCGGCATCGGGTCGAGGGTCGAGAGAAGCGTGCCCGCAGCCAGACAGGATCATGCAGATAGTCGTCAAGGCTGCAAATATTCCTAGAAGGAATTTCCCCATGCGAGGGACTCTGGGCGATTGCTGAGCCCTGATTTCAGAGAGCGCGATTTCAAAGCTTTTCATTGCTGCCTTCCATTGTTCGCACATACAACGCGGGCGTACCGATGCATGAGCAATTAGCCACAGATCTGCTGTATCCACACGGCTGCTTGCTCATGAGTGGTGAAGCATATTGTGTTCAGTTCCCGGGCACACGAGCCGAAGTGTCCTGCGCCCGGGAACTGAACTATTCAAGGTTGTTATGCCTGGAGGGTTGCTTCGCCCTTGTGCCAGTTGCACGGGCAGAGCTCGTCACTTTGCAGCGCATCCAACACGCGCAGCACTTCCTGCGGATTGCGGCCCACGGAACCATCTGTGACGTAGACAAAGCGGATGATATTTTCCGGATCGACCAGGAACGTGGCACGCTGGGCCACACCCGCATTGAGGTCGAGAATGCCCAACTGATCGCAAAGGCTGCGCTTCAGGTCAGACAACATGGGGAACGGCAGATTCTTCAGGTCTGGATGATTGTTGCGCCAAGCCAGGTGCACATATTCGGAATCGATGCTGCCGCCGAGAATCTGGCAGTCACGCTCCTTGAAATCTTTATTCAACTTGGCGAATCCGGCGATCTCGGTCGGGCAGACAAACGTAAAATCCTTAGGCCAGAAGAAGTACAGTTTCCATTTGCCGGCATAGCTTTCGTCGGTAATGGTTTCGAATTCTTTGTCTTTAGTCGTGCTTACAGTTGCGGTAACGGAAAAGGAGGGAAACTTCTCTCCAATGGTCAGCATGAATGACTCCTTTCGTATAAATCAGGGCTATGGCTTGCTCTTCCGGCAAGCAGCGCAGAGTCCGAGCACATCGATTGAAAATTGCTCGGCAACAAAGCCGTCAGGAAGGCTCTGCGGAATGGGGAAGCCGCTTAACTGTTTGGCATCGAGGTCGAAGATCGACTTGCATTTACGGCAGACCAGATGATGATGCAGCGCTGAGTTCGTCTCGATGCGGAGCGTGCCGTGATGCATGCTCACTTCGCGAAACATGCCGGTATCGATGAACAGATGAATGTTCTTATAGACCGTTGCCAGCGACACGGTCGGAAGCTGCGGCTTGACGCGCACATAAACGTCTTCCGGGCTTGGATGGTTGTGCATCTCTGTGAGCGTTTGCCAAATGACCAGACGCTGTTGTGTTGGCGTGATTCCGGCTTCTTTGCATAAAGCGTTGAACTGCTCGAATTGGGTCGCAGTGGTCATCTGCTATCGAACGATAATGATTATCGTCGCTGAAATATTATTGCGCCCTCGGCTGGGAGCTCATCTGTGACTGCGATCACAATGCTCTGTGCATACATCGCAGCGGCCAGTAGATGGCATCGTGCGAATGCGCTTGGATCTCCTGCCTTGGGCTTCTCGCCTTAGCCGCCTTGTGATTGAACTACACCGCTTCAGCCGCTTTCCATGCCGGATCGGCGTTTATTGCTACCTGTCGGTTTAGCGCATCGGAGGGCGCGATAAGATGGCTATAGTGGCTTCGTCCTTCCTTTCGCGGAAGCTTGTCAGTGAGGTTGTGGGCTGGCTGGACATAAAAATCGAGTACATGGCAAGCATTGTAGGAGGATAAATGGCAGACACTAAGACGATTATTGAGCAGGCATACTCCGCATTCAACAAGCGGGACATCGACGGTGCTTTAGCACTGATGACGCAAGACGTGAGCTGGCCCAAGGCTTCGGAGGGCGGCAAGGTTGTCGGAAAAGAAGAGATCCGCGCGTATTGGACCCGGCAATGGGGTGAGTTCGATCCCCATGTCGAACCGCTCGCAATAACCCAGGAAGACGGAGGCAAGACCCGCGTCAGGGTGCACCAAATTGTTAAGAGCCTTCAAGGTGATGTTCTTTCGGACAGCGAGGTTTTCCACGTATTTACCATGAACAGTGGTCTTATCGCAGCCATGGACCTCGGAGATGAGGCCGATACAACTGCTGGTCCATCTGGTGCATTCGCACATCGATCCTGACTGGCTACACGGTGTGGAAGCGCGCAAGTAGGATCAAGCCTCGATAGTTCTATGAATGGGTTAGCAGACCTCGTTCCCAGCGTAGCCGGATTGCGAAGTTGGCTGCGCGCAAGTTCTCCGGTGGTAAGAACGCTGGAAAGCACGGGGTATGACGCGTTTTTCGTTTCCGGATCTGGCCCGTCTACTGTAACGTGCGCAATCCAAGGGAGAAACCAGTATCGTCCGGGCAATTGCGCAGCCCTTTCCTGCAAATGGCAAGCAGCACGTTTTGCGTAGCGTGACACATTGATGGCACACCGGAAGCAGGCGGCCCGGAGTGGAGTGCTCGGTCGTTTTCGTACCAGTAATAATGTTGTTAATGGCCACGTTTCTGAGCCTTCGGCGAATCCCCATGCATCTTGTATTCATGCTCGTGCGCACCTGCTTCAGTGTTTTTTTTCTTTGTCTCTCTTCTACGTGGATGATCGGCCAGGAGGTCACAGTCCCAAAACCACAGCCGGCGAGTATTGTCGGCACGGTACACGACACCAACGGTGGCATAATTCCCGGGGCTGCTCTCTCAGTCGATGGGCCAACGCAGGCCGAGCACCAAACCGCCGTGACCGACGGGGAGGGCGAGTTCGAACTTAGGGAGCTTCATCCAGGCGTCGCCTATCGGATCAGCATTACGGCTAATGGCTTCGCGGAGTGGACGTCGGCCGCAGTTGTGCTCACCCCTGGTCAACAACTTACGTTGAACGACGTTAATCTCAAAATCTCGATGGTGGAGACAAGTGTAACAGCGGTATTTGCGGATCAACTGGCCCTTGAACAGGTCAAGGTCGAGGAGAAGCAGCGTGTTCTCGGCTTCGTTCCTAACTTTTATGTCGTATATGACCAAAATGCAATATCACTTACATCGAAGTTGAAGTTCAGGCTTGCCCTGAAAGCTGCAACGGACGTTGTTACGATTGGGGCTTCAGCCTTCATCGCAGGAATCAACCAAGCGGCAGATACTCCTGATTATGTTCAGGGCGCCAAAGGTTATGGCCAGCGATTTGGGGCGGCTTACGCTACCAGCACTTCGGACATTTTGATCGGCGGCGCCATATTGCCTTCGCTTCTCCATCAGGACCCACGCTATTTCTATCAGGGCACAGGCACGAATAGATCGAGGACGATGCATGCCATCTCGGCTCCATTCGTTGCCAAGGGGGACAATGGCAAATGGCAGTTCAACTACTCAAGCATAGGCGGTGATCTGGCCTCCGCCGCTCTCACGAACACGTACTATCCTTCATCGAATCGCGGACCGGGCCTTGTCTTCAGCAGTGCGGCCATTACAACTGCGGGACGCATCGCAAATGCGCTAGCTCAGGAGTTCGTCCTGAGACGGTTCACAAACCACTCGAATGTTCCCTAGCAGTGCAGGTTGCCACGCATTTGTCATTCCCTCCGAGATGTTGCCTCATCAATGCGGTACCACCGTCGTCGTCTCCGCTTTCTACATCGCCTTTGAATATTGGGAGGGCACGCAACGTCACGGCTATACCAACCAGGGACAGCTCTTCGG
>JAATGG010000154.1 GCA_015654835.1 Terriglobales bacterium
AGCAGACGGAGCAAAAGCGCCCTCACTGCCTTCACCCGCCGTGTTATTCACGGCCTCAGTCTTCCCGCATAAGCCTGGCTGGGTCGATGGCAAGCGCTCTCCGCGCGGGAATGGCGGACGCCGCAATGCCGAGCAGCACCATCGTCAGTGCCGCGCCGCCCACGACTGCGGGATCTCGCGGATTCGCCTGATACACAATCTGCCCCAGCCAGCGGCTCGCGAAGATTCCCGCCAGCAGACCCACTCCCGATCCCAAGCCGAGCAGGATCATGGGGCGGCCCACAGCGGCTCTCATCACTTGGGTCTTGTGTGCGCCCAAGGCTACGCGGATTCCCAATTCCTTCATTCGCCGGCTCACGCTGTAGGCCGCCATACCGAAGATGCCCGTCACAGCCAGCATCGCCGCCAACAGGCCCATAACACCCAGCGATGTGGTCGCAGCCTGCGCGGGGAAAAGTTCTCCCTGCAGCGTGTCAGACCAGTTCTCGACTGTGATTGGCACATTTGGCGCAAGGCTGCCCAGTGTGCGTTCGAGTGCTGCCGACATCTCGCTCGGCGCCCGCTGTGACCGGACCACAAAAACCGCTTCGCTCTGCGCGCTTTGCAAGAACGGCACATATGCCACAGGCTGCGGCGGCTCTTGCATGTCGTGGTATTTGCCGTCCTCGGCCACGCCTACCACTTCCGTCAGGCTTCCTGACACAATAAAATGCTGTCCGATCGCGGGCGTCTCGCCCCACATTCTGCGCGCGAAGGTTTCATTCACGATTGCTACATACGGAGTCTTCGCAGTGTCTTGCCACGCGATATCCCGTCCGCTCAATAGACGGGTGCGGGCAGCTTCCAGATAGCCAGGAGACATAGAGAAGATGTACGGAGCTAATACGGCATTGTTCAGTTTGAACTCTGTCGTTCCTGGTCGGAAGATCGGAATCCCATGCAGCCCTCCGGTCATGGGCGTGCTGCTCACCGCGCCTACTGCCGTTACCCCGGGGATGCTCTGCGCTGCCTCAATAATTGTCCTCTCTTTTTCGAGCCTTCCATCGTCTGTCTCTCCTGCTTGGCTCAGGTTCATGTTCACAAGCATTGCGCCTTGCGGCTGAAAGCCCAGAGGAACGTGTAAAACACGTACCATGCCGCGTGCCGCCACCAGCGAGGCCGCTACCAGCAGAGTGCAGATGGCAATCTGTAAGCCCAGCAGAAGATCCCGCAGGGTGAACCGGCACAGGGACACGGGCTTCGCAGGCCCACCCTTCAAGCTCTGCAATGGACTACTCTGCCAGGCCTGCCATGCTGGAACGATCCCAGACAAGAGCGCGCTTCCCATCGTCAGCGCCAAGCCCACGAGGACCACGCGAATATCTATCCTGGCTGCCAGATGGCCCTCAACTGCTGGACGCCATCGGTTCAGCACGCCCAGCAGCAGACGGGCGCTCACTAGGCCTGCGGCTCCGCCCATCAGCGATATCAACACCGTTTCGGTCAGCAGTTGCCGAGCGAGCCTTTGACGACTTGATCCAAGGGCTACGCGGAGTGCTAACTCTCGGCGTCGATCCGCAGCGCGCGCTGCAAACAGGCTTGCGAGATTCGCACATGCCGCCATTAGCACCAACAATGCCAGAACATTTACGCTCACAAGAAATTCGCGAATGACATCGCCCTCATCCCCAATGAGCCCTGGATGGATCAGCCGCAGCGGCTGTCCATCATCGGTCTCCGGGTGCTCCTTCGCCAACTCGGCTGCAATCGCATTCAGATCTTCCGTCGCGTGCCGCGGCGCTACGCCTGGCTTCAGCCGACCAATCACGGTAACGGTTATCGATGTCCGGCTATGCAGGCCATCCCACCCTTCCACTTGTTTCTCGTTCATCATTGGCACCCAGTAGTCCGGCCACACAAACCGTTCTGTGCCATGGAACTGCGATGATGCCACGCCCACCACCGTAAACGGATGTTTGTTGAGATCCACGGTTGCTCCGATCACTCTTGGATCGGCATGAAATGTGCTTCGCCACAGAGCATCGCTCAAAACCACATAGGGTGCGGAATCGGGGCCATGCTCGTCTGCTGCGTGGAAGAACCGTCCTGTCTCCGGTTGCACACCCAGCAGATCAAAATAATTGCCGCTAACCTCGTCCCCGTGGGCGCTGAGCATCGCGTTACACCAATTTAGCTCCGCGCGAGAATATCCATAAATCCCGGCTATATCGCTGAAGGTGGTGTTGCGTTGCCGAAAGTCCTCAAACGCGGGGTACGAGGTTGTGAGTAGTCGCCCCATCATCCACCGCTGGTGGCGCAATTGGTACAGATTCTCCGGGGCGCTCACCTCCAAGGGGTGCAGTAGGACAGCATTCAGCACTCCGAAGACCACGAGGTTGGCCCCAATCCCCAGCGCCAGGGTGATGAAAGCTACAACCGTGAATGCAGGAGACCTCCAAAGCACGCGAAGTGCATACCTGACATCGAGCAGTACGCTCTCCATAAATGGCACGCCTTGCTCGGCATGATAGCTTTCTCGAATCGTCTCCACCTCCCCGAACTTCAGGCGGGCGCGTCGGCGAGCCTCCTGAGGAGTCATTCCAGATCGGATGTTTTCTTTCGTTTGCGACGCTAGATGTTCTTCCACTTCCTCGCGCAACCGCTCATCTCCACGGCGCCCCGATACAAAATTACACACCCGTGCGAAGCTTCGCTTCAGGGCTCTCATGCCAGATCCTCCGCTCTTACTTCAAAGAACCGTGCAATAATTGCCGCCCTCTGTTCCCAATCGCGTTTCTCCGCCTCTAGCAATTTGTGGCCCGTGCGTGTGAGCCGATAGAAGCGCGCTCGGCGATTGTTTTCAGAAGGACCCCATTCAGATGCAATGGCGCCCTCCTGCTCCAGCCTCAGCAGAACAGGATAGAGTGTGCCCTGATTGACCGAAAGCAACTCGCCACTGATCTGCTCGATGCGCCGGGCGACACCATATCCGTGCAGCGGCCCCAACATATCGAGGGTCTTGAGAACCATCAGCGCCAGCGTCCCTTGCTGCACATCTTTCTTCTGGTTCATACTTTTCCTGCAGTACCTTCTTTTTGGTTATCAACAGGAGAGTTCCATAACTCCACTGGGAAAGCAACAGGAAAATCTTGAATGAGCCTCATTCTCTCTATTTCCATCCAGATTGGGCACGGCAAATCGACAATACCCGATGAATGATCTTTCGCCGTGCTATTGCTTCGCTCACAGACTACTCAAGTTGATTACGCGGCTGAGAGGTTTCCGCAATTCAATGCTCACCGGCGGGGACAATTGAATGGATCAAAGCGAACAGTGCAAGGATGACCTTAGTTAATTCGCTCCCCAATCATCTTGGGTTCCGGCGCATTTGCACCGATGTTGCTCGTTTCAATCAAAATCTCGAAGGGCGAACTCAAAGTATGATTACGGGTAACTCGTTCGAGGAGTTGATTCGCACGACTGCTCATCAGGAATTCCGCGGCGCCCTCGGTGCCTGCCATATTGATTCCCTCCATCACGAGCACATAGCCGGTGTGGTTCAGGTTCGGAACGAAGGCGATGACTCCGTAAGTGGTGCGGTCGGCGTCCATTTCCTGTGTGAGATAGAACTCCTTCTCTCCGGCTTGAGGATGCACGTTGTGAATTAGCTCGACATTATTTTTTTTATCTCGATAAAACTGGAAGTTCATATCTTTCTGAAAGAGTTCAACCCAAGGGTTTGCACTAATTGAACCGATCAGAATAGCGTTGGACTGTTTCAGATCGTCCAGTTGCAGTTCACGAGCATACCGGATCTTCAAGCGAGTCGCATTCACCTGGGGCAGGCGAGAGAGCATGGAGACGAGCTTAAGGTCTACCACGCTGGTGTATCGCCGCGAACCAAGGGCTTTCCCCAGCCTCAGATCTTCCGCCAGTCGTGAAGTTTCGCCGGGGGGATAATCGCTCCGGACATAGCTTCCAAGATCCACGGATGTTCCTGTGAGATCTTCGTAGATGGCGAGGCCGCTATCGCTTGGAACAACAAAGGTATCCTGGTCCGCCTTGAAGAGGCTGCTCCAGAAGATGTCTGAAGCGCTCGCCTGTTTTTGAAAAAGATTCCAATTTTTCCGGCTCGCTAATCCCCATACAAGCGACAAAGACAGCACGGCAAGAAGGAGCGCCGCAGAAATATAGGCACGACGATGCGAGCCTATCGAAAACAGCAATTTGAAACGATCGCCAGAAAGAGCTATCGGATTATTGCGAGCTGAATCGGGTATTTCCTCTGCTTCCGAAACTGGAGCAGCCACACCAAGTTCCGACTCTTCCAAGTTGTCTTCTGCGGCCCCAATAGTGGCGCTGACAAAGAGCGGAATGTAACGACCGCGTGGCACCACAAGGTGAATCTCTTCGTTCGCGCCTTCATTCTGGAAGTAACTATCCAAGCGTTGCCGCAGGATTCGTGCATAATTGCGAACGATATTGTCGTCATTCGCGTTATAGCCCGGTGGCCTCCCAAAAACGTGCACCCCGACCTGTTGTTCGGTGATCTCCTCGTCTCTATGCAGAAGATGGCGTTCGCAGATGTAGAGAAGAAAGCCTGCCAGGAAAGAGGATTTGGCAAATCCTTTGGTCGCAACAATTTTTAGCGCCAATTGCCAACGCTTGTCACGGTTCAACCGGCCAGGAAAGTTCCGCCCCTCCGTGGCAGGAGCGTCTGCAAGATCCGTTCCACTCATGGCTGTTACCAGTAGATAACGAACCCGCCCCGCAGCCATTAATAGGCCATTAATTGCCACTTTACACGGTCCGTGGAATGGTGAATGACACGTTAATTCTCTTTGAGAGCCTCGGCACAGACCTTTGATTAAAAATGAATTACACCTTCCCACCTCCCGGCGGTGCACTTGGCATACGGTGGAAACCCCTGCACACGCCCCAGCCCTGGACGAGATCGTTCTGGCATACGACCTTGCGGTTCTTGTGCTTGAACGAAGCCATCTTTGTCGTGCTCTGGAATCGCTTATGCCTACGAATTTTCACAATCTTGGAAGGATTCATCATGTCGAAGTGGCTTGCAGTGCTCTGTCTGCTCACGGTGCAGGCGACAGGTGCCGGCGCCCAGTCCAGACAATCCGCCAAACAGGACAAGGCGATCCATCTGAACCAGATCCAGGTGATCGGAAGCCATAACAGTTATCACACCGGCATCGCCCCGAGCGAACGAAAGTTGATTGACCAGCAAAACCCCAAGGCGATGAGAGCACTGGATTATGAACATCCTCCTATCCCTGAACAGTTGAGCAGGGGCGTTCGCCAAGTGGAGATCGATGTCTACGCCGACTCGAAAGGCGGCCGCTACGCGCACCCTGCGATCGTGCGCAAGGTAGCGGAAGCCGGTCTTCCCGCCGACCCGGACTTCGACCCAGATCACGACATGGACAAGCCTGGGTTTAAGGTGATGCACGTGCTCGACGTCGATCAGCGAAGCTCCTGCCATCTTTTCGTAGCCTGCCTGAAAATGATTCACGACTGGTCACAACAGCATCCGGCTCACCTTCCGATCTTCATCCTGGTCGAGACGAAGCAGGGGCGAGCCGGAGCCGCAGCAGCCGCAAATGGGCCTGAGCCTTTTACATCTGCAACTTTCGATGCGCTGGATGCCGAGATTCTGTCGGTTTTCTCTCGCCCGGAAATCATTATGCCCGATACCGTGCGAGGCGATTACGACACGTTAGTCGAGGCCGTGCACGCAACCGGTCAGCCGTCAGCAGCAGGGCGGCATGGTGGATGGCCACTCCTCGCAGAGTCGCGCGGTAAAGTGATCTTCCTTTTGGATCAGCGTCCGGTTACGGCCGTGTACACCGCTACTCACCCTTCCCTTCGCGGACGAATGCTTTTTACCAACGCCGTGCCTGGAACCCCGGACGCCGCGCTTACCGAAGAGAACAGCGCCACCAAGGATGAAATCGACGCACTTGCGCGCCAGGGATATCTGATCCGTACCCGCTCGGACGATGGAACGGAAGAGGCGCGCACCAACGATCACGCACGTGCGGATGTCGCTCTATCGAGTGGCGCCCAGATGGTGAGTACAGACTATCCACCGGGAGAGCCCTCACGCTGGACGGGATTCTTCGTGGAACTTCCGCACGGGTTGATCGCTCGCTGCAATCCGGTTACAGTTCCGCCGGGATGTCGTGATGCGCTGCTCGAACCATCGCAAGCGAAATGATCATAAAGAAAAATCTCTGACGGACTTTTCCCCACTGCTTTCTCCAACTTCATCATTGAGGACAATCATGTCAACGCCAAAATCATCGTTCCGCCGTACCCCTCAAAAAATCTTTTTCTGCGCGTTTTTATGTACAGTCTATTTATTGACGATTGCTGTTGCGTCGTTCGCTCAATCGGACAATTCATCCATTGCTGGAGTGGTTACCGACCCTTCAGGCGCCGTAGTTGCGAATGCCAGCATCACCTTGACGAACGAACAGAATGGAGCGATCCGCAAAGTCGCGACGAACCGCTCCGGCTTCTACACCATTCCCGGCCTCGCGCCAGGTAAATACACCGTGATGATTTCGGCTGAAGGGTTCAATACGGTCACAATGACCAATAACAACCTTGACCCATCCGTCCCTTCAACTGTGAATATCGCACTCTCCGTAGGTGCAACAGCACAACAAGTCGAAATCCGGGCAAATGAAACAACGCTGCAGGCAGACAGTTCGACGCTCGGACGCGTCATCACCAGCAGTCAAGCGGACAATCTTCCGCTCAACGGAAGAAATCCTATTTACCTTGCCCTCACCAAAGCGGGTATCACCAGCGTTTCAAGCAATGTCTCTTCGTTCAGCTTCAGCACTGGGCTTGGCGCACTCAACATCAATGGCGGCCGTGAACGCGATAATCTGCTGACCTACGATGGTGCCGTCGCAGTTCGCATCCGCGCCAGCGGAGATTCCATCGGAACGCCCGACTTGGATGCGGTCCAGGAGGTGCAGGTACTGGCCACGAACTATCCAGCGGAATATGGCCGCTCCATCGGTGGTCAGGTAAGAATCATTACCAAGAGCGGCGGCGACAACTTTCACGGCAGCCTCTACGAGTACTTCCAGAACCCCGTGCTCAATGCGAACACCTGGGTCCGCAACAACAACACGGTGAACAATAACAATCCGGCATATCCCGCAGCGCTAAAAACAAACTATGTGGGGCATTTTACATTCAATCAGTTTGGCGGAAACGTCAACGGGCCGCTCGTTGTCCCTCATGTCCTTCCCAAGGGTAAGGTCTTCTTCCTGTATTCGGAGGCACTCGTCCGCTATAACCCCTTGCAGACGAATGCGGTTACCGTGCCGAATCCCGCTTTCCGCACCGGCGATTTCAGTGCTTTGCTGGCCGGCTCGTCGAAACATTATATTAAGGACCCCCAGTCCCCTCTTCCATGCAGCGCCGCGACTGGCGGCCCCGGCTGCTTCAGCGGCAACATCATTCCGCAAAATCGTCTCAGCGCCAATGGCGTGGGTCTTCTCACTGCTTTTCCAAATCCCACTCCTAACTTCTCATTGGGTAGCGCAAACCTTCTTACGACGGGAACAAATCCCGAGCAGCAGCAAATCGATAGTGGCAATCTCGATATCGTGCCGACGCAGAAAGATTATGTCCGTTTCCGGCTGATTCACTTTTACTATCACGAAGACAATCCATTCGCCACTTCGAACTATGGAGATGTCCCGCGTATCTATAGCCGTCCGAACGAGACAGGATCGCTCGATTACGTGCACACATTCCACGAGAGAATGAGCAACGAATTTCTCTTCACGGCCAGCCATGACGTAGCACGCCTGAGCATCGATACATCGACTGGAACTTACAACCGTGCGCGCTATGGCATCAACTTTCCCTATCTATTTCCGCAAGGCAAAGACCTGCCCAACAAGATTCCGACCATCGCGTTCGATACCACTACCAGTATTACAACTCTCGACGGCAGCACCTACCCTTCTCACTCGCAGGGAGAGCTATTCGACTTTGCGGATACGTTCACGCGCGTCATTGGGAACCATCTTATTCGTGTAGGTGGTCTCTATGAGCGTTCCGGAGAGAATGACGACGATCAGATTGCCTTTGCCAATTCCACGCCGGGCCAAACCAACAACCAAAACGGCAAATTCGATTTCTCGAGCGGCAATACGCTGGGATCGAGTTACGACATTGCGGATGCGGCCCTGGGCCTGTTCAATACCTATTCTGAAGTTGGCCCTCGTAATGAAACTCCGAACCGAGCGAATATGTATGAGTTCTTCGCCCAGGATTCGTGGAAGGTCACTCTCAAGCTGCACTTTGAATATGGTGTTCGCTATAGCAGCATTCATCCGTACTACAGCCTTTGGAACAATGCGGGAACCTTCGATCCAGCGTTCTATTCTCCAGTGAACGCCATCCAGGTAAGTCCGACAACGGGCAACCCGATTGCAGGAACAGGCGATCCATTGAACGGCACAGTTCTGTGGGGCTCCGGCTTTACGTCAAGTGCACAGGGGCACGTGCCAATCGCTTCGTCAAACCAATACAACAACCTGTTCCATAATCTTCCGCGCGGATACATTCATGTGCAGAAGTTCCTCTTCCAGCCTCGATTGGGCATCGCATATCAACTCAATGGCAAGACGGTCCTGCGCACCGGCTTCGGGCGCTATGTAAATCGCCAGGGCGTTTCGGACGGTGTTTTTGCCGGCGGTATTCCGCCTCTTCAACAGCTTGTATCGATCTCCGCTGGAAGCGTCGACAACCCCGGCGGAACCGCTGCATCCACCGGCTCGTATCCCCAGCTTTCAGGAGCAATCAATCAAGCCTCACCGCAGCCTGAGGCTTATACGTGGAATGTCTCCGTCGAGCGAGAGATAGGCTACGACACCGTCGCCGATATCTCATACGTAGGCAGGCATGCGCTGCATCAACAGTTCGAAGGCGATCTGAATCAAGCTCCCGTGGGAACAGCGCAGGCCTACGGCACAAATGGAGTCAATGCACATCGTCCCTATCTCGGATATGCCGCTATCACGGAGGTATACCAGGGCGATACCGCCTTCTACCAGGGCTTGCAGATCGACGTAAATCATCGCTACAGCAAGAATCTCGGTTTTGGTGTCGCCTACACCTACGCACATTCGCGGGACTGCGGTTCTTTCCAGAAAAACTTTCTGCCTAACTTCCTCGACCCCAAAGGCCTGTGCGGTAACTCCGATTACGACATCCGCCAAGTGCTTGCGATCAACTCGGTATACCGTATTCCGTTTCCAAACGGAAATCGCATCGCGAATGAGGTGCTTGGGGGCTGGCAGATTTCGCAGTCTTACCAGTTCCAAACCGGCATTCCTTTAAGTGTCTCTACCAGCCAGGATGTCGCCGGTGTCGGATCTGGCTTCCAGGCGCAGCTTTTACAGATCGCGCCTGGGGCAAACCTGAAAGGCAATGGCAAATTCTCAGTGGGAGCCGATTCCAATTCATGGTTCAATACGAAGAATACGGATGGCAGCAACATATTCACCTTGCCCCCCGCTGGCACATTCACGACACAAAGAAACCGCAATATTCTCTATGGGCCTGGATCTGCAAATTACAACGCCAGCCTGCAGAAGCGCTTTCAGACCTTCGAGAACCAGTCCCTCATCTTCCGCTTCGACGCCTTCGATTTTCCCAACCATCCTAATTGGTCGGCTCCGGACTCTACGTACACAGATGCAACCTTCGGCAAGGTCACCAGCAAGACGGGACAACGCTCCATGCAAGCCAGTCTTCGCTACTCGTTCTAAATCGGTCCGCCTAGAGGCCCTGCAGCCAGCCTCTAGGCATTTTTATCGATCGCTTCTGTAACTCTTTTATGCTTTAGCTATTGAATGGAGAAGCAGTCATGTCTTTCGCCTTCCTGAGTCGAATTGCGCGTCCCCCTTTATCAGTCTTCCGAACGATACTCTCTGTAAGCTGCGTTCCTCTACTATGCCTTGTCACCTATGCAGCGACGCAGCCCGCACAAAAAGACTATACCCACAATGTCGATCCCTTCATCGGTGTGGATTGGGGCGGCAATACGTTCATCGGCTCCGCAGTACCATACGGCTTGGTCAAGGTTGGACCGGATATGGAAACCTTCGATGGCCGACGGTCCGGTTTTGGATACTCAAGCACCGGTGTGATCCTCGGCTTCTCGCATCTCCATCTCAGTGGCGCACAGGGCAAGTATGGAAACGTTCTGGTTGCTCCCGTGACTGGGCCACTGCAACCGGAAGATATCAAAACTCCACGTACAAACGAAGTCGCCAAAGTGGGCTACTACGCGGCAGACCTTACCCGATATGCGGTAAAGGCCGAGTTGACGAGCAGCCGTCGCGTAGGCTTCCATCGCTATACATTTTCTGCTTCCGGCCAGGCCCATCTCACGATTAATCTTGCGTCGATTTTGAGCCAGGGAACAGACTGGCAGGGGCAAAAATTTCTTGGAGCAGAAGTTCACGTCATATCGAATCACGAAGTACAAGGGGTAACGCGCGTTACAGGTGGATGGAACCGTGGCGGCGAATACAAAGTCTACTACTACATGGTTCTCGATACGCTCGCCACTACGACGCAGATATGGGAAGGCAAGAATCTGCTCCCTTCGAGAGACGCGACAGTCGGCCCCAATGTTCCAGTCGGCGCTTCTTTTGACTTCCGCACAAAGAGCAATCAGATCATCCAGGCAAAGGTCGGCATCTCATTCATCAGCGCGGAACAGGCAAAAGAGAATGTGCGGCGAGAAATTCCGGCGTGGAATTTTGACGCGATACGTGCAGAGACTGCGAAGCTATGGAACACCGAACTAGCGAAACTAAGTCTCAAGGGAGAAAGCGATTCTCAACGCCGTCAACTTTATACCGCCATCTATCACATGATGCTCATGCCTACGGACCGAACCGGCGAGAACCCCGACTGGCAGTCATCGGAGCCCTACTATGACGATTACTATTGCATCTGGGATACCTTTCGCAGCTCAAGTCCGTTGTTGACTCTCATTTCACCCGATCGCCAACGCGATATCATCCGCTCCCTGATAGATATCTACCGGCACACCGGTTATATGCCAGACGCCCGCAGCGGCAATGATAATGGCAGAACGCAGGGCGGTTCCAACGCGAACGTCGTGATTGCGGACGCGTACGTGAAGGGTCTGAAAGGCATCGACTACGAGACCGCCTTTGCTGCCATGGTGCATGACGCCGAGGTTCCGCCCGCCGATCAACAAAAAGAAGGTCGCGGCGGCCTCAAGGATTACAACGAAAAAGGATTCGTCACTCTCGCCGACGAGCGCTCCGGATCGCGCACCGTGGAGTATTCCTATGATGATTTCGCCATTGCCGAAGTAGCGTGCGGCTTGAATAAAACCAAGGAGACAAAACTCTACGCCAGCCGTACCCATAACTTTGAAAATCTCTGGGACAAAGACATGACCGTGGAAGGCATTAAAGGCTTTCTGCGTCCACGTAACCCGGATGGAACATGGGCTGCCCCTTACTTGGTCGTGCGCGGCACGTGGCCCGATTTCTTCTACGAGGGCGACATCTGGACCTATTCGATCTATGCTCCCCAAGACATGCGGCGTTTGATCGAGATGGCAGGCGGCAACGAGCAATTCGTTCGCAGGCTTGATACGACTTTTCTACGTCGCCACTTCGATGTAACCAATGAACCTGGCTTCCTGTTGCCGGTGCTCTATAACTATGCAGGCCGGCCAGACAAGACCGCCGACATTGTTCGCCTTATTCTTGAGAAGGCTTTCACGGATACGCGTGCAGGCATTCCCGGAAACGACGATTCAGGCGCTATGTCCAGTTGGTTGATCTTTTCAACCCTGGGCCTGTTCCCCGTCGCAGGGCAGGATGTTTACCTCATCAGTACCCCCAGCATTCCGGACGCATCGCTGAGCCTCGGCAACGGCAAGAAGCTGCATATCGTCGCAAAAAATCTCGACCCCGATGGCCTCAATCGCTACGTCCAGTCGGCGACACTGAACGGAGTCGCTCTGCCAAATGCCTGGTTCCGGCATGAGCAGATCCAAAATGGAGCAACGCTGATCCTGACCATGGGGCCTGCACCCTCCGGCTGGGGAAAGGCGACGCCTCCTCCGTCCATGAGCGATGCCAACGCTCGCCTTTGTTCCAGCAATTTGCAATCCCTCAGCTCATCAAAATAAGAAGTGAATGTTTGATCGGTATTGCCCTGCTATTGGGGGGGGTGCGCTCTTCTTGCTGATTTGAGTCTCAGGGCGCTGCGCGGCATGGCAATCTACGCGGCGTTCTGAGCGGCCTCGCTCAGAGCCCGCGGCTTGATGACCAAGAGTCTCCTATCCTGATTGATCGCAAACTGCCAGAACCGGTCCGCGTCCCCCGCGGCATGGCCCTTATTACTCATGCACTCCCTCTCTCATCGAGTTGCCCCGACGAACATTGGTGTGCGTCTCGACAAGAGCCTTTGGTAACCTTCTCACATCTCCAGTTTAACTCAATGGTCACAAATATTAGGTTACTATTGGATCGTAGCTCCGTTACGGTTTTAAAGTCCTCTCCTCAGGAGAGGCACCCAAGTCTACATGGACGACCGTCGAGCATCAGTGTGAACCTGCGAATGATGTGACAGTCGTATCTGATCCATTTCCCTCCCCAATCCGTGGTTGTTAATTTGAGCTGAAAGGAAACTCATGAAAGTCTCGCGCGCACATGCAATCGCATGGGCACTTGTCTTTCTTACTTTGTCGTTGTCTGGGTTGTCCTCCTGCCTTGCGCAGGCAACATCACTTCCTCCCTCCAAGCGAGTAGTGATTAATTTAGGAGAGACGCCGTGGCAATATTTGGCAAGCGATGCAGATCCTTCCACGGTCTCATCGCCAGGTTTTGACGACTCCAGTTGGCTTCCGGTCGGTCTTCCTTATTCCTCGGAACAGATGAATATGTATATCAATCTGATCTCCGGCGATGGGGATGGCCAGATGGGCCCCAATGAGGTCTGGTATCGCAAACATTTCACGATGGACCCGCAGTATGCGAACAGCAAGGTCCAAGTGGAGTTGGAGGGCGTTCACACCGGCATGCAGGTCTACGTCAACGGGGTCCTGCTTCCCGGCAGTAGCGCAGTCGCCGCAGACAATAAAGCCACCCACGTGATTGGCTTTATTGGCGCACTGGTAGACATCACTCCTTATTTGCACTTTGATGGATCGGGCAATGTTCTTGCCGTCCGCGCAGCAAGCCGGGATGATAGCTGGTTCGAAAGCCCAGGCTTCTCTGGGTCTTCCCGCTTTGGACAAGCAATGAACGGCATCTTCCGACCGGTCCGCATGTACATCACCGATCCGGTCTATATTCCTCGCAATACTTATTCAGGCTATAACGCGGCCAAGTGGGGAACTTATGTTTCCACTCTTTCAGCCAGCGATACCTCCGCAACGATCGATGTGCAAACCAACGTCATGAACGAAAGCACGTCGGATCAGGACGTCTTCCTGACCACCCAGATCGTTGACGCGGGCGGAAATATCGTGGCCACTGCCCAAAGCGAAACGACGATTCCAGCCGGCACGATTGGACCTATTCTGTCGTCTCAGGCTCCCACCTTCGATCAGCAGTTGACGGTAAACAATCCCACGCTCTGGTACCCGAACAACAGCATCTATGGCAAGCCTTATATGTATAAGGTCTTCCATATCGTGAGCGTCAATGGCACGGTTGTCGATTCCGTGCAGACTCCCTTGGGAATCCGGACGCTCGCATGGAACCAAGACTTCCCTTTGATCAACGGCAAGCCGCAGTATCTCTGGGGTGGATCGGGACGGTACGATTATCCTGCTCTCGGCTCATCTGTCCCCGAGGAGCAACAGTGGCGCGACCTGCGTGACTTGGCGGCTGCGGGCGGTAATCTCTATCGTCCGGGACACTCTTCTCCAAGTCCCGAGTTCCTTGACGCAGCCGATGCGTACGGCATCATGGTTCTCGATCCCAGTGGCGACGGAGAAGAAGGTTTTTCTCTTGGGAATGCCCCGGAATGTGTCAACAATCCCAAATGCGACCGGTTTGTGCTCAAGACGGAATTGCACCGCGACATGATCTTGCGCGACCGCAACCATCCGTCCGTTCTGCTTTGGGAGGCCAATAACGGAGATATGGACGAGGGCCTTGCGCAGCAACTGAAGCAAATCTCGCTTCAATGGGACCCCATTCAACAGCACGCGCAAGGCGATCGCACTCCGGATTTGAACAATGGTGACGTCATGGAGTGTGACGGCGCAGGGTGTGAAGTTGCCAACAAGAATGGGAAATTTGCAGCCAAACCAAACGTGGGTGCGGAGTATTGGGATGGCTGGGGAACTCTCCGCTACGACTATGACCACGAGTTGGCTTTCGTCGCCCCGTTTATCAAAAACTGGAGCCAGAGCAAAGATGCCGATGCCTTCGGCGTGGCGCAGTGGTATTTTGCCGACACACCGGGCGAAAACGACGAACTCACCGATGGAACTCCAGGAACCAACGTCCGCAGCCTCAATGGGTCGATGACGGATATCAATCGGTTTCCCCGATTGATGTATTACGTCTACAAGGCAGCTTGGACGCCTTTCAAAACGGCTGCCGGAGTGGAACAGCCGGTTGTCGCCCTGGCCCATCACTGGAATCGCAGTGGCACGATCCAGGTCAACGCATTCAGCAACTGCCCATCCGTGGGACTCTTGATCAATGGTGTAGCGGCAGGGCCGGATCAGGTGCCCAACCCATGGAATTCCGATCCCTATGCATCTCTTCCGGACAATCCTTCCCAGGATCAGTTGCAGGCCACGACCAGCATGCCGTTTCAAACGCATTGGAACGTCAACTGGGTTGCGGGAACTGTAGTCGCCCAATGTAAGGATGAACTGGGAACGGTGATCGCTTCAGACCAGAAGACGACTGCCGGTCCGGCCGACCATGTCGAGCTGGATGTTGTTCCCAACGTTCAGAAGCCTGATGGAACCTCATTTGCGTGGACCGCAAACGGAACCGATGCCGCCTTCGTTGTCGCCAAGATTGTCGACAAGAACGGCATCGTCGTCCCTACGGCTGACAACAACATCACCTTCTCGGTGACCGGACCTGCCACTTATGTAGGCGGTTCCCAATCACTGGTCACTCTTAACCAGCCACTGAGCTATCATTCGCCCGGCGATCCGGAGTTGCAGACTGAAGGTGGCTTGCAGAAGATTGCCTTGCGCAGCCAGTTCACCACCGGAACCGTGACCGTCACCGCCAGCTCATCGGGCTTGGCCGGGGCAACGGCCACCTTGACCGTGCAGGCTCCGCCGTCTGCAGTTCCGCCGGTGTCGAAACCCGCGATCATTGTCCAGCCGGGTAACACATCGGTCACCGTAAACCAACCCGCTCATTTCTCCGTGACCGCTACGGGAACGGCTCCGCTCACCTTCCAGTGGTACAAGAATGGGCAACCGATTCCTGGCGCCAATACCGCCACCTATGACACACCCGACACGGTTCAGGCCGACGATCAGTCAACGTTCGAGGTGCTCGTCAGCAATAACCTCGGTCAGAAAATGTCCAATCCGGCAACCCTCTCGGTGTTTGCCGCCGCTGCGCCGGTTATCAGCACCAATCCCGCGCCGCAAACGGTATACGTTGGGCAAACAGCCACATTCACCGTGGTAGCCACCGGTTCTCCGACCTTGCAGTACCAATGGGAAGTGAACCACGTGGCGATCCCTGGGGCCAAGGCTGCAAGCTACACCACCCCGGCGCTCATGAGCACGAACTCCGGCGATGTCTATACGGTCGTCGTTACCAACCCTGTCGACAAAGCAATATCCAAGGATGTTGTTCTGGTTGTAAATGCCGCCATACCGGTGGCCATTACTCAGCAACCAGCCAATGCCCTTGCTTTACCCGGCCAATCGGCCAGTTTCTCC
>JAATGG010000155.1 GCA_015654835.1 Terriglobales bacterium
CGGTTCTTTCCCGCGCAGATCGTTGGCGACGATGGCGCGAACCTCCAGCACTGGCCGATAGCTGATCATGGTGAAGCGTTCCGGCGCTGTCGTGTCGATCAGGTAGGCATAGCCGCCGGAGACAGCGCAAATCCAGTCCGGATGTGGCGTAGCCCAGAGGCCGGTGGGGACCGCCGGGTCGCGGAAGCCCAGAGCACAAGTAGCGAGGAAGGCCTCCGCGTGCGGTTGCCCTGGCCGGATCAGCACTTCCAGTGCGCCGCGCTCCACTTCCTCCACCTTGCTTGGATAGACGAAATGGCGCGGCGGCAGGATAAGGGGACGCCCCGAGAGAACCTCGGCTTGCCAGCGGTGCGGAAAGCTCTCGTCCAACAGGCCTGCTCTCACTGCCTGACCTTGTAGTGCAGAATCCATTCCTTCTGTTCGCCGGTATCGGGCACCGGGCAGCCGCGCGCCGCCTGAATCGCCTTCAAGGCCGCCTTCGGCTGCCAGCCCAGGTGAATCAGTGCGCAAGCTGCGGTCACGGTCGACCGGCCAATGCTTCCCCGGCAATGCACGCCGAGTTGTTCGCCGTCGCGAAGCCGATTGGCCAGGCCGCTTACGAAGTTTCGGAAAGCGGCAGGATCGGGTGGAACATGGGCGTCGGGGATGGGGTGCGAAAGAAACTGCAATCCGAGCTTTTTCGCCAGCCGGCCTTCTTCGGCCAACCCCAGCCAAAAAACCTCGTCCTCAGACAGAAGCGAAACCAAGGTTTCCACCCCGCCTTCCTTCATGGCCACCAACTCGGCTTCAAGTTGGCCGTCTCCCGGCGGGCAAAGCACCACCGCCAGGCTTGCAGGGGGATTGCCCTTGATCCAGAAGATATTTTTCACGTGCTCAGACTCCTACAAACCCCTCGATTCGTTCGCGTACGCTGGGAATGCCAAGCCCGAGGGCCGCGCCCTCTTCAATCAGCGGCAGCAGCTTGTCGAACTCGGGGCCCGAGTGAGCGCCGGTGAGGGCGATGCGGACGGGATGGAACAGCTCTTTGCCTTTGATGCCGGTAGCGGCCTTGATCTCGTTCATCCAGGCCTTGAAAATCTCCGGAGTCACTCGTCCGGAGTGGGCGCGGATGCGGCTGGCCATCTCGCCGAGCACGGTGCGGGCGGAGTCGGCAGCCAGAACGGCGGCGTTTTCCTCGTTGGCATGGGCTGCATTGATGTCGAAGCCGAACACGGCTGCGGCCTTCGCCGGAAGCTGGTTCAGATGGTCGACAGCCGGCACAAACAGTGCCAGCAAGCGCTCGAACCAGGATTTGACGGCAGCCGTGTCGGTGCCCGGCACGGTCAGGCGCTCGGCGAAATACTCCCAGGCCAGATCGGCGACCCGCTCCGGCGCGGCCAGCTTGAGATAGTGCCGGTTGAGCCAGTTGAGCTTGTCGAAGTCGAAGATCGCCGGCGACGGCGTAACGCGCTCCAGTGAAAAGGTTCGGGTCAGCTCTTCGAGAGTAAAAGTCTCCGTCTTGCCGTCTTCCGCGCCCCAACCCAGCAGGGCGAGGTAATTCACGAGAGCCTCGGGCAGATAACCCATCTCGCGGAAGTTGGAAATGGACGTAGCTCCGTGGCGCTTGGAGAGCCGCTCGCGGTCTGCGCCGAGAATGGTCGAGAGGTGGGCAAACTCCGGCACCGGCCAGCCGAAGGCCTGATAGATGGCCACCTGCTTGGGCGTGTTGGAGATGTGGTCGTCGCCCCGGATGACGTGCGTGATGCCCATCAGCGCATCATCGACCGTCACCACGTAGTTATAGACCGGCACACCTGCGGATACGCCGCCCGCGCCGCCGCTGGCCGAGCGAACCAGGATGGGGTCGCTCACCGTTTCAGCCGCGAACTCCACCGTCCCGCGCACCAGGTCATGGAAGCGCAAGGGATGGTCTTCGATCTTGAGACGCACTGCAAAAGGCTTGCCAGCGGCCACGTTCCGCTCGATCGTCGCCGTGTCCAGCGTGCGGCAGCGGCCGGAGTAGATCTGGGGCCGGTGCTCGGCTACGGCCTGCGCGCGCTCGGCTTCCAGTTCCTCTGCCGTGCAGAAACAGCGATAGGCCTTGCCCTCGGCCAACAGGCGCTCGGTGTGCTCGGCATAAATGGCCAGCCGCTCGGACTGACGGTAAGGGCCGCACGCGCCTTTTTCGGGCACGCTGGCTTCAGCCGGGCCTTCGTCCCAATCCAGCCCCAGCCAGCGCAGGTCCTCAATAAGCTGGGTTTCATAGCGGGCTTCGGAGCGTTCGAGGTCGGTATCCTCAATGCGAAGCAGAAAAGTCCCACCGGTGCGGCGGGCAAAGAGCCAGTTGTAGAGCGCCGTCCGCGCATTGCCCACATGCACGAGACCGGTGGGCGAGGGAGCGAAGCGGACACGGATCTTTTGGGTATTCATGACACTTCTGATGATAGACGGTGATGCAGTCGACGGACAGCATTCAACGCGATGGCCTAGCCACAGCCTGGTTCCTGGCCCGTTCCCTCCAAACTGAGTCATAAAACAGAGATCTGCGCGGCTACTTCGCCGCCAACTGTCGCAGCACATACTGCAAAATGCCGCCGTGCTCGAAATATTCGATCTCCTGCGGCGTATCGATGCGCACTTTGGCATGGAACCGTTTCACTGCGCCATCGGAAGTAGTCGCTGTCACCTCCAGAGTCTTGCCTGCGGCAAAACGCGTGGCCAAAAGCTGGGAGAGCCCGGGAAAGTCGTAGACCTCTTCGCCCGTCAGCTCCAGCGATTCGGCATTCTGCCCGTCTTCGAACTGCAGCGGCAAAATCCCCATCCCCACCAGGTTCGAGCGGTGAATGCGCTCGAAGCTCTCGGCGATGACCGCCCGCACGCCCAGCAGTTTCGGCCCCTTGGCAGCCCAGTCGCGCGACGATCCGGAGCCGTATTCCTTGCCCGCTAAAATCACCAGCGGCACACCGCGTTCGGCATACTTGACGCTGGCATCGAAGATCGACATGGGCTCGCCCTCGGGCAGCAGCCGCGTTACGCCGCCTTCAGTGCCGGGGGCTAGCTTGTTGCGCAGCCGCACGTTGGCAAACGTGCCCCGGACCATCACTTCATGGTTGCCGCGCCGCGAGCCATAACTGTTGAAATCCACAGTTTTTACACCGTGCTCCGCCAGATATTTGCCCGCCGGTCCGTTGGCCTTGATTGAGCCCGCCGGTGAAATATGGTCGGTCGTCACCGAGTCGCCCAGCACCGCCAGCACCCGCGCTCCGAGAATATCGGTCACCGCCGCGGGCGTCTTGGTAATGCCGTCGAAATAAGGCGCTTTGCGAATGTAGGTCGAGTCCGGTTCCCACTGGTAGACGTCGCCGGTCGGGAACTTGAGTCCCTGCCAGTTGGCATCGCCCAGGCTCACCGTCGCGTATTCCTTGCGGAAGCTCTCGCTGCTCACACCCCGCTCGATGGCCTCGGCCACCTCCTGCTGAGTCGGCCAAATGTCCCTGAGATAGACCGGCTGCCCCGCCTGATCCGTCCCCAGGGGTTCGGTGTCGAAGTGATGACCGATTCGGCCCGCCAGCGCATAAGCCACCACCAGCGGCGGGCTCATCAGATAATTCGCGCGCACATCCACATTCACGCGCCCCTCGAAATTTCTGTTTCCCGAAAGAACGCTCACCGCCACCAGGCCATGTTCTTCAATGCTCTTTGAAACGTCCGCGGGCAGCGGGCCGGAATTGCCGATGCACGTCGTGCAGCCATAACCCACCACGTTGAAGCGCAGTTTTTCAAGATATGGCAGCAAACCCGCGCGGGTGTAGTAGTCGGTAACCACGCGCGAGCCGGGAGCGAGCGATGTCTTCACCCACGGCGGCACCGTGAGCCCCTTTTCAACGGCCTTTTTCGCCAGGATTCCCGCCGCAATCATCACCGAAGGATTCGAGGTGTTGGTGCAACTGGTAATCGCCGCAATCACCACCGAGCCATGATCGAGATACTGATCGGGATCGACGTTAAAGCGCCCCTTCACCGTATTTGCAGCACCCGTATTCGTAGCGACGGTTGTAGTAACCTGCAGCGGAGCTTTCTCGGCTACTGCCGCGTCCGTCACCGTGCTTCTCTGCCACGCCGCCGCCGTGCGCGAACCCAGCGGCTCTGCCGTGGGAGACAGCAATGCCGGCAACTGCTGCTGAAAGCTGGCGGCGGCATCCTTCAGCAACACGCGATCTTGCGGGCGCTTCGGCCCAGCCACGCTCGGCTCCACGGTCGCCAGGTCCAGTTCCAGGGTTTGCGTGTAGGCGGCCTCCGGCGAAGCGGCAGTGTGGAAGAGTCCTTGCTCTTTGTAATAAGCCTCGACCAGCGCGATCTGCTCCTCGCTGCGGCCGGTCAGCCGCAGATAGCGCAGCGTCTCCGCATCGACCGGGAAGATGCCGCAGGTTGCGCCATATTCGGGAGCCATGTTGCTGATGGTCGCCCGGTCGGCCAGCGGCAGCTCGGCAACGCCGGGGCCGTAGAACTCCACAAACTTGCCCACCACCCCCAGCTTGCGCAGCGCCTGGGTCACGGTGAGCACCAGGTCGGTGGCTGTTGCGCCTTCACGTAGCTTGCCTGTGAGCCGGTAGCCCACCACCTGCGGCACCAGCATTGAGACCGCCTGCCCCAGCATGGCCGCCTCGGCCTCGATGCCGCCCACGCCCCAGCCCAGCACGCCCAGGCCATTGATCATGGTGGTGTGCGAGTCGGTGCCGACCAGCGTGTCGGGATAGGCGACCCGTTCGCCCCCGGTCTCCGTCGTAAAGACCACGCGGGCCAGGTATTCCAGATTGACCTGGTGGCAGATCCCCATGCCCGGCGGCACGGCTGAGAAGTTACGAAAAGCCGTCTGGCCCCACTTCAAAAACGCATAGCGTTCGCGGTTGCGCTGGAACTCCAGCAGCGCATTGGCGTCGTAGGCCAGCGGCGTGCCGAACTCGTCCACCTGCACCGAGTGGTCGATGACCAGTTCCGCGGGCACCAGCGGATTCACCCGCTCCGGATCGCCGCCCAGCGTCTTGATGGCGTCGCGCATGGCGCCCAGATCCACCACCGCCGGCACGCCGGTAAAATCCTGCATCAGCACCCGGGCCGGCATGTAAGCGATCTCGCGGCTGGGCTCGGCCTTGGCATCCCAACGGGCCAGAAACTCGATATCCCCGGCGGTCACATTCACGCCATCTTCGCGGCGCAGCAGGTTTTCAAGCAAAATCTTCAGGCTGAAAGGGAGACGGCTGAGGTTGAACCCCTTGGCCTCCAGTGCCGGCAGGCGATAAATAGTGTAAGAACGGTTGCCGGAGGCGAGCGTGGCCCGGCTGGCAAAGCTGTTCATCGGGGAAAGACCTTTCTATCCGCACCCTGGCGGATTCACTCTGACTTCAAAACTGCAGCCTGCGAAGATTTCGCCGGCCGGCGGAGCACAAAGCCCCCCGCGTGCACAAAACAGGCAATGGCATGGGCGCTCAGCAACTGATGCGGCGTCCCCGTTCAGGATGACCGCGACGGAAGCGCTTGAGCAGAGGCATACGGGGAATGGCGGGCCGGTTGGGCATTCGAATACGCAAAAGATTCTAACCCGTAAAGATCACCTTAGGGAACGAAAACCCCTCTCAAATTCCGCTCTCTCTCCGGACCCCACTCCATCCGGGCCTGCCTCGCCCTGAAGAACTCCCGTCTTGCACCCGCGCCCAGCCACAGGCTACCCTCGACCATGCACCTTCGGAGTCAAAGAATGCAACTGTGCGCAACACGATACGCGATTGCGGCCACGCTTCTTTTCGGGATTTCCGCAATCGGTCAAATTCCCCCGCCCTCTTCCCCAGCCCCGGCCGCAGTCCCAACCTCCGCCAGCAAGTGGCATCCCGTAGACGGCACCACGATTCTTCCCAACTTCCGCTTTGGAAGCGGCGAAACCCTGCCCGCGCTCAAGCTGCACTATCTCACCCTGGGCACGCCCCATCGCAACGCAGCCGGCCATGTCGATAACGCGGTCCTGCTGCTGCACGGCACCGGCGGCAATGCGCATTCGCTGCTGAATCCCGTTTTTTCAGACGTGCTTTTCGTCCCCGGCGCCCCGCTCGATATCACCAGGTATTTCCTCATTTTTCCGGACGACATCGGCCACGGCCAAAGTTCCAAACCCTCCGACGGCCTGCACGCGCACTTTCCCGCCTACGACTACGACGACATGGTCCGCAGCCAGCGCATGATGCTCGACGACATGAAGGTCGATCATCTCCGCCTGATCCTGGGCACGTCGATGGGCTGCATGCAGGCCTTCGTCTGGGGAGAAACCTACCTTGGCTTCTCCGATGCGCTGGCGCCGTTCGCCTGCCTGCCGGTGCCGATTGCCGGCCGCAACCGCATGATGCGCTATATGGCGATCCAGGCCATCAGGCAAGACCCGGCATGGATGGACGGCGAATACAAAACCGAGCCCGTGCAAGGTCTGCGTACCGCCAACGCCCTGGTGCTGGTGATGGGTTCCAGTCCGCTGCAAATGCAGAAACAGGCACCCACCCGCGAACTCGCCGAGCAGTATGCGGATCGCTACCTGGCCCGCTCGGCAACTACGACCGACGCCAACGACCTGATCTTCTATTTCAACGCCAGCCGGAATTACGATCCCAGCCCCCGCCTTGAAAGCATCGCCGCGCCGCTGCTCTGGATCAACTCGGCCGACGACTTCATCAACCCGCCGGAGTTGGGAATTGCGGAAAAGATGGTGAAGCGCATTCCCAAGGGGCACTTCGTCCTGCTGCCGGTTTCCGACGCCACCCGCGGCCACGGCACCCACACCGCCGCAGCGGTCTGGAAGGACCATCTGGCCGAGTTCATGCGAGACACCGAACCCAAGCCGTAGACAAATCTTCTAGAGAGGCTTCGGCATAGAAGCCTCTCTAGCCGCCGCCTCCCGCGCCTTGCGCGCAGCCAGAATCAGCACGATGCCCAGCGCCATAAATACGCAAACCAGCGCAAACAGAAACACGCTCGCATAGCCGAAGCTCCCGATCACCGCGCCTGCCAGCGGACCCACCATAAAAAACGAAACGTCCGCAAATACGGTATAAACGCCCAGCGCCGTGCCGCGATTGTGCATCGGTACCCGCTCCACCGCCTCCACACCCAGCGCCGGAAAAATCAGCGAATTGCCGAAGCCCGTCAGCGCCGCCCCCGCAAACGCCATCCACGGCGAAGCCGCAATCCACAGCAGGAATACGCCCGCCGACTCCACCAGCAGTGACACAATGCCTACCGGAAATCCCCCAAACCGGTCGATTGCGTGGATAAACAGGATGCGCGCTGCCACAAACGCAATCCCGAAGGCCGTCAGGCACAGCGCCGCCCCATTCCAATGGCGGCTGGCGTAGAACAGCGTCACAAACGTAGCCAGCACGCTGTACCCCACGCCGCCCAGCGCCAATCCCATGCCATGGGGAGCCACGCGCCCCAGCACGTCCCGAAACGGCAGATGTTTGCCCGGCGCCATGATGACTGGACTCTTGCGGCTCGCCATCCCCATGCTGATGGCGCAAATCACCATCGTGAGCACGCCAATCGCGGTCAGCCCGTAATACTGTTCCAGCACTACGCCCAGCGGCGCGCCCAGGGCCAGCGCGCCAAAGGTGCTGATGCCGTTAAACGAGATCACCTTGGCCGTGTACTCGGGCCCCGCGCTGGCAATGCCCCACAGCGTCGCTCCGGTCGAGCCCAGGCTCTCGCCTATCCCCAGCACCAGGCGGCCCACGATCAGCGCCGAAAACGCGAGCCATGGACTGCGATGCAAACCGGCTGCCAGCAGCACCAGCCCGCCGCTCGCCGAGCACGCGCCCATCCCCCACAGCACCGAAACCTTGGCTCCCGCGCTGTCTGAGATCCGCCCCGCCCAGGGCCGGCTCAAAAACGTGGCAATGTACTGGATGCTGATCACCAGCCCCGCCAGCACCGCGCTCATCCCCATGCGCAGATGCACATAGGCCGGCAAAATCGCCAGCGGCAATCCAATCGACAGATAAACGACAAAAGTGAAATAGGTAAAGCTGATGATCTGCAGCGTGCTGCCCTTTACGGCTGCAGCTGGGGCAGGAGCACTGGTTTGAGCGGATGTGCGCGTGTCTTGAAAAGCAGACCTGCGGGTCGAAGAGGCCACTCCCCAGTATACCCAAGGCCTGATGCGACTCGATGCGCCAAAGCCCTCAGTCCGCCCGTGCGCCGCTAGGCAGCGCTTCTCCCGTCGCCCGGTGCCGAAAGATCAAAATCAGCGATTCGGTGACCACGAACGTGATCGGCCCCACGATCAAGCCGGCCACGCCAAAGAAAGCCACCCCTCCCAGCATCGACAGAAAAATAGGCACCGTATGCAGCCGCAGCCGCGGCCCCACAAGAACGGGATAGAGAAAATTGTCCAGCGTGCTGACAATCAACGCACCCACTGCCAGCAGCACGATCGCCTGAATCCAGTGGTGCACCGCCGCCAGGTAGATCACAATCGGCAGCCAAACCACGAACGCGCCCACTGCCGGCACCAGCGCGAACAAAGTTGTCGTCAACCCCAGCAGCAAGGCGCCGCCCACCCCCACGCATGCATAGGCAATCCCCGCCACCAGGCCCTGGATTCCGGCCACCGCAAACCGCCCCAACACCAGCGCGTCGATGGCCGTCCCGATCCGCTGCAGCAGGTAACCGGTTTCGTCCTCGTCGAGCGGCAGCATCGACCGCAGCGCGGCCAGTCCCGCTCTTCCGTCGCGATAAAGAAAGAACAGGATGAACAGCATCACCACCGTCTGCATCAGGGCGGCCACCGATCCCCCTAGAATCACCGCCACATGCCCGGTCACTGCGCCCGCGGTCTTCTCCGTCGCCTGGTTGATATCCAGGTTGTCCGAGGCATATTGCAGCATCGCGGAAACCCGTGGGTGCTGCGCAATAAACTGCCGAATCCCCTGTTCCGCGACACCGCTTTGAATGCTCCGCACCACATTGAGAAGATGGCGCGCTGCATTCTGCGCAAAAAACAGCGCAGGAATGACGATGCTGAGCCCCACCACCGTCAGGCTCGCGGTCGCCGCCAGGGTCGCGTTGTGCAGCCGCGCCAAAATCCATCGGTATGGCCGCTGCGTCACCACCGCAAGCACAACGGCCCCGGTGAGCGCCGGCAGAAACGGCAGCGCGATCCACACGCACAGGGCGACGGCTCCAATCGAAGCCAGAAAAAGCGTCAAGCCGCCCCAGTCGAATTTGCCGTCCGTCGTCCGCGGATAAGCCGGTTCCATCGTTGCCCCTCCCGTCCTTGTCGATTTCTGCCCTTGCCGACACCATCAGGAAACAAGCTTCCGCCTGAATCCAGTCAGTTTAGTGACTCGCCCGCCCGTTGAGCGAATCCTTTCTGCAATTTCCCGGCCCCGCCCTTGCTGGACAGCCCTCCAGCGCCCTTTTACCCTAGAACTCTGGGACTGGTTGCAACTACTTCCAGCCTGATCGGGATTGCTGGCGAGGGCCGTTCGTGTCGCACTATCATGTCGAACATTTCGGATGCAGGGCCGCGCGCGCCGATGGCGAAGCCGTCAGCGACCGCCTGCGTCTGGCCGGCCTTGATGAGCAAGGCCCCACCACCGCCGACTTGGTCGTTGTGAATACCTGCAGCGTCACCGCCGAAGCCGACCGCGCCGCCCGAGCCTTCATCCGCCGCACCCACCGGCTCAACCCCGAAGCCCGCATCCTGGTCACCGGCTGCTACGCCCAGCGCGCCCCCGAAGAACTCGCCAGCTTGGACGGGGTATCTGCGGTGGTCGGCAACAGCCATAAGGCCCTCGCGCCCGAAATCGCCCTGTCTCTCCTCCGCGAGAGAAGAGCCAAAGCGCCAGCCTCACCGCTCCCCGCAGGTGAACCCTCCGCCCTGAAAGCGCACCCCTTTGGCCAAAAGACCGCAGGCTTGAGCCAAGAAAGTACGAGATTGAGCCGGAAGAGTACAGACTCGATCTCGACGGGGACAGGATTTAGCCCAAAAAATACAAGCTTCAACCAGCACGGTATAGCCATCAGGTTGGAGGGTACGGGCTTTAGCCCGTACATAAGCCACACTGAAGAGAAGGGGCCTTTAGGCCCTGAGGCCAATTCCCCGGCAATCGTCACCGTGCAATCGATCCTGGCAAGCCACACGCCGGCTCCCATCTGGGCCGACGACCGCTTCGCCCATTCTTTTCTTGAGGAAGCACCACTAGCCCCTGGCGCTCAGACCCGGCCCAACCTCAAGATTCAAGAGGGTTGCGGCAACCGTTGTACCTTCTGCGTGATCCCTCAAACCCGGGGCTCTTCAAGAAGCCTGCCCGCCGCAACGATCCTCAAGCAAATCGAGGGCTTCGTGGCCGCCGGCGGTAACGAACTGGTGCTCTCCGGCATCAACCTGGGCCGCTGGGGCCGCGATCTGCCCGCAAGCGGTTCTCCCCGCACCCTGGCCGCGCTGGTCCGGCAAATCTTCGCGCAGACCGGCCTGCCCCGCCTGCGTCTCAGTTCCATTGAGCCCATGGATTGGGACGCCGAGTTGATCGGCCTCATGGCCGAGTTCGGCGGCCTCCGTCTCGCCCGCCACGCGCATTTGCCACTGCAGTCCGGCTCCGACGCTGTCTTGCGCCGTATGCATCGCCGCTACCGCCCCTGGCACTACGCGGAAAAAGTGGCGGCCCTGCTCCACGCCGCCGGCCCCGCCCTGACCCTCGGCGCAGACGTCATGGCCGGCTTTCCCGGCGAAACCGCCCGCGAGTTCGAAGAGACGCTCGCTCTGCTGCGCTCCCTCCCTTTCGCCTACCTGCATCTGTTCCCGTTCTCGCCCCGCCCCGGCACACGCGGCTGGGCGCTCCATGCCGAAAGCCCCGTTCCCGCCGCCCTCGTGGGCGAGCGGATGGCCGCTCTCCGTGCGCTCGCCGTGCAAAAAACCGAAGTCCACCGCCGCGCCTTCGCCGGCCAAACGCTCGACGCTCTCACGCTTCACACCCCGGCGGCACTGCAAGCCCGTGGCCGCACCTCCGCGCTCAGCGAAAACTTTCTGCCCGTGGAACTGGCCGGCCGCTGGCCCGCCAACCGGCTCCTGCGCATCCATGTCACCGGCTTGACTCCCGAATCCGCGCTCGAAGCCACGGCGGACGAGCCGTTCTCTCCCGACATTGTTTCCCCCCATTCACACGCTCGACACACTTCTGTGGCACTCTAGCTTCATGAAATCCCAGAGGATGCTCCAGAGTTGGATCTCAGGTGGATTACTGCCTGCGCTCGGGCTGTCGATGCTCGGACTGTTGCTTAGTTCCGCTGGCGAGGCCCAGGTCCCCGCCGCACACAAGACAGAAAACGTGATTGTCGTCATGATGGACGGCATGCGCTGGGAAGAGGTCTTCCACGGCGCCGATGCCGACCTCATCAAGACTCTTGGCCCCGAGGCTCTCGGAGCCCCCAAAGAGCGTGCGGCCTACGCCCAGCAGCAATACTGGCGCGAAACTCCCGCCGAGCGCCGTCAGGTGCTGATGCCTTTCCTGTGGAGCGCCTTCGCCACCCACGGCCAGATCTTCGGCAATCGCGACCTCGGCTCCGATTCGCAGGTCATCAACGGCCTCAACTTCTCCTATCCCGGCTACAGCGAAACTCTCACCGGCTTTGCCGACCCGCGCGTCCACTCCAACGACAACATTCCCAATCCCAACGCCACCGTCTTTGAATGGCTCAACGCCAAGCCCGCCTTCAACGGCAAAGTGGCAGCCTTCGGCGCATGGGAAGTCTTCAACGGCATCTTCAATCGCGAGCGCTGCGGCTTCCTGGTCAATGCCAGCTACGAACCGCTCACCGCCATCGCTCCCACGCCTGAACTGGCCTTGATCAATGCGTTGAAAACGGAAACCGTGCGCATCTGGCCCGATGAAGCCTTCGACCCCATGCCCTTCCACACCGCCGTCGAATATCTCAAGGTAAAAAAACCGCGCCTGCTTTTCGTAGGTCTCGGCGAAACCGACGACTGGGCTCACGCCGGTTCCTATGCCGAATATCTGAACGCCGCGCACCTGGGCGACAGCTATCTTCGCCAGCTTTGGGATCTGGTGCAGTCCATGCCCGCCTATCGCGGCAAAACCACCCTCATCGTGCTCCCCGACCACGGTCGCGGCCTCGGCCCCAAATGGACCGGCCACGGCCAGAACATTCCCGAATCGAAGGAGACCTGGATGGCGTTTCTAGGTCCCGACACGCCCGCCCTCGGCGAGCGCAAACAGGCTGGCCCGGTGACCGAGAGCCAGATCGCCGCCACCATTGCCGCTCTGCTGGGTGAAAACTACCACGCCGCCGTCCCCCAATCCGGTGCCCCGATCACGGACGTGCTGGCGAAATAGCGGTGCTGGAATAGCAGTAGAGAAACGGTGCAGTCGGGCGCAAAATGCCGATGTCTGCGCATGGTTGCACCGTTTCTGAGGCAGTTGGTCGGACTTGGCTCCCGCCCGCGCTTTCCCGAGCGGACTGGGCAGCAGGAAAATCCGTGCCAATGCTATACTCAGTGTGCGTTCGTGTACCTGCGGCGGTTCCGGCAGACCCCGGAGGCGGGCACCGACGACTCTTGGAGGAGCACCATCGCACTCGACAAACGTTCGGCAAAGTCCTTTATCCGCATCAACGACCGTATTCGCGCCCGCGAAATCCGCGTAATCGACGAAAACGGTGAACAGCTCGGCATTCTGCCGCCTTATGAGGCCCTCAAGATCGCCCGCGAGCGCGGGCTTGATCTGGTAGAGGTTTCGCCCAACGCAGTTCCTCCGGTCTGCCGTATTCAGGACTACGGTCGCTTCCTCTACGAGAAGGAAAAGAGCGAGCGCGCAGCCCGCAAAAAGCAGAAAATCATCACGCTGAAAGAGGTCAAGTTCTCCGTCACCGTGGACGAGCATGACTACCAAACCAAAAAGAATCAGGCCGTCCGTTTCCTTGGGGATGGCGACAAGGTAAAGGCCAGTCTCCGCTTCCGCGGTCGCCAGATGGCTCACCGCGAACTCGGGTACAACATCATCAACCGGCTCATCCAGGACATTGGCGACGCCGGCATGGTGGAATTTATGCCCCGCATGGAAGGCACGATTCTTCACGCTATCCTTGCGCCGTCCAAGAAGCAGGAAGCTCCCAAGCCCAAGCCGCCTGCGGCGCCGCAGCCTCAGGCAGCCGCCCCCGCCGCTCCGCGCCCGGTCACACCTCAGGCGCAGTAAAAAAACCGCAATCCCGCCGAGAGCCGTCCGTCAGCGGACGGCTCTCGTGTGTACCCCCCTCCCCCCCCTCTCGGCCCGGCAGAAAAGCCCGTGTATGCTGTTCCCATGCATTTCAGCCGCTTCCTCACTTTCCCCTGCCTGCTCCCCTGTGTCTTGTGGGCGTCCACGTCGTTGGCGTCCGCTGCGGAACAGCCATCCGCTCCCACCAGCCCCCACTTTCCCGCGAGCGAAGAGCTTCGCCACCTTAAGGCCCTCGGCGGCCCCCAACTCTCCCCCGACGGCAAGCTGGTGCTCTTCACCGTCACCGACGCTACCGCCGACGGCGCCAGGAGCCACCTCTGGCTGGTGCCCGTGGCGGGCGGTGAAAAGCCGCGCCAACTTACGTTCTCGCCGCCCGCCGACAAGCGTGGCGAGCGCAACGCGCAATGGTCCCCCGATGGCGGCAGCATTTTCTTTCTTGCCCACCGCGGTGAGCACACCGAGCTTTTCCACCTTGACATGCGCGGCGGCGAAGCCGCACCGTACGACCTCAAGATCCTGCCCCCCGTCGATGAATCCAAGGAAAAGAACGCCATCCCGCCCGCTTCGGCCGCAAAACCTGCCGAAACCAAGCCCGCCGAAAAGAAGTCCGATGCCGCTCCCGAGCCGCTGTCCATCGATGTCACCGGCTACACGGTTTCCCCGGACGGCCGATGGCTGGCGGTGTGGGCGCGCGATCCCGAGACTCCCGGCGAGAAGAAACAGAAGGACGCCAAGGCCGACGCCTCCTGGGTCGGCCATGAAACCCACGGTACCCGCCTTTACCTCGCCGCCCTCAAGCCCGACGCCTCGCTTGATGGCGGATTGAAGCCCGTCGCCGTCGCTCCCGATGTCCACCTCGCCGTCTGGTCGCCTTCCGCGGATAAGTTGCTGATCACCACTGAGCAGCCGAATCAGGCTTCTGACCTGGGGCCTGCCGGCGCCGCTTGGCTGGTGGACGCCGCCACTCCCGACAAGTTCGTCAAGCTCGACGCTGTGCCGTCCACCGTAGGCGGCGCGGCCTGGCGCCCCGACGGCAACCAGATCGTCTTCGCCGCCAAAACCCCGGAAGATGCGCCCCCGGGCTATGACGAACTCTTCGCCCTTGCCCTCAACGACGCCGGCGCCAAGCCCGTCCGGCTCTCCGCAGGATTTGCGGGCCAACTGAATGCCGCCGCCCTTTTCTTCACCCCCGAGGGCTCCGTCATCGCTCCTGCGGGCATTGCCACCCATGCCGCCGTCGTCCGCATCGCACTTGATGCCGCGACTCCCCCCACCCCCATCGATCTGGGCGAGCCCGTCATCACCAACCTCGCCACCAACCGCAAACAGACCGGCTGGGTCTGGCAGGCGGAGAGCGGCGGCCACCCCGTCAAGCTCTGCTATGCGCAGCATCTCGGCGACCCGTGCTCCACCCTGTCCACACCGGAACTGGCTCCCGCAAACCTCCGTTCCATCGAGCCGGAGCTGGTTCGCTGGCGGAATCGCGGCCTGACCATCGAGGGCCTGCTCTATTTGCCGCCCATCACCGGCACCGCGAAAGTCCCGCTCATCGTGGATGTCCACGGCGGTCCCTTCGGCTCCTGGGAAGACCGCAACGATCCCTTTGCCGCCTTCCTGCTCGGCCATGGATGGGCGATTCTGCGTCCCAATCCCCGCGGCTCCTCTAACTACGGAGTCAAGTTCAGCGCCGCCAACAAGAACGATCTCGGCGGCGCAGACTACGAAGACGTGATGTCCGGAGTGGATGCGGTGCTGGCCAAGTATCCGCTCGACCCCTCCCGCATGGCCCTGATGGGCTATAGCTACGGGGGCGAAATGGCCGGCTTTGTCGAAGGCAAGACCGATCGCTTCAAAGCCGTCATCAGCGGCGCTCCGGTCATTGACCAGTTCAGTGAATACGGTACGGAGCGCGGATCGTGGTATGACCGCTGGTACTTCGGCAAGCCGTGGGAGCATATGGAAGACGCTTGGCGGCAAAGCCCTCTTTCCGGCGCGGCCAAGGCTAAAACGCCGTTCCTGCTGCTGCAAGGCCAGAGCGACACCACCGATCCCGTCGGCCAGGCTGAGGAAATGTACCGCGCCCTCCGCCAGGAAGGCGTCCCGGTCGAACTCGTCACCTATCCGCGAGAAGATCACGGACCGCTGGCTGTTGGCATCTTCGGCCGCCCGGTCCCCGAACCCTGGCACGGCTTCGACGGCCGCCAGCGCATCGTCGAATTCCTCGACAAGGCCTTCGGCACCGCGACCGGCACAACGGAAGCGAAGCCTTAGTGCAAACAAGAACTTAGTTCAGCCAGCGCAGGCTGCCGCCGAGTGGTTTGTTCGGCGGCACCGGCAATACAATAAATCCCTCGCGCCAATGCCCCTCTTCACGGCGCGGGGGATGCCCCACAATCCGCGCCCCGGCCGCATTTTGCTCTTCCAGCGCCAGCCCCGGCAGTCCACCCACGATGGCCTGCAACTGGTCGTGATTGGGCGGCCGGTTTACCGTGAGGGGCACCACCGCTTGCAGCGCGGCAAAAGTCTGCGCCAGATCGCTGATCTGCGCTCGCCGCTTCGACGGCAAAGGCTTGATCCCCAGCGACTTCCACGCCGCATAAGGATAGCTCTCCACCAGCAAACGCTCCGGCCCCTGCCCCGGCTGCTCGCAGGTCGCCAGCCGCCGCCAGCCGTGCCGGCAGAGCGCGTCGTACAGATCCAGGCAAAACTCGGCGAAGCGCCGATAGGTAGCTGGTTTCACGATGCCCGGCAGCCCGGTCTTGGAGGGCGTATTCAGTTGGCGCTCGCTCACTCGCGAGTGTTCCAGACCGTTATGCCGGGATTTCCAGGCCTGCGGCCCGTCCAGCATCAGCACCTTGACGCCGCGCGCGCCGCACAAAGAGTTGAGTTGCTCGGCCAGCACCTCGGGATCTACCGAATCGGCTCCCATATTGCCCGGAAACCCCGCTCCGTTGTCGGCCTCTTTCCCAAACTGGTTTCCGGCCTTCTCTAAATTTTCTTTTTCAGTCTCATGCCCAAGCTCGTTCCAGGCGATGATCTCGCAGGAGACACTTTCAACGGATTGCGGCTTCCCCTGAGGCCCCGTGAGCAACGCGTCACCTGCATCCGACGGCCGCGTCCTATCCAGCAGCACGATCCCCAAATCGGACCAGCGGCGATAGGCTAAATCGACAGACAATACCGGCATGATCCCCACCCTACGGCCCTACCCTGCTGAAGAGCAAGAAAATAGCACCAGCGATTCACACTGGGTTATACTGTTCTGGTACGTCCTCAAGCAGGTGAATACCTGTCTGCTGGGCGACCAGGCCGGAGGTTCCCCTCCGTTCCTATTCAACAAAGAGACTGACAATGCCCAAGTTGAAGACCCATACGGGCGCGGCTAAGCGCTTCAGCAAGACTGGCACCGGCAAAATCAAGCGGGGACAGACGAAGACGCGGCACATCCTTACTTCGAAATCGCCAAAAACGAAGCGCAAGCTCGGCAAAACCCTGCTTGTTTCCGACGGCGACTACAAGAAGGCAGCGCGCATGATTCCTTACGCCTGATCGTAGCGTCTCTCCGCATCCAGGAGAGATTGCTTCCGGGCCCCAGCGAACGCGTTGCGCGGGCCCCCGGCTGACCGGACAGTTTCTTGAGACAGGTCAGCCGAGAGATCAAGGCTTGAATGAGCGAGTGAAGAGGTGAACCGCCGATTCCGCAAGGGATTTGGCCTCCTGCCTCCAGCCGCCTGACTGACGAACGCAAAACGGAGAACCAACCATGCCCCGCGTAAAACGCAGTACCAAAAGGAATGACCGCCGCAAAAAGATTCTTGATCGGGCGAGCGGCTATTTCCTCACGAAATCCAAGCTCTATCAGGCAGCCCAGGAAGCCGTAGAGCGTGGCCTCAAGTTTGCCTACACCGGCCGCAAACAGAAGAAACGCCAGTTCCGTTCACTCTGGATCGTGCGCATCTCGGCCGCCTGCAAACTGAACGGCACCAGCTATTCGCAGTTCATCAGCGGCCTCAAGAAGGCTGGCAACGATCTGGATCGCAAGATCCTTTCCGACATTGCCATCAAGGACGCCGCCGGCTTCACCAAGCTTGTCGAGCAGGCCAAAGCCGCCAACGTCGCCGCCAAAAAAGCAGCGTAAGCAGCACCGTACTCGATCCGCTAGAAACGGCCCGAAGCTCAAGCTTCGGGCCGTTCTGCATTTGCCCTCTTTGCGCGTTTCCATGGCTTCTGTAGCGTGCAACACCACTGCCTGCCGTGCGGCCGGCCTGCATAGTGATTTATCCTGCTCTTTACGCATGACGAACGAAGCGATCCCTAATCTGACGGCATTTAATGAGGCCGCGCTCGACCAGGCCTTTGCCGCGCTGGAGAAGCAGGCCAGTGACGGCGCTGCTTCCCTTGACGGTCCCGAGGCGGTTGAAGCCTATCGTCTCCAGTGGCTCGGCCGCAAACAGGGCCGGCTCAACGATGTTTCAAGCCGCTGGCTCAAGGCCGCGCCGCCCGAAGCCAAAAAGCTGCTCGGCCAGCGCTTCAACGCGCTCAAAAAGCATGTGGAAGATCTGCTCGACCAAGCCTCTGGAGCGGGCCCAAGCGACGCCGCCCTGGCTGCCGAAGCGATCGACATCACATTGCCCGGCACCCGCCGCCTCACCGGCGCCGAACACCCCATCACCCGCACCCTGCATGAGATCACGCAGGTCTTTGCCGCGCTGGGTTATTCGGTGGGCGTTGGCCCCGAGGTCGAGACCGACTACTACAACTTCGAGAGCATGAACTTTCCGCCGGGCCATCCCGCGCGCGACACGCAAGACACGCTGGTCGTTGCCAATCAGGAGCGCCGCCCGCTGCGCGACCGCCTGCTGCTGCGCACCCACACCTCTCCCGTGCAAATGCGCACCATGGAGCGGCAAGCGCCTCCCGTGCGCATCATCATCCCCGGCAAGGTGCACCGCAATGACGCGGCCGACGCCACGCACTCGCCCATCTTCCATCAGGTCGAGGGCCTCTGTGTCGATACCAACATCACCTTCAGCGATCTCAAAGGTACGCTCGACCACGCCATGAAAGCGTTGTTCGGCTCGTCGGTCAAGACACGCTTCTTTCCATCGTTCTTCCCCTTCACCGAGCCCAGCGCCGACGTGCAGATCAGTTGCATCTTCTGTGGTGGCAAGGGCTGCCGCAAGTGCAAGCAGTCGGGTTGGATCGAGTTGCTGGGCTGCGGCATGGTCGATCCCGCGGTCTTCGCCTTCGCCCAGGAAAAGCAGCCCGCCTACGACCCCAAAAAGATTTCCGGCTTCGCCTTCGGCATGGGCGTCGAGCGCATCGCCATGATGAAATACGGCATCAGCGAAATCGGCCAGTTCTATGCAGGGGATATGCGGTTTTTAGGGCAGTTCGTGTGAGATGCGAAGTTAGCCGTTAGCGGAGCTTGCGGAGTTAGCGAAAGGCGCGCCGCAACATAGACGATGGCGCGACCCAAGAGTTACCGGGACTTGATCGTTTGGCAGAAAGCAATGGCGTTGGCGCAGCAGGTGTATGGGCTTAGTGCCGAGTTGCCCAGGAACGAGGCGTATGGTCTGCTTTCGCAAATGCGACGCGCAGCGGTTTCAGTGCCCAGCAATATTGCCGAAGGCCAGGGCCGCTTAACCGATTTGCAATTTCGGCATTTTCTGGGGAACGCGCGAGGCTCTCTCTATGAAATGCAAACGCAGCTTGAACTGGCCGGCAATCTTGGCTATCTCGATAAAAGACTTGTACAGGAGTTGACGGAGCAGGGATGGGAAGTAGCGCGATTGATCAACGGACTCATTACGGTCCTCGGTAAGTAAGCTGGTGGCAGGCTGTCTGCACTTGCTAACTCCGCTAGCCGCGCCAACTCCGCGAACTCCGCTCCAAAGGATTTACCCATGAAGATACTCACCAAATGGCTTCGAGCTTACCTGCCCGCACTGCCCGCGGACGATGCCCAACTCGCAGAGGATCTCACCCTGCGCGGTATCGCCGTCGACGGCATCTATCCACTCGGCCCAGGCAACGGTTCTTTTTTCGAAATGGACATTACGACCAACCGCGTCGATGCCATGAATCACTACGGCGTAGCCCGCGAGGCTGCGGCTATCTATGGCCTCACGCTGCCTTCGCTTGGCGTCGAACTCCCCAAGCCGCAGCCGTCTTCGCGGGTCTTTCCCGTCCGCATCGAGGCTGAAGATGCCTGCGGACGCTTTACGGCGCGCATACTTCGCGACATCAAGATCGCCGGCTCGCAGGATTGGTTCCCGGGCGCCGAAGTATCCACTTACTTTGCCCTGCTGGAGCAGAAG
>JAATGG010000119.1 GCA_015654835.1 Terriglobales bacterium
GCGAGCAAACCCTCAAAGCCGAGGATGCGGAAGGCCCCCCAGCGGGTGGGAAAATCCGCATCGGCGATCTTCTTCACGCTTTCAAATCCCATGAATTCCATTCTACTTGCTGCCATTCCAGTTGGATGTTCCCGTCCACGGCACGATACATTGATTGCGTGACAGATACGCTGATTCTCATCACGCTGCTGGTCAAACTGGGTGTGGCCGCGGCCGTGGCCAGCGCCCTGGCACGCTCCCGCACCTTCCAACGGCTGCTGTTTGCCGAGCACCGCCGCCACCGCCAGACGGCCGCCATGCTGGCATTTTTTGTGGTGCCTCTGACCCTGGGGGTATGGGTGCGGATTGCGGTGCCCAACTTTCTGGCCGCCGACATTTCATTTGAAACCGTGATTCTGCTGGGCCTGCTGGTGGGGCCGGGGTGGGCGATGCTGGGGGGCATCGCGCTGTCGGCGCCGGCCGTCTATCACCACGAGTTTCTGGCCCTGCCTTTCAACGCGGCGCTGGGGCTGGCCGCGGGCGTGTTGGGCCGCTTTGTGGAGACCGAAGAGATCTGGTCGTTCACGCCGTTCATCGACTTGAGCCTTTACCGGTGGGTGCGGCGCAATCTTCGCCAGCCGCGCATCGACCGCCAGATTCTCATGCTGTTTCTGATTGCCGTGCTTGAGATTGTGCGGGAGTGGGTGGCGCGCATGTATCCGGGGCGGCTGTTCGCTCTGCACACCAGCATTCCGTCGCTGCAGGTGCTGGTGTGGCTGTGCGCGCCGATGGTCGTCGGCATCGCCTTGAAGGTGTGGAACGCCTTGCGCATCGAACTCAAGCTGGAAGAGCAGAAACGGCTGCTGCTCGAAGCCCGGCTCGACGCCCTGCAACGGCAGATCAACCCGCATTTTCTTTTCAACACGCTCAACTCCATTGCCTCGCTGGTGCGCAGGAAGCCGGAACTGGCCCGCGAGATGATCGTGAAGCTGGCCAACATTCTTCGCGCGCTGTTGAAGGACCATGACACCTATGTGCCGCTGAGCGAGGAACTGCACTTTACCGACGATTACCTGGACATCGAGGTGGTGCGTTTCGGCGCCGACAAGCTGCGCGTGGAGAAGGAGATCGATCCGCGGACGCTGGAGGTGATGGTGCCCAGCATCCTGCTGCAGCCGCTGATCGAGAACAGCATCAAGCACGGACTCGAACCGCGCATCAGCGGAGGCACGGTGACCCTGCGCAGCCGCCTGGAGGGCGACCGGGTGATTATCGAGGTGGCCGACGACGGCGTAGGCATGGGCAATAAGCCGGCCTCGGCCTTGAGCCGCGCCGGGGCGGGCATCGGCATGAAAAATGTGCGCGAGCGGCTCGAAGTTCTCTATGGCAACCAGGCCCATTTCAGCGTGGTCAGCAATCCCGGCCGCGGAACGCTCATTTCAATCGAGATTCCCGCCACTTTGCCGGACATGCCCTGAGTTCCCGCCCCCGAGCCCCGCCCGGTTACCCTCTAGATTCGTCCCATGTGCGTGTGTTCCCAATCGCCGTTCGCGATATCCTCAAAGCATGGTGCGCTTCACAGTGCTGGCTTCGGGATCGAAAGGCAACAGCACGGTTGTGTCCGGGGGCCGCACCCGCATTCTGGTGGATGCGGGGCTGAGCTGCCGCGAGTTGTTCCGGCGCATGAGGCTGGCCGGGGAGGACCCGGAGACGCTGGACGCCATCATCGTGACCCACGAGCATCAGGACCACATCAACGGCGTCTCCGTCACCGCCCGCAAGCTGGGCATTCCCGTCTATTTCACCGAAGGCACCCACCGGGCGTGGATGCGCTGGCTCTCGCCGCGCCGGCAGATGACCTACGCGCAGTGGATGGAACAATGCCGCCAGCAGGCTGCGGCCCGCGATGCAGAGGCTGTGGCGGCTGCGGAACAGGCGGAAACGGACGAGGCGGAGAGCGAGACCGTTGGGGCCGATCCAGAGCCTGAAACGGACTGCGAGGCGGTCGTAGCCTGCGAACCGGTTTTGGACTCGGTGGCCGCCGAATCGGCACCGGCGCAGAAACAGGACCCAACGTGGCTTCCGGCGGTGGAATATTTTCAGGCGGGCCAGCCCTTCGAGATCGGCGATATTGCCGTCAGTCCCTTCACGATTCCCCACGATGCCGCCGACCCGGTGGGGTTTGTCTTCCGCGCCGAAGGGGTACGGATGGCCTTTGCGACGGACCTGGGCTACATTCCACCCAACGTGAAGGCGCAGCTTAAAGGGGTTGACCTGCTGCTGCTGGAGTCCAATCACGACCTGGAGATGCTGCGGGATGGGCCGTATCCCTGGCAGGTGAAACAAAGGGTACTGTCGCGCGTGGGGCACTTATCCAACGAGGCTGCTGCGGATTTTTTGGAGAACGGCTACGACGGCCAGGCGGCCTACGTGATTTTGGCGCATCTCTCTGAAAGCAATAATCTTCCGGAACTGGCGCGGGTGACGGCCGAACGCGCCCTCCAGGGCCGGGCCAGTCTGCTGGCCAACCGGCTGCTGCTTGCCGCCCAGAGTGAGCCGCTTGCATCTGTTTATTTCTGATGAAACACGTTACAATGGTTACATACGGGTAACGCTCTCCAGTGCAGGTAGATGGGCAAGGAATGTCTGCCAGCGATGTTTTCGCTATTGGCGAGGCGGGGTTGAGCAGGGCACTCATTGAATCGAGTGCGGCCGGCTGAACATCCTATAATCCGGCGGGGTTCCATGCCAGGGGAGCCGCAAACGCAAGAAGACGCTAGAGCGGTTGAGCACATCCTTTTGCAAGGTGAGTCTTTATGTCTATGGCAAGAACCAAATGCACAGATCGAGTGGTCGGAGCCATCCTGGCAAGCTGGCGCTATGACATCTCGGGACTTTATCCGGAGATGCGCAAGGATTATGAACAGCATTTTGCCGAGTGCAGCCATTGCCGCGCACGGCAGCATTTTCACCGCAGCCTCGACGTGACATTGGCCGTGCTGACTTCGCTTTCGGTGTTGTCGTTCCTGTTCGCGCTCGCGGTTTTGAAGCACATTAAGCCTCTCGAACACATGGCCTTCAACATTCTCGGACTGGATGTCGGCTCGATGTACCAGATGCTGGTGTCGGCAGCCGTCGCCGGGCTGTGCTTCTCGATCATCGCCTTCGTGCTGGTGCTTACAGCGACTCCCGCACCGTCTTATCTTGGCGGCATTGCAGCCGAGCGCGCCAAACTGCTTGAAGAACATCTGCCCGCGGCGATCCGGTCGTTTCGCTCGCGCTAGAAGCTACATCAACACTGCAGACTGAGGCCTCCCGCATAAGGGAGGCCTTTGTGTTGGGCGGGGAAGCGACAGGCATCGGCTCATTGGGCTTCATGGCCGCGGTTTTGGCCGATCCCGCTTAACATCGCAGGGAGAAAGTCGAGCAGGTTTTGCGGGGGGCTCTGCCGGAAATGCGATACTCAAGTAGAAGCCAACGAGATTGACGATATGGACACTCCCAGCGAACTCAACGAGGTTGTTCTTCCGCAGACCGTGGTCGGCCCGCTGACGCGGGCGGCGATTTTTCTGGTGCTGTGCATCCGCCAGGACGAGGATGCTTATGCGCGCTTACGTGCTTTTTGCGCGGGCCTTTCCGGGTTGATTCGGGCAGTGGAGTTCCGCGATATCGAGGCGGGCCTGACATGCATCGCGGGATTCGGGTCGGATGCCTGGGACAAGCTGTTTGGAGCGCCCCGCCCCGCCGAGCTTCATCCATTTCAGGAGATTCGCTCCGGAGGACGGCACGCCGTTTCCACGCCGGGCGACATCCTGTTCCACATTCGAGCCAAGCGCATGGACCTGTGCTTCGAACTGGCGATGCAGATCATGGACAGCCTCGGGGACGTGGTTTCCGTGGCCGACGAAGTGCACGGTTTCCGTTATTTCGACGACCGCGATGTGATGGGCTTTGTGGACGGCACGGAGAATCCGCGAGGCGATGCTGCGCGTGAGGCGGCGATTGTCGGCGACGAGGACCCGGGCTTTGCAGGGGGCAGCTATGTCATCGTCCAAAAATATCTTCATGACCTGAAGGCGTGGAATGCGCTGCCGGTAGAAATGCAGGAACGGATCATCGGCCGCCGCAAACTTTCGGACGTGGAACTGAGCGATGCGGAGAAGCCTGCGTACGCGCACAACGCGCTGACCAACATTGAAGAGAACGGGCGCCAGTTGCAGATCTTGCGGGACAACATGCCTTTTGGGCGTCCGGGGCACGGGGAATTCGGAACGTACTTTATCGGCTACAGCCGTACGCCGCGGATCACCGAGATCATGCTGGAGAATATGTTCGTAGGCAAGCCGGCTGGAAACTACGACCGGCTGCTCGACTTTAGCCGCCCGGCGACAGGCAGCCTATATTTTGTGCCATCGGGCACATTCCTCGATAATGTCCCTGCCGATGTGCCCGAGGCAGCGGAAAGTGCAACGGGGGCCTCTAGCGAGCCGCCTTCGCCCGCACCTTTACCCACGCCCGTGGCCGTTCAGGACACCTCACTCAGGATAGGATCACTCAAGGGAGAGTAAAGATGAATAACCTCCATCGGGAACTGGCGCCCATTTCAGATGCAGCATGGGCGGAGATCGAAGAAGAGACGACGAGAACACTGAAGCGGTATTTGGCCGGGCGGCGGCTGGTGGATGTTCCCACGCCGGGAGGCATCGTTCTGCCTGGAGTGGGGACTGGACATTTGAAGCCGGTTGCGGCGCCCGCAGAGGGCATTCTCGCAAGACAGCGCGAGGTGAAGCCGCTGGTGGAGTTGCGGGTTCCGTTTGAGCTATCGCGCCAGATGGTCGACGATGTGGAGCGCGGCTCGGAAGACTCCGATTGGCAGCCCGCGAAGGATGCGGCGAAGAAGCTGGCCTTTGCGGAAGACCGGGCGATCTTCAACGGATATCACGAAGCGGATATTCAGGGCATACGGGAAAGCACCAGCAACCCAGTCGAAACACTGCCGGCGGACGTGCGGGATTATCCGGATGCGGTTGCGCACGCGCTGAGTCAGTTGCGGCTGGTGGGCGTGAACGGACCCTACTCCATTGCGCTGGGAGCCGACGAATATACGGCGCTCGCGGAGACCCGCGATCACGGATATCCGGTGTTGGAGCATGTGAAGCGCATTGTAAACGGCAACTTGATTTGGGCGCCCGCGATCGAGGGCGCGTTTGTTGCAACGACGCGCGGCGGCGACTTTGAGTTGAACATCGGACAGGACGTTTCGATTGGGTACCTCAGCCATACCGATTCCGCGGTGCAACTGTACCTTCAGGAGACATTCGTATTTCGCGTGCTCACCACCGAAGCTGCCGTTGCGTTGTTGCCGTCCCAGAAGGCCTCCTAACTGGCTGGCGGGCAGGCCCCGAAAATGAAAAAGCGCCAATCGAGGCCTATCCGGCCGATTGGCGCTTTTTTGTGAGAGGGAACAGGAGCCGTATTGGGAGACGTAGAGCAGCATGGATTCGCTGCAGATGCAGGAGTGGCAGAGGCTAAGCGGCTGCCATCGGGGCTCCCATCGCTTCAACGATGATTTTTGCGGTTGCATCTTCATCTACCTGTGAGGAAATCATCAGGTCGTAGAGGTGTGGATTGCACCAGCCTTTCCCGAATCTCTGCTGCAGGTAATGGGCCCTCTCTTCATCGACCATGCGGATCCGGTGTTCGATGTTGATGCCTGTGGGCAGTCTTTTCTGCAGCCGCTGCATACGTTCCTGAAACGGTGCGTAGACGAAGACATGGAAGACGTCCGGACGGTTTTCGAGGATGCATTGGGCGCCGCGCCCCACGATGACACAGTCTCCGCCGGCGTAAGCCTCTTCGACGATTTTCCGCGTGAGTTCGGTCATCACCTGGGCATCGAAGATATCGTTTTTGCCCATCAGCGGAGCCGCAGCCATTGCCACGCCGCGCACGGCCTGCTCGTTCATGCGGCGCAACCACGAGTCCACACGCTCGTCGTAGTGGCTGACCACGTCGGGATTTACTTGCGCGGCGCGGGCGATGGACTCGATGATATCCCGGTCGAGTAACTTCCAATGCAGCCAACCCGCAATCGTGTTGGCGATGCGTCCCCCGCCACTCCCAAATTCCCTGGTCACTGTCAACGCTCGATATTTCACGTTTTTCCTCTCTGTTACGGATTTCTTGCGGGGCGATGCTTTCGCGCTCGGCAGGAAATTCCGGTCCCCTGGATCGATGGAGCACTTGCCTTCAGCATCGATCCGGTTTCAGAGTATACGCCCAATATGCATGGAAGGATGAGCTGGCGGTCCATCGGCAGGAGATGAGCGGTGCTGCTTTCTTCATTGAGGACCTGGAAAGCAGCATGTGCCTCAGTGTAAAGACTTACGCGACGATAGACGGCTTGGGATACCATTGCTGCTTTCAATCGATGCTTTTGTGAGGACGAGCAGCCGCTATCAAAAGAGACCGAAAACAACATTCCTTCATCCAATGAAGCATGAGTTCCCCGGATGTTTCCACGGTGGTGCAGCCTGTTACTTACTCCTCTGACGGACCCACGGTCCGCTTTGGATTTGAAAACACGTATGCGCGGTTGCCGGAGCGCTTCTATGCCCGTTTGAACCCGATGCCTGTGGCAGCGCCGCAACTGGTGAAGGTGAATGCGGAACTGGCACGGAGCATGGGGCTCGATCCGGAGGCATTGGCGAGCGCGCAGGGGGTCGAGATTCTGGCAGGCAACCGCGTGGCTGAGGGAGCCGAGCCGCTTGCTCTGGCTTATGCCGGCCACCAGTTCGGTCATTTTGTACCTCAACTCGGCGACGGCCGCGCCAACTTGCTGGGCGAGGTGGTGGGCCGTGACGGCGTACGCTACGACATCCAACTCAAGGGCTCCGGTCCAACGCCTTTCTCTCGCGCCGGCGACGGCAGAGCCGCACTGGGGCCGGTCTTGCGCGAATACATCGTAAGTGAGGCCATGGCGGCGCTGGGCGTGCCCACTGCGAGGGCTCTTGCAGCGGTGACCACGGGAACACGGGTCTTGCGCGAAACAGCGCTGCCAGGAGCCGTGCTGACCCGGGTTGCGGCCAGTCACATCCGCGTCGGGACCTTTCAATACTTCGCCGCGCGGCGCGACACCGACGGGATACGCACACTGGCCAACTATGCAATTGCCCGGCACTACCCACAGGCTGCGCAATCGAAGCAGCCCTACAGGGCGCTGCTTGACGGCGTGATTGGCAGGCAGGCGGAGTTGATCGCACAGTGGATGCTGCTCGGCTTTATCCATGGCGTGATGAATACGGACAACACTTCGATCTCGGGGGAGACGATCGACTACGGCCCGTGCGCCTTTATGGAGGCATACGATCCGGGTACGGTGTTCAGTTCCATCGATACGAACGGACGCTATGCGTATGGCAACCAGCCTCGCGCTGCGCTCTGGAACCTGGCGCGGCTTGCCGAGGCACTGCTACCCCTTTTGGAAGAAGAGGCGGGGAGCGAAGAGGCCGCGATGGCTTCTGCCCAGGAAGCTCTTGGCGCATTCGAGCCGCACTATGAGGCGGCGCGCATTGCCGGACTACGCCGAAAGTTGGGACTGTTCACCGAACGCGAAGGAGATGCCGCCTTGATCGAAAACCTGCTGGAACGCATGGGCGCGAATCAGGCCGATTTTACGTTGACTTTCCGACGCCTGTGCGATGCCGCGGCCGGACCGGAAGGCGATGGGGGAGTTCGCGCGTTGTTTGCCGATCCAGAGGCCTATAGCTCGTGGGCTGTGGGGTGGCAGCGGCGACTGGAGGTTGAATCTGTCTCTGCGGAGGTGCGCGCTGCGGCTATGCGGAAGACCAATCCGGCATTCATTCCACGCAATCACATGGTGGAGGCAGCCTTGAACGCCGCTGTTTCGCGGCAGGACTTCAAGCCGTTCGAGCAATTGCTGGATGTCGTCGCACGCCCTTACGAGGACAGGCCGGGACTGGAGCGGTATGCGGCGCCCGCCCGTCCCGAGGAATATGTCAGCCAGACTTTCTGCGGGACGTAGAGCAATTTCGGAATAGA
>JAATGG010000175.1 GCA_015654835.1 Terriglobales bacterium
GGTCTTGTGCGGCAGTGCGGCCAGCGACGCGGGCGTCCATTCGGCCGATTTTTCGCCAAAGGTGATTTTCAACGGACCGGCCGGCACCTTCGCCTTGGCGTCGTGGTGCCTGTCCATGCCGGGCATCGGGTCCATGCCGCCGGGCGCACTCTGGGCTTGGCTTTGAGCCTGGCCGTACGCGGCAACTGCCGCCATTTCTACCGTCAACAGAAATACCGCCGCCCAACTCACCTGTCGCATCGTGAACTCCTCCCGGAATCCATCGTATACTGGGCTCATGTCGATCGTGCGCAACATCGCCGGTATTGCCAAAGGCATGAGCATCACGTTCAGGGAGATGCTGCAACCCACCGAGGTTGAAAACTACCCCGACGGGCCGGGCCCGTTGCGCGGAGCCGTCTTTGAACAGCGCTTCCGCGGAGCCCACGTCCTGCAGCGGGACGAGAACGGCCTCGAAAAGTGTGTGGCCTGTTTCTTGTGCGCTGCCGCCTGTCCGTCCAACTGCATCTACATCGAAGCCGCCGACAATACTGCGGAAGTGCGCATCTCCTCCTCGGAGCGCTACGCCAAAATCTACAATATCGATTACAACCGCTGCATCTTCTGCGGCTATTGCGTAGAAGCCTGCCCGACCGACGCCATCACCCACGGCCACGGTTTCGAGCTGGCGACCCTCAACGCCACCAACCTGGTGCAGCGCAAAGAAGATATGCTGGTGCCGGTCGAAGCCCTGACGGCCGCCAGATAGTCCGGTGATTCGGCAAGTTTCGCGGGTGTAGGCAGCCATGGCCCATCGCAGCTTCGACGAGCAGATGGCGGCTCTTGATGCGCTCAGGGGCCGCGAACTCAACGCCGAATCAATGCTGCTGGTGAAAGCCGCGCTGGCCAATCGCAGCAATTTTCTTGTTGCCAAAGCAGCGCGTCTCGCTGAAGACGCTGGGCGCGCCGACCTGCTGCCGGAACTTCTCTCTGCCTACGACCGCTTCTTTACCCATCCTGAAAAATCCGATCCCCAGTGCTGGGCCAAGAACGCTCTAAGCCGCGCCCTGTCCAAACTGGAGTGCCGCGACAAAGATGTCTTTCTGCGCGGTCTCAACCATCACCAGATGGAGCCGACGTGGGGCGGCAAATCGGACTCCGCCGGCAGCCTGCGCGCCAACTGCGCCCATGCCCTCGTGGGCTGCGATGGCCTCGGCAATCAGGATCTGCTCACCCTGCTTCTGACTCCTCTTGTGGACAAGGACAAGAGCGTGCGTGTCGAGGCGGTGCGTGCTCTCGCGCAACTGGGCGAGTCTGCCGTGCCGTTGTTGCGCCTCCGCGCGCTGCTTCCCGGCGAAGATTCTGAGGAAATGTCGGCCGCGTGTTTTGGTGCCCTCCTGGCCATTGAGCAGGAGACTGCGGTCCCTTTCGTCGCCGGCTTTCTCGATGCCGAAGACGAATGCGCCGCCGAGGCTGCCTTCGCTCTGGCTGAGACGCATAGCCCGCGGGCATTTGCCGCGCTTCTTGAGCAGCGAAAAAGGGGGACCGGTCCCGATCCATGGTTCGCTTCCGTCCTGCTGAGCGCCATCGCCCTGACCCGCATTCCTGAAGCCATAAACTATCTCATTGTGCTCATCGAGTCCGACACGCGGGAAGCACCCTCGGCTATTGAAGCCCTGGGCCGCATCGCACCTTCGGCCGAGTTGCGCGCCCGCGTGGAGCAGGCAATCGAGCAAGCCGACGGTCCGCGGCTGCGAGAAGCCTTCCGCCAGCATTTGCCCGAGCCGCCCACGCACGAGTAACTCCGTCCGCCTTGCGGTCGATGGCTGTACATGCATCGTCCGGGCTGTTTCCCCAGTTCTGCCAATTACAAACGCGCAAGTAACCTGCCGCAAATAATCGAGGTTCTCCGGCAAGGGAAGGCCTTTCTATTACTTATGGGCTACAGGCTGAAGAAGATATTTGCACCGTATTTGCATCTGGTTCACTGTCCTTTTACAATCTTCAGCGGATACTACTCCCGTGATTCCGCAAGCTCGGCAGAAGGTTCCATTGAAATTGGCGCTCGGTTCCACCCCTCTGGTGGAAGTCTCCCTTCCCACAGTTGCTCCGTCCCTGCCCCTGACTCCGGCACCGCCCGCTGTTCCGGCCAAGCCGCGTATTCATGCAGAAGTGGGCCGATACCGGTTGCGCCTGGCGCAGAGCGTCGAAGACCGCGACGCGGCCTGCCGCCTGCGCTTCAAGGTCTTCAACATCGAGTTGGGCGAGGGGCTGGCAAGCTCGTATCAAACCGGCCTCGACACCGACCAGTTCGACCTGTTCTGCGAGCATCTGCTGGTCGAGGACAAGGTAGACCACCGCATCGTGGGCACGTATCGGATGCAGTCCGGAACCACCGCCGCTCGCAACCTGGGCTATTACTCCGAGCAGGAGTTCCACTTTGCTCCGTATGAGGTGCTGCGCCCCGGCATTCTGGAACTGGGCCGCGCCTCCATCGACCGCGAACACCGCACCCCCGAGGTCCTTACCCTGCTGTGGAGAGGCATTGCGCAGTATGCTACGGACATGGGGCTGCGCTATCTCATCGGTTGTTCGTCGTTGACCTCCAAGGACCCGGCGGAGGGCTGGCAGATGTTTCGCCAGCTTGAGCACTACAGGGTTCCCCCGGAGTTCGAGACGGTGCCGACCGCTGCCTATGCCTGTCCCACCGAGCAGGAGAGCGCCGATGCACAGTCATCGCCCGTCCTGAAGGAATCGACCCCGGCAGAATGCGGTGTGGCCGGCCCGGCGTTGCCCGCTCCTGCCAAAGTGCCCAAGCTGCTGAAGACCTATCTGGCCATCGGCGCGCGCATTTGCGCTCCGCCAGCCTGGGACCGGGAGTTCGGCACCATCGATTTCCTCACATTGCTCGATCTTCAGTTGCTGTCGCCCTCGGCGCGCAACCGCTTTCTGGCACCCCTGACACAGTGAGTCTGCGCGCAGTCCGGCGCGCTGTGGCGCTGGCGTGGGCACTGACCCTGTGTCTCGTCCACCTGGGCCTGATGCGCTTGCGCGGCCCGCTTACGCTTCAGCGCCGCGCCCTGTGGCTGCAGGCGGCCTGTCGGCGCGTGCTGATCAGCTTCGGTATTCGTTCCCGGGCCGAAGGCCGGCCGCCAACGCATGGGCTGGTCGTTTCCAACCACCTCAGCTATCTGGATATCCTCATTTTTAGCTCGGTGATGCCGTGCTTCTTTATCTCGAAGACAGAGGTAAAAAGCTGGCCCTATTTCGGCATGGCGGCGCGCGCTGGCGGAACCCTGTTCATCGACCGGTCGAGCCGCGCCAGCGCCGCTGCCGTCGCCAGTGAGATGGTCGAGCGTCTCAAACTGCCCATTCCCGTGCTGCTGTTCGCCGAGGGTACCAGCTCCAACGGAGCGCAGGTGCTGCGCTTTCACTCCACGCTCTTTGAGCCGGCGGCGGCTGCTGGAGCGCCTGTAACCGCCGCTGCTGTGCGTTATGTGATCGAGGGAGGTGGGGAAGAGAGTGACCTATGCTGGTTCGGCGACACGCTGTTTCTGCCCCATCTCTGGAAGGTTCTGGGCACCGCCGGCTTCTCCGCCGTGGTGCAATTCGGCGCGCCGCATGTCTATGCCGACCGGCGCTCCGCGGCTGCTGCGACTCACGCCGAGGTGACGGCAATCCGCAACCACGGCGACCTGGTCGCTCGTGGGCGTATTGGAAATTTTTCGCTCAGGCGGGCCGCAGGGTCATCACGGTAATCTCCGGCGGGCAGTCGAACCGGAACGGTACCCCGATCGTGCCCAGGCCGCGGTTGACATAGAGCTGCATGTTGCCCAGCCCGAACCATCCCTGGATATATTTTTTGCCCATCGGCGGAAGCTCCAAAGCACCGATAAACGGCAGGCGAATCTGTCCTCCGTGGGTATGGCCGCTCAGCATCAGGCCAACGGATTTGCCTGCCGGGTGCGCCAGCAGGTCATCCGCGTAGTCGGGCGCATGGCACAGCACAATCACCGGCTCATGGGGCACATTGCGAATGGACCGGGGGATCGCCGCATCGGGATTGGGACTGCCCGCAACCGGATCGTCGAGCCCCACCAGCCAGATGCGCTCGCCGCCGCGCTCAATGGGCAGATAGGTATTGTTGAGCACGGTCATGCCGTTGGCCCTGAGGGCCTCTGTGACCTGTTTTTCTCCAAGAAGCGCGTCGTGATTGCCGAGGATGGCATAGCGCTGCTGGCAGTGAAGTTCGCTCAGAATATTGGCGCATTGCCACGCCGAGCCGATTGCGAATTTTCTCGGCGCAATTCCATAGGAGACATAGTCCCCGGTGAGGAAGATAGCGTCGGGCTGCAGCCGGTTGATGCGTTCCACCGCTTCGCGCAGAAAAAATGGCTCCGTAAATTCGTCCAGATGGATATCGGTAAGCTGCACCACCCTCATGCCGTCGAAGCTGCTCGGCAGGCCGCGCAAATGCATATCGCGCTGTGTAACGTCGATCCAGTGACGCTCAAGCCCTCCTGAATAAAGTGCCAGGCCTGCGGCGCTTCCGGCGCCTGTCCGCAAAAAGCGGCGCCGGCTCATCGTTTGGATGGGGGAAGAGTCGGAAAAAGCCATAGTTGTATCGTAACCATTCCTGAGTCAATCGAAGTGCCCGCCTGGGGTGCCTCGATTCGGTTTCGACGGCGAGAGTTGTGCCTTCGTCCCGGCAAAACCGGGGTGATTGCGATGAGAAAAAACCGCCTCGCATCGAGCCCATGCATTTGGAAGACCGCGTGAAGTCGCGCAACGTCTGCGCGGTCGCCCCACAGACGTTGCTCTGTAGGGGTTAGATGCAGCGAATGCGCAGAGACCTTGAAAAATCCGAAAGACACAGGATCGGGCGTGCCGGCCCAAGAGGGCCAGCCGGTTACGCGTTGGCGTGCGGGGGAGCTGTCGAGCCTCGCACCACCAGGCTGGTTGAAACCAGGAATTCGCGCTGCATCTTGGCGCTGTCCGCCTCCTCGGCCTGCAGGCGCAGAGCCTCGAAGGCCGCCCGCGCTAGATCGACGCGCGATAGCCGGATTGTGGTCAGCGGCGGCAGGGTAAACTCGGCGAAATCGATGTCGTCCAGGCCAATCACCGAAAGGTCCTCGGGCACATGCATACCGTTCATATAAGCCGCTCGCAGTACGCCGATGGCCGTAATGTCGTTGGAGCAGAGAATGGCCGTGGGAGACACGGGGAGCCCCTGCAGCCGGCCAAACCCGGCCACGCCGCCCTTGAGCGTGTGGTCGCACTCGACGATCCACTGTTTCTGAATCGGCAGGCCCATCGCTTCCATGGCCTCGCGGTAGTCCTTTTCGCGGGTGAGGGCGGAGTGCAGCTTGCGCGGGCCGGCAAGAAAGGCGATGCGCCGGTGCCCCAGATCGGCCAAATGCTTCACCGCGGCGTGGATGCCCGTGGTGTAGTCGAGCAGGATGGTGCTGGCCTTTGGATCGTCCAGCTTGAACTCGGCCAGCACCATCGGGATGTCGTGGTGCACAAGCTGATCCAGCACCGGTTCTTCTTCGCCGAAGGTCAGTACGGCCACGCCATCCACCTTGCGCTCCAGCATCCGGCGAACGCAGTTGGTCAAGATGGCAGGGTCGCTGTTGGACGAACTGACCAGGATCTCGTAGCCATGGGCAACGGCAATCTCTTCGAAGCTCTGGATAAGTTCCGGGAAGAAGGGGTTGGTAATGTTTTCAACGATGATCCCAAACAGGCGGCTGCGCCCTGACACCAGCGTGCGCGCATGAGTATTGGGAAAGTAGTTGAGTTGCTCGACAGCCTGCCACACACGCTTTGACAGCCGGTCGCTCACCACCGGCGAGCCGTTGATGGTACGGGAGACCGTAGCGATAGAGACCTTTGCCAGTGCGGCAACGGTGCGGATATCCGGCGTTTTGGTAACTGTCTTGCGCGTTCCTCGGCGGGCCACGAACCAATCCTAATGCAGAGAGTGCCCCAATGTTACATCTTTTGGCTCGGTCTGCGGAACGGCTCGCCTTCGAAGGTGATGACTGTCCCTTGTCGCCGGTCTCCATCTGCCCAACCTGCATCTGTCAGAGCCCGTGGCAGACAAGATCTGGCAACTCTACGCGTTGTCGGCAATCAACAGGCGCAGGTCGCGCAGGTTATGGCCCGTGGGGCCGGTCACCACGGCGTCGCCGATGGCCGTAAACAGCGGGCAGGCATTGAACGTCCCCAGCGCTTCCTCCGGATCGAAGCCGAAGGCCCGTGCGCGCGCTACGGAAGTTGGATCTGCGATGGCTCCGGCAGTGCGGGTATTGCCGTCGATGCCGTCGGAGCCGGCACTGAGCACGGTCAGGTGTTCGGATGGATATTTCGCCAGATCCAAAGCACAGGCCAGAGCGAATTGCTGGTTGCGGCCTCCGGCGCCGGGAGTCGGGCCCAGGGCCACCGTGACCTCGCCGCCGGAGATCAGGCAGAGCCGCGGATGAATGGCGCGCAGAACGTGAAAGCGTTCCAGCAGGTAGCGGGCGGCGTCGGCATAATCCCAATCGTCGCAGCTATTGTCGATTGCGACATGGTAACCGGCGTTTTGCGCCAGGGTGCGCGCATTTTCAACCAGGTCGTGGCTTGAAAGCAAAAGCTCGAACACCGAATCGCGGAAGGGCTCCTCTTCGCCCGACATGGTGGCTGCCGCGGTCACCCGCCGCGCGTACGCTGCGTCGGTCCAGGGCAGCTTGGGGAAGAAGGGCGGCCGCCAGCCTTTATTGCCCGGCGATTCCGGCAGATCTTCCCGCTCGAAAAATGCCCGGACCGATTCCGGTAGCTTCGGCGCCAGATCGTACTTGGCCAGGATCGCGCGTGCGTCGGCAACGGTAGAGTGATCGGGAGAGGTCGGCCCCGATGACAGCGCATCGAGCGAGCGCAGGGGAACATCCGGCAGCAACAACGAAACCTTGGCTGCTTCCGGCGCGGCAATCGCCAGCCGGCCGCCCTTCACCGCGGAGAAGTGTTTGCGCAACGTATTCACTTCGCTGATGGGAGCGCCGGAGGCCAGCAACGCCTGATGAAAGCGAATGGTCTCTTCCAGGCCGATCTCCGGGTCCAACGGCAGGTCGAACATGGCCGATCCGCCGCCTGAAATCAGGAAGAAGATCAAGGTATCTTTTCTGGCTTTCTTGACCATCGCCAGCACCGCGCGTGCCGCGTCGAACGAGTCTTCGTTGGGCAGCGGATGCCCGCCCTCAAAATAACGGAATCGCCAGTTGCGGCTCTTCGGCAATTGATTGGAGCAGCAGATGCCGCGCAAACCCTGGCGCCGCTTCATGCGCTCCAGCAGCACGTCGAGCATCGCTCCCGCAGCTTTGCCCAGCGCAATCACGAAGATGCGCTTGTAGTTGGACAGATCGACGGAGTCCGGTCCGCTGCCATCGGGCAGCAGCCGATGGAGTGTATTGCCCTCAAAACGAATCCGCCGGTCGAAGGCGGATTCGATGTTGCAGGCCTCGATGGCGCCGGTAAAGATTTCAGTGGCCGTGGTGTGCAGGCTTTCAAGAACGGAATCGCTCACCGGTGTCATTGCACTTGCTCCTTGAGCCAATCGGCGAGCGCGGACTGCATCGGCTCCAGGCGACCGGCAAAAAAGTGATCGGCGCCGGGCAGCAACTCCAGCCGCTTCGGCTCGGCGGCCACTGCGGCCACCGCGGCCAACTGCTCGGCGGACGCGAACTGATCGCGGTCTCCGCTCAAAAAAAGCTTGGGTAGCGTGCAACCCGCCAGAAAATCGTAATGGTAGTCGCGGCCTCCGGCATGAGTGGGCAAACCAAGCGCGACGAGGGCGCGAACGCCGGTTGCCCCGCCACCGCGGTTGCAGCAGGCATTTAGGGCCATCGCCGCTCCAAAGCTGAATCCCGCCACCACCACCGGCCGCCGGTATTCATTTTCAAGCCATCCCAGAGCCGCCAGCACATCGTCCGTTTCAGCCTGTCCATCGTGCTCACCCTCGCTTCGCCCGGTGCCGCGAAAGTTGAAGCGCAGAACCGGCCAGCCAAACCCCCACTCCGGCGCATTCATCACCTTCATGGCGTGGTAAACAACTTTGTTGTGGAAGGTGCCGCCGTGGGCCGGATGAGGATGGCAAACCAGGGAAGCGAACCGTGTCCCTGGGGCGCCCTCATTGAGCAAGGCTTCGAGCCGGCCTGCCGGGCCGGTCAAGTCCACGCTGCGCAACAGGGCGGATGCCGAAGTTGTGGGAGTCGTGCTGCGTAGAGTCGATGCCGGGACTGTGGTCATTCCACCCTCCATTCTACGCTCGATTGCAATTCCGGTGTGCTCTGCCCGGCGCGACCGAGCAGCCCGCTTCCCGAGTCAGTGCACAGACCTACTCGCCCAAAGCTCCGGCTTTGGAGAAAGGCCGCGGGCCGTAGAGTATTCTGGCAGCATCATGTCTGATCTGCAGCCTCTTGATCCCATCCGGTTTACCCGTGAATTGGTCGAAATCGAGTCCACCACCTACCACGAGGGCGCAGTGGGCGAGTTCCTGGCGGAATTCCTCACCCGGCGCGGCTGGGCCGTCGAAAAAACGGCCGTTCCCCAGCCTCCGGAGAGCGCCGCCGGCGGCTCCCGCTGGAATGTCTATGCGGGCACAGCGGGCGAAACCCCCGACTTGGTCTTTTCCACCCATATGGATACCGTTCCCCCCTACATCCCTTTCACCGAGGATGACGAGTTCCTGTATGGGCGCGGCGTTTCCGACGCCAAGGGCATCATCGCCGCGCAAACGGCCGCTGCCGAAGCTCTGCGCGCCGCCGGATTCAAAGTGGGCCTGCTTTTCGTTTCCGGCGAAGAACGGGACTCCGCGGGTGCGCATGTGGCGAACCGGTCGCCCAAGGGCAGCCGCTTCCTCATCAATGGCGAGCCTACCGACAATCGCCTCGCCCTGGCCTCCAAAGGCGCTTTGCGCGTGGTGCTCAAGGCCAAGGGGGAAATGGCGCACTCCGCCTATCCCGAGCTGGGAGAAAGCGCAACCAAAAAGCTTGTTGAGGCTCTGGGACGGTTATTGGCGCTCGATTTGCCGGTGATCGAAGACGTGGGTCCAAGCACCCTCAACATTGGCCAGATTCAGGGCGGCCATGCGCCTAACGTGATCGCCGATCAGGCCGAGGCGCAGATCCTGATTCGCCTGGTGACCGACTCGGCCCCGGTGCGGGCTGCCGTTCTTGAAGCTGCTGCCGGCCTTGCCGAAGTCGATTTCACGCTGGAGATCCCTTTTGTCCGCCTGCGTGCGGTCGAGGGCTTGCCGACCATGATCGCCAAGTTCACCACCGACATTCCCCAGTTGAGCAACTGGGGCGAGCCCTTGCTGCTCGGCCCCGGCTCCATCCACGTGGCCCATACGCCCTTTGAGAAGCTGGCGAAGAAAGAACTGCTCGAAGCCGTGGCGTTGTATGTCAAGGTGGGGAAGCAGTTGCTGGCGTAATTCCTGAACGGCCTCGCTGACAGCAGCCGTGAGGCCGTCTTCCTATCCCCGTCAAAATCTGTCCCCGGATTCGGCTTCGCTGGCGACCACCGGTGTGCCCGTCAGCGTGTCTACCGGCAGAAACAGCCGGAACACCGTCCCGCCGCCGCGTTTGCTGCGCACCGCGATCTTCGAGTGGTGCTTCTCCAGGATGCCTTTCGATACCCACAACCCCAGCCCGGTTCCCGCCTCGCCCTTGGTGGTCACAAAGGGATGAAAGAGCTGCTCGCGCGTGGCCCGGTCCATTCCGCTGCCGTTGTCGGCGATGGTGACGCTGACGCCTTCCTGCCCGAGGCGGTCTTTTGCCGGGTGCACCGCCACCGTCAGGCGGCCTTTCTCTGAGAGCGCGTCCAGCGCATTGCCGATCAGGTTGGTAAGCACCTGCTGAATCTCTCCCGGCAAGCACAAGATGGCCGGTGCCGGCCGATACCGGCGCTCCAGCCGGATACTGCGCATCTTCACGTCCGGCTCATGGAAAAACAGCACCGAATCGATCAGTTCCTCAAGGGAGATAAGGGTCGGCGCGGTGCGCTGCCGATAAAATTTCAGGCTGCGGGCGGCAATGTGAGACAGCCGCTGCAACTCCTTGTCCGCGACTTCCAGCAGGCTCCGCGTATTGCCTGAAACTGTTTCGTCCATCTTGGCGAGAAACAGCAGGTTGGTGACCGCTTCCAGGGGATTGTTGATCTCATGAGCGATGCTGGCGGCCAGCCGCCCGGCTGCCGCAAGCTGCTCCGACCGGCGTAGCGCCTGTTCCGTCCTGCGCGCATCCGAGGTATTCCGCAGGTAGAGAATCACGCCCTCTCCGGGCTGCGGATAGATATGAAATTGAAACCACGACTCAGCGAGATCGTTTTGAAAATACTGCTCGAACTCCACTGGAATCCGCTCGTCCATGGCGCGCCGGAAGTTGGCTTCGACAGCCGTTCCTTTCAAGTCCGGATACAGGTCCCAAAGACACTCGCCCAAATGCATTTTCCCGGTTTGATCGGCAATCGTTGTCGCGGCGGCATTCATATAGGTGGCGCAAAAATTGCGGTCGAAGGTGCAGAACGGGTCGGGAATATGTTCCAGCGCCTCCCAGGCAAACTGTCGTGACTCCAGAATCTCGCGGGTCAGCGAAGCTTCGTGGTCGGTCGCTTCTTTGCGCAGCCGCGCTATCTTTTCGGCACGCTGCCTTTCTTCCTCATAGGCGCGGGCGTTGACGAGGCTCGCGGCGATCTGGCCGGCGACAAGGTCCAGAAACCCCGCATAGCTCGCATCGAATGGACGATGAGGATTGAGCCCGGCAATGAAGATGCCCACCGGCCTCTCCTGTCCTTGCCGGGTGATTGGAACCAGCCGGGCCCGGTCGGCAGCCTGTTTCCATGGCCCGGTCGGCAGATTCGCAAAGTGCTTGGGCAGATCATCGAGCGTGACTGCGCGAAAGGTTGTCAGAACCTCGGCCATGGGCCATTCCGCCGCCTTCGAGCCCACGGCAATTTCCGCCCGGGCTGCCGGATGCCCGGCCTCCATGCCGATATGCGCAACCAGCTTCAACTGCGCCGCCTCCTCGTCGAGCAGGTATGCGAGAGCGAAGGGCATGTCTTTCTGATCCGCAAGTCCGCGTTCGATGGCGGCAAACACCATCTGTTCCGTAATCGCATCGGCAAGCGATGCCGAAAGCGTGGTCAACGCCGCAAGCTGCCGTTCGCCGAGCACGCGGGTGGTGTCTTCAAACACCACGCACAATATGCCGGCGATCTTGCCGTCCGCCCCTGCCAGCGGGCTATAGGAGAAGGTATGATGCGTCTCTTCTGGATAGCCGTTGCGCTCCAGCATCAGCGGCAGCGCTTCTTCCCACGAGGACTCTCCGGTTTCAAGCACGTGGCGGATGCGCGGGCCGATGTCCTTCCATATCTCCGGCCATACCGTCTCTACCGGCCGACCCAGCGCCCAGGGATGCTTGTTGCCCAGCGTCGTGCGGCGGTAGGCATCGTTGTAAAGACAGGTGAGCTCGGGACCCCATCCCATCCACATCTGGAAGCCGGATGTGAGCAGAATCCGTACTGCCATCTTGAGACTCTCCGGCCATGCGGACGCCGGACCCAGCGGTGTTTTCGCCCAGTCAAAAGCATTGACTAGGTCGTTCATTTTGGCTGTCGAGGGCTCCCTCTCGGCTGTCGTGGCATCTTTGCCTTCGAGGTGAGCAAATTCGCTTGGCATGGGGCCCCTACTCCAGGTTTACAGCGCCACGGGGCACCGCAGGGTCGCTCGGGACGCCTCCGTTTGGATGGGGCATGAACGTGCAGAACCGGTTCAATCGCAAATCTTCTGATCGGAGCTTTGCTTTAACGGGGTCAGATGCTGTGATGCACTTATCGGTTGCCGTAGCGGAGTGGAAAATAATTCCGCTGCGACGGCCGCGGCCCGGCCTGGGAGAATTGCGTAGATTCCTGCTTGAAAATGTAGCCGCTGCGCCCATAACCGGTTATTCTCACCCCATGCACGAGGAAGTCTCCCCAACCTCCGGTGTAGCAAATCAGTTGCAGCACGCAGCCTCCTCTTACCTTCGTTCGGCGCGGCACCAGCCCGTCGAGTGGCACGCGTGGGGCGAAGCCGCATTCGCTCGCGCCCAGGCAGAAGACAAGCCCATTCTGCTGGATATCGGCGCCGTCTGGTGTCACTGGTGTCATGTCATGGACCGTGAGTCCTATGAAGATCCGGAGATCGCCGCGCTCATCAACCGGCACTATGTTGCGGTGAAGATCGACCGCGACGAACGGCCCGACGTGGACGCGCGCTACCAGGAGGCGGTTTCTTCCATCAGCGGCCAGGGCGGATGGCCCTTGACCGCTTTTCTCACTCCCGATGGCCGTCCCTACTTTGGCGGCACCTATTTTCCGCGCGACGAGCGTTATGGCCGGCCCGGCTTTGGCCGCGTATTGACCACCATGGCCCAGGTCTGGAAGGAGCGCCGCGAAGAGGCGCTTGAGTCCGCGGCCAGCGTCATGGCTGCCATCGAGCACAGCGGAACGTTTTCAGGCCGCGGTCCCGAGCTGTCGTTGGCCCTGGTCGATAAGCTGGTTGGATCGATCGTAGGCAAGTTCGATCCGCGCCACGGCGGATTTGGTTCGCAGCCCAAGTTTCCTCATCCCTCGGCTCTCGACCTTCTGCTTGAATTCGCCATGAGCCGCGACAACGACGAGGCCCGGGAGGCCTTCGCCGTGACCCTCGAAAAGATGGCGCGCGGCGGCATCTACGACCAGTTGGCCGGCGGCTTTCATCGCTACAGTGTGGACGAACAATGGATCGTTCCGCACTTTGAGAAAATGCTCTACGACAATACCGGGCTGCTGCGCAACTATGTTCACGGGTTCCAGAGCCTGATTCGCGAAGACTTTCTGAAGACGGCCTTGGAAATCGTTGCCTGGCTCGACAGCACCATGACCGACCGGGTCCGAGGTGGTTTTTATGCCTCGCAGGACGCCGACATCGATCTCGACGATGACGGCGACTACTTTACCTGGACGCTGGAAGAGGCCCGTGCGGAACTGGAGCCCGCCGAGTTGGATATCGCCTCCTGCTACTGGGACATCGGTGAACTCGGCGACATGCATCACAATCCGGCGAAAAATGTGCTTCACGTCAAGCACACGCTGGAGGAGTTGGCTGCCCAGTCCGGCCAGGCCGTGGACGAGCTCCGCCCGCTGCTCGACGCGGCCCGCAGCAAACTGCTCGCCGCCCGCGCCAGGCGTCCCACTCCATTCATCGACCGCACCGTCTACACCGGCTGGAATGCCATGGCCGTGACCGCTTATTTTGAGGCCGCCCGGGTATTGCGCCTGGAGCATATCCGGGACTTCGCGCTGCTGACGCTCAACCGCATTCTTGATGAGGCTTGGGACGGAGCGGAGACGCTCTACCACGTCATCGCTTACCCCGACGTTTTGGATGCAGGGGCGTCTGCTCAGGCCGAGCCGGTCTCCGGGCCGCCGGAACGGGTCCCCGGCACGCTCGACGACTATGCCTTCACTGTGCATGCCTGCGTGGATGGCTGGCTGGCCAGCGGCAAAATGATCTACTATCGCGCCGCCATCCGGCTGGCGGACGCCATGATCGTCCGCTTTTATGACCGGGCAGCCGGAGCGTTTTACGACGCAGCCGCCGTCCGGGAGGGCTCAACCCCGCTGGGCGCCCTCGGAACCCGGCGCAAGCCTCTGCAGGATTCTCCGACCCCCGCCGGCAATCCCACCGCCGCCTCGGCCCTGCTGCGCCTTGAGACTCTCAGCGGGCGGGAGGAATATCGCGAGATTGCCGAAGACACGCTGAGTTCCTTCGCCGGCATTGTGGAGCATTTCGGGCTCTATGCCGGTTCTTATGGCCTCGCTCTGGAGCACTTTTTGCTCGATCCCGTGCAAGTGGTCGTGGTGGGCTCGGGGCCTGAAGCAGCCCGCCTCGAAGCCATGGCGGTTGCCCGCTTCGGCGTCCATAAAACCATCATGCGCGTCGCTCCGTTCCGCCTCGTTCCCGGCGGCCTCCCCGAAGCCCTCGCCGAAATGCTCTTGCAGGTACCCCCCCCTCCCCCCCCCTCCCCCGAAGTATGGGCCATAGTCTGCCGCCACCGCACTTGCCTGCCGCCGATTACCGATGCCGAGGAACTGCTGGCGGCCTTGGAGCCTGCCGGTTAGAGTGTTCTCCTGAGAACCGGCGGGCAAGATGCATATGTCTATTCTCCGCCGAAGGGATTGCTTTCACCGGGCTTGAGGGTGGTGGGGTCGTGTGCAGGGGCAGGTTCGTGCACGGCTGCGCGAATCCGCCGGCCCTCGCCTTCGGTCTCCGCGTCGAGAAAGGAATTGAAGATCCGGTTTGGGTCGCCCGGCAGCAGGTGGTTTTCTTCCAGAGCCAGCCGTACCCGCCGTTGAAACTCCCGTACCGGCGCATATTGCTGCGTTGCCAGGGTCTTGAAGATCACAGGGAAGATGAGCTGCGAGCCCTTTACGGCATCCACTCCCAAAATACGCGGGTCTTCAAGAAACAGCTTGTCGAATTCCGGGCTATTACGGACATCCATAGCGATGTTCTTCAACAGCGGCAATACCACGTCGGGATTGGCCGAGAAATCGACGCTCACGTTGATGGTCGCTATCGAGAAATCCACGCTCTGATTGGCCACCGTGGTGATCTGCGAATTGGGAATCATGTAAAGCGTTCCATCCGCGCCGCGTACCGTTGTGGTGCGCAGGGTCATAGCCTCTACGGTGCCCGAAGCGCCAGCGACCGTGACCATGTCGCCCACGTTGAATTGGTCCTCAATAAGGATCAACGCTCCGTTCAGCATGTCACGGACGATATTCTGCGCGGCCAAGCCGATTGCCACGCCGGCCACGCCGGCGGAGGCCAGCAGCGGCCCCAGGTTCGCTCCCACCGCAGCCAGAAACTGCAGGGCCGCAATCATGGCGATGATCGCCAGTCCAGTGGTGCGAATTACGCCGGCAAGTGTCCGCACCTGGGCGATCCGCGCGGGTCCCACCGCATGCTGCTCGGCGAGGTGAATCATCCGTGCCGTCACCAGCCGCAGCAAGCGGCTGAGGACGAAGGCAATCAGCGCAACCAGCACAAGATGCGGCAGTTTAGTGCGGATAAACTCCTGGATGTCCCCGGCCCACTCGTCCAGCACCTTTCCTAAAAAGCGTCCTTCGGCAAACAATCCGGTTCTCATCGCCAACAAAAACACTAGAGATTGCACGCGCATACTCCCTTCTTGTATCTATACTGGTTCGCAGGAGGGGGCAAAGAACCAGTCTCCTGCGATCTGTTCAGCCGATCTGCAGCAAGTTAATTTGCATTTGCGCTCAGGTTCATGCGCATCTGAATAACCGAATTGGCTAGCCGGATAAATGCACGGAACGAAAATGAGCAATAGCCGCAACGCTGTGGAGTTAGTCTCGCAAAGCACGCGGGTGTTGTCCCGGTGACTGTAACATCCCTCAGCGAATACCCGCTAACCCCGCGGAACTGCCAACCCGGTGAGCCTATGGTCCCGCATACCAACGCGGATCGTCGATCAGATTGCCTCTCATCTTTCGCATCGCAAGAAACCACACTTATCGCTGGTTGTCCGCTCAGACCCCAACACCGAATTTCGCTCCCATTTCGCTTCGAGGAGGGCTCCCATGCGTCTCAGCATGAACCACCGCCGCCCATGCGATCAAAACGCAGCCGCATCGTCTCAACAGTTCCTGTGGATTGACTGTGTGCGCCGTCTGGCCTGTCTTATTATTGCCGTCGCAGCCCTTGCCGGGCTCGCCCTGCCTGGCCAGCAGCCGCCTATTAACGGATCGTACCTTCCGCCCATGATCAACCAGCCTCCCAGCTTTCATGACCAGACCCAGATGAGCGAGCAGCAGGCTGGGCAACAGAGCTTCGCGGCTGCCAATGCCCAGCGAAAGAAACAGATTGCCGAGGACAGCGCAAAGCTGCTCAAACTGGCCATAGACCTGAAGAACGAAGTGGATAAAACTACGCAGGATACGCTGTCGTTGGCAGTGATTCGTAAGGCTGACGCCATTGAGAAGCTGGCCCGCAACGTAAAAGAAAAAATGAAGCTCGCGGTAGGGGCGAACTGAGCTTCCGTTCTGAACGGGTTGCTGTTTTTGAGCCGGACAGGAGGATGCCGGGATGAGGTATCCGCATTTTTGGCAGTCTGCACGCGCCGTTGTCGGGCTGTTGTGCCTGGGGATGATCCTGCCTTTGTGGACACGGGTGCAGGCTACGCAGAGTTCCAGATCCGTGCCCGCCGCAGGGGATGCCTCGCTTGATCGTCTTCCGAGCCGCTCGGACATTGTCCGGGGAGTGGATTCGGAGCGCAAAGCAGAGCCGCTTACCGACACCGGGAACCGGCGTCTCCGGGTGCTGAACGGGATGCGCCAGAAATTGCTGGTCGCCGACACGCAGAAGCTATTGAGGCTGAGCAGCGAACTGAAAGCGGAAATCGACCACTCGGCGACCGCTTCGCTCACGCCCGAGGAGTTGCATAAGTTGTCTGAAATAGAGAAGTTGGCGCGCAGCGTGAAGGCCAAGATGAGCGATTCCCTGTTCATTGCGTCGCCAGCTTGGACCGGGATGGGGACGTTGTCTCAATAGGCCTGGTTTCATCTTCAGACACTTGCGGTACTTGCGTCTGAGCCCAAGCGGCGGTGCGTTGGCAACCGGAGCGCTCAGGTTGGTACAATCAGGCTTGGTTTTCTTCAAGGGAACCGGTTTTGGAGGAGTGACGGGAATGGAATCGGCAGTTTCCAGCGCCCAGGAGTCCGAGACGTTTGCCGCCTCAGGCCCCTTGAGCGCCAAGCAAATGATTGACATCTACCGGCTGATGTATCTTTCTCGCCGCGTGGATGATCGGGAAATCCTGCTCAAGCGTCAGCAGAAGGTCTTCTTCCAAATTTCAGGCGCGGGGCACGAGGCGCTGCAGGTGGGTGCCGCCTTAGCAATGCGACCGGGCTATGACTGGGCCTTTCCGTATTATCGGGACCGCGCGTTCTGTCTGACGCTGGGTGTTACTCCCACCGAAATGCTATTGCAGTCCGTGGGCGCAGCCACTGATCCCGCCAGCGGAGGCCGGCAGATGCCGACCCACTGGAGCAGCCGGCCTCTTAACATCGTCAGCACTTCCTCTTCGACCACGACCCAATTGCTTCATGCCGTGGGCTGCGCCGAGGCTGGCCGCTATTTCAGCCGTCATCCCGAGGCTGCCGCCAAGGCGGAAGGCGATTACCGCGCGTTCCGCGACGTTAGCTTCCACGGCGACGAGGTGGTCTTTACTTCTCTCGGCGAAGGTTCTACGTCGCAGGGTGAGTTTTGGGAGGCGCTGAATACCGCCTCCAACCAAAAATTGCCGGTCGTCTTCTGCGTGGAAGACAACGGCTACGCCATCAGCGTTCCGGTGGAAGTGAATACACCCGGCGGCAACATCTCGCGCCTGGTGGCCAACTTTCCCAACTTCTTTTTTGCCGAGGTGGACGGTACCGATCCCGAGGCCAGCCTCAAGGCCTTTCAGGCAGCAGTGGCACACTGCCGCGCCGGCCGCGGTCCCGCCTTTGTGCACGGCCATGTGGTGCGGTCTTACTCGCACGCCTTCTCCGACGACGATGAGCTTTACCGTACCAGTGCCGAGCGCGAAGCCGATGCTCTTCGCGACCCTCTCTCCAAGTGGCAAATGCGTCTGCTGCGCGAGGGCGTACTGACTACCGAGCAACTCAATGCGCTGGAGCAGCAATTGGACCACGAGATTGCCGAAGCAGCCGACCACGCCCTCGCGGCGTCGCTGCCGGCAGTCTCTGGAATCACCCAACACGTCTACTCTGCCGATTTGGATCCCACCAGTTCCGCTTTTGCTTCCGAGCAGATTGAAGCTCCCGGCGTGGCGGGTGGAGGAGCGGAGGGCAGCGCCAAAGGTGGCGGTCCCCGCACCATGGCAGACCTTATCAATGCTTGCCTTCATGACGAAATGCGCCGCGATCCGCGCATCGTCGTTTATGGCGAAGACGTAGCCGACGCCAGCCGGGAAAAAGCTCTCGAAGAGGTCAAAGGCAAGGGAGGCGTTTTCAAGCTGACCCATGGCCTGCAAAGCGAGTTTGGGGCTGAGCGGGTGTTCAATTCGCCTCTCGCCGAGGCCAACATCGTGGGGCGCGCCATCGGCTATGCTACGCGGGGCATGAAGCCTGTTGTCGAAGTTCAATTCTTCGATTACATTTGGCCAGCTATGCATCAGATTCGCAACGAGTTATCTCTTATGCGCTGGCGCTCGAACGGAACTTGGGCCGCACCCGTTGTCATTCGCGTTCCCATCGGCGGCTACCTGAGTGGAGGCTCCATTTATCACTCGCAGTCCGGAGAAAGCATCTTTACGCATATCCCGGGTTTGCGCGTGGTGTTTCCGTCCAACGCTCTCGATGCCAATGGCTTGCTGCGTACCGCCATCCGTTGCGACGATCCAGTGCTGTTCCTGGAGCACAAGCGGCTCTATCGCGAAACCTATGGCCGCGCGCCCTATCCGGGACCCGACTTTGCTATTCCATTCGGCAAGGCCAAGATCGTTCGCCCCGGAACCGATATCACCCTGGTGACCTATGGCGCCCTGGTGCCACGGGCTCTGCAGGCTGCCGAGATGGCTTATCGCAAACATGGCATCAACGTGGAATTGCTGGACTTGCGCACGATCAGCCCCTATGACTGGGAGGCCATTGCCACCTCGGTGCGCAAGACCAGCCGGGTCATTGTGGCCCACGAAGACATGCTTAGTTGGGGATATGGCGCGGAGATTGCCGCCCGCATCGCCGACGAGTTGTTCGAGGATCTGGATGCGCCGGTCAAGCGTGTCGGGGCCATGGACACCTTCGTTGCCTATCAGCCGGTGCTCGAAGACGTGATCCTGCCCCAGCCCGGCACCATTCTGAAGGCCATCGTGGACCTGAAGGCGTTTTAGCCGGCCGGTTTTTCTGCGGATGAACCCTACAAATCCCGCTTCCCATTCTTGCGTCTTTTTCCGGCGAAGGGGTGGGAAGCAAGGGCACGAACCGGTGCAGGAACCCCAAGCCAAAAGGGCATAAACCTCAGTTTCAGCAAGAAAATGCGTCCGGTCACCGCTCAAGTGCGTCCAAGTTCGAGAAAGAAGAATTGAACACTTCTGCTCCCACAGTATCAGCGACCGTGCCGAATGCCGTTCTGTCGTCTCCCGTCCGATGTGACGGATACAATACGTGGATGGCGATATCCCCCAAAGTTCAGCAGCCTGCCGGCGATGCGGATCGAGCGGCATGAAGAATTTGCTGCGCCTCCTGCGCTATGTCCTGCCGTATTGGCTTCAGGTGCTACCGGGAGTGCTGCTGCTGGCGTTCGTGGGCCTGTTGGACAACTTCCGCACACTGCTGTTTCAGCCTATTTTCGACAAGGTGCTGCAGCCCGGCGCGCCTGATGGTCCGATCATGCTCGGCGTCGCCAACTCCCCCTGGCGGCTCGACCTGCGCCTGCTGGTGCCTCATTTTTTGCACAACGAGTGGGGGGTGGTGGCCTTTTCGCTGGTGGCCTCGACGATCGTCAAGGGCCTGTGCGACTATCTCGGCACCTACCTGGTGAACTATGCCGGCTTCGGCATGATCACCGACCTGCGTAATCATCTCTACGAAGCCACCCTGCGCCGGTCCTCAAGTTTCTTTCATAAGCACGCCACGGGCACGATTCTCTCTACGCTCATCAACGATGTGGACCGCGTGCAAACCGCGGTCAGTTCGGTCATCGGCGAGTTCCTGCAGCAGTTTTTCACGTTCATCGTAGGCATCGTCATTGTGATTCGCCTGGGCGGCCATCTTAGCTGGGCGCTGCTGCTGTTCATTCCTGTCGTCGTCACCTCTTCGCGCAAGATCGGCAGGGAAGTGCGCACCCGCACCCGCAGCGGCCAGGATAAGCTGGCCGAGATTCAGAACATCCTGCATGAAACCGTCACCGGCAATCGCATCGTCAAGGCATTCAACACCGAAATATGGGAGATTCTGCGCTTTAAGCGAGCGGCCACGCGCCTGTTCCGCGCCAACCTGCGCAGCGTTCGCATTCAATCCATCAGCTCGCCGCTCATGGACACGATCGGTGCCATTGCCATTGCATTGCTGCTGCTGATCGGCCGCAATGAGATTCAGCATGGCCGCATGACCATCGGTGCGTTTGGCGCCTTCATCATCGTGCTTTTCAAACTCTACGATCCGGTTCGCAAGTTCGCTTACTTCTACAACAGTTTTCAGCAAGCCATGGGTGCTTCGTCATCGATCTTCGGTTTCTTCGACACTAAAGACGATGTGAAAGAGGCATCGCGGGCCGTCGCTTTGCAGCGCTTCAGCCGATCCATTCAGTTTGAGAATGTGGGCTTCTCCTATAGCACCGAAGAGGGCGAGCACCAGATTCTGCACAATGTCGATCTCGAAGTCCACGCCGGCGAGGTGCTGGCCCTGGTAGGCCCCAGTGGAGCGGGAAAGTCGACGCTGGTCAACCTGATTCCACGTTTCTTCGACGTGACCTCGGGCCGCATTCTTATCGATGGCCGTGATCTGCGCGAACTTACGCTGGGCTCGTTACGCCGCCAGGTTGCGCAGGTTACGCAAGAGACCATCCTCTTTAATGATACGGTGCGCAACAACATTGCCTACGGCCAGCCCGACGTGAAATTCGAACTGGTAGAAGAGGCTGCGCGCAATGCCCTGGCCCACGACTTCATCCTGCGTATGCCGCAAGGCTACGACACCGTCATTGGCGAAAAAGGCTTTCGTCTCTCCGGTGGCGAGCGCCAGCGCATGGCCATTGCCCGCGCCATCCTGAAGAATGCGCCGATTCTGATTCTCGATGAGGCGACGTCGGCTCTCGATGCCGAGAGCGAGTCGCTTGTGCAGGCCGCACTTGCCAACCTGATGCAAGGGCGCACCGTGCTGGTCATCGCGCACCGGCTGGGCACAATCCGCCGCGCCAACCGCATTGCCGTGCTGGAAGACGGCCGCATCACCGCCCTTGCTCCGCACGAGGAGTTGCTGAATATTTCGCCGACCTATCAGCGGCTTTATCAATTGCAATTTATGGACGTGCCCGACTCGCAAGCAGCGGATGCACCCGATTTTGAGCCGGCCTTTACGACCGAGGCAGAGGAATTGTAAGTATGCCGATTTATTCGATGACTGGATTTGCGCGGGTTCAGGTGCGTGTCCATGACCAACTCAGCTACACGCTGAGCTTGAAGAGCGTCAACCATCGCTTTCTTGACGTCCAGTTGCGCCTGCCCTCGGGCCTGGACGCATTGGAGATGGAGTTGCGCAAAGCCCTCAAAGACCACCTCGTGCGCGGCCATGTGGAACTGACGCTTTCGGTCGATCGCACGACTCAGCAGGCCGCCGGCTACAACCGCGAACTGGTTGCCGGCTATCTCGGAGCATTCAACGCAGCGCGCAGCGAGTATGGGCTCCACAGCGAGCCGGATCTGAATGCGATTTTGCGTTTGCCGGGCGCTTTGCAGAGTGAGAATCGCGGCAACGGCGACGAAGATCTGGCCGCACTGGCCGTGAGCGTACAGCAGCAGATCGTTCCCTTGCTGGAACAGTTGAGGACCATGCGCGCCCGTGAAGGCGAATCGCTCGATGCAATTTTGCGCGGCACGCTCGACCGTCTCGCAGAGGCTGTTGAAGGGGTAGCTGTATTGCGTCCCGAGATCGAGAAACAGTATCAGGAGCGGCTCACGCAGCGACTGGCTGCGGCTACCGGCCCCGAGTTCAACCGTCAGCGCCTGCTTGAGGAAGTCGCCGTATTGGTGGATCGCAGCGACATTTCGGAAGAACTCAGCCGCATGACCACTCATATCGGTCATTTTCGCGAGTTGCTGGCGGCCGGCGGAGAGGCTGGCAAAAAGTTGGATTTTCTATTGCAGGAGATGAATCGCGAAGCCAATACGCTGCTCTCGAAGACTGGGGGCCTGGGTGGCAAAGGCACTCGCATCACCGAACTGGGTCTGGCCATGAAGGCGGAGATCGAAAAAACACGCGAACAGATACAAAACGTGGAATAGTAGAAAAAACAAAATCGCCAAGAGGACGATACGAAAAGTGGCAGGAATTCTTTTTATCATTTCCGCGCCCTCGGGATCCGGCAAAAGCACGCTGGTGAGCGAGTTGCGCAAACAGGTCAGCGGCGTTGATTTCTCGATTTCGTGGACGACCCGTGCGCCCCGAGGCTCCGAGGAGCACGGTCGCGAATACTATTTCACCAACCGCGAGGAGTTTGAGCGCATGCGCGATGCCGGCATGTTTCTTGAGCACGCCGAGGTGTTCGGCAACTACTATGGCACCGCCCGGCACTCGCTCGAAGAAGCGCGCAAGATCGGCCATGACCTGCTGCTCGACATCGATGTGCAAGGTGCCGCCAAAGTTCGCGCCGCCATGCCCGAGGCCGTCAGCATCTTCGTCATGCCGCCTAACCCCAAGGTTTTGCGTACCCGGTTGCGCAATCGCAGCCGCGCCGAGGGGCAGGTCAATGAGTCGGAACTTTACCGCCGCCTGAGCGAAGCCAGCAAGGAGATTGAGAATTATCGCGACTACGGCTATATTTTGGTCAACGACATCCTCGACCGGGCGGTAGCGCAATTGGAGGCGATTGTCCTTGCCGAACGCTACTATCGCAATAGCGAACCGATCGCTTATCGTTCTCGAAGGGTGTTGGAGGTCGCCGCGGCCTGCCGCCAGCCCAATTCGCAGGAACGGCTGAAGCCTGTCCTGGAGGCGTTTGGCATTCTCAATCCCTCCGGCCAGCAGCAACTGAACTTTGAGGAGGATTCCGATGACGATTGAGACCACGTTCGATTCGAACTACCGCAAGGTTTTGGTGGCCGCACGACGCGCCCGCCAGTTGCAGGGCGGCTCCCACGCCCTGATCCACAGCCAGTCCAACAAGGCCTGCCGCATCGCCCAGGAAGAAGTGGCGGCCGGCAAAATCGCCTACGTCAAGACTGACCTGCCGGTACACAAGCCCCTGGTCGAAGGTCCCGCGATTCCGATCCTCGCCAGCTAGCCGGCAGGTCGGAACTGCTGGTGCCGAGCTATTCCTAAAATCTTTTTCATCTCCATCCTTTCGCTTTTTTCCGGCGGAAGGATGGAAAGCCGCGGTTGTCTCATCCTCCCTCGCCTCTCGGACGGCCTTGAATTCTGCCCCGTGTTCCACAACCGAAAACGGACTACAATCGAGCCATGAAGGTAACCGTGGGAGTCTCCGGCGGAATCGCCGCGTACAAGGCGGCCGAACTGGTGCGCGCCCTGCAACGCCAAGCGCTTGAAGTCCACGTCGTGATGACCGAGGCGGCCTGCCGGTTCGTGCAGCCGCTCACCTTTGCATCGCTCACCGGCCACAAGGTCATCACCGGTCTTTGGGACGAGTCGGGCAGCAGCGAAGGCGCGTACGACTCCTCCATCGAACATATTTCCGAGGCCCAGTGGGCCGAGGCGCTCGTGATCGCGCCGGCCACTGCCAACATCCTGGCCAAGTTCGCTCACGGCATTGCCGACGACTTTTTGACCACCATGTATCTGGCCACCACGGCGCCCGTCCTGGTCGCTCCCGCGATGAACGTGAACATGTGGGAACACCCGGCGACTCAGGCCAATCTTGAGATTCTGCGCGAACGCGGCGTGCGTGTGGTCGAGCCGGGCAACGGCGCTTTGGCCTGCGGCATGGTCGGCGTGGGCCGCATGGCTGAGCCCGAGACCATTGCCGAGGCGGTATTGGCTTCCATCGGAAGCCGCCATGATCTGGCCGGCGAAACCGTGTTGGTGACCGCCGGCGGCACGCGCGAGGCGCTCGACCCCGTCCGCTTTCTCGGCAACCGCTCCAGCGGCAAAATGGGCTATGCCCTCGCTGAGGCCGCGCAGAGCCGCGGCGCTAAAGTGATCCTCGTCAGCGGACCCTCTGCATTGCATCCTCCAACTCATTGCGAGGTGATAAGAGTGGTCACCGCCGACCAGATGCGCGAGGCCGTGCTGACCCGCATGACTGAGGCGACATTGGTCATCAAAGCTGCAGCCGTGGCCGATTACCGCCCCGTTGTCGTCTCCGAGCAAAAGCTCAAGCGTACCGGTCCGCTCATGTTGGAACTCGCCCCGACCGAAGACATTCTGGCCGAAGTCGTGCGCCGCAGGCGTCCCGGCCAGTTGATTGTCGGTTTCGCTGCCGAGACTGAAAATCGCATGGAGAACGGCCGTGCCAAGCTGTTGCGCAAGGGCGCCGACGCTATCGTGGTCAACGATGTGTCGGGGGACCGCACCGGTCTTGACACCGACCTCAATGCTGCCACTTTTCTGACGACCACTACCTCCATCGATCTGCCCGAAATGCCCAAGCGCAAACTCGCCGACCGCATTCTGGACGAGATCCTCACCCTGCGCCGCCCTCGTACGATGGTCGTGGAACTCGACGAGCACTCTTCGCAACGCCAGGTGCTGAGCCAGTCTGCGCCGCCTGCCGAAGCGCGTCGCCAATTGATCGTGGAGTAGGGCAACGTGGCATCCCGGTTCGATCCTGAAACCCGTGAAGCTCTGCTCGCCCGTGTCCGCTTCTATCGTGACCTGGGCTTGACCGACTTCTACCGCCGTCCTGTGGATGCTGCTCTTCTGGAGAAGCTCGCAGCGGCTCAGTCTGCCGCGGCAGCGATTGCGGAGCCTGTCCCCGTTGCGCCCGCATTGCCTCCGGTTCCCGAACCCATCTTTCAGCCGAAAAGCGAGGTCGCGAAAGCCGAGATCGCAGAAAGTGCGGTTCCGAACCTGCCCTTTGCGCCTCTGGCTCTGACGGAAGATGTTTCGGCAGAAGAGACTCTGCCCGCGCGGGCCGTGATTCCTGCCCCGCCAGCCTTTCCTCAAGCTTTGGATGCCGTTCCGCCAGCCGGGCGTGCCGCCGCTCTGCGCATCATCCAGGAGGAGATCGGTGACTGTACCCGCTGCGCTTTGCACACCGGCCGCCACAAAATCGTCTTTGGCGATGGGGACGCAGCGGCGCGCCTCATGTTTGTCGGCGAGGGGCCCGGAGCCGATGAGGACAAACAGGGGCTTCCTTTTGTGGGCCGCGCCGGCCAACTGCTCAACAACATGATTGCGGCCATGGGGCTCAAGCGCGAAGAGGTCTACATCGCAAATGTGGTCAAGTGCCGTCCGCCGGGCAATCGCACGCCGGAGCCCAACGAAGCCCACACCTGTTCGCCGTTCCTCTTCCGACAGATCGAAGTGGTGCAGCCCGACGTGCTGGTTGCGCTGGGGGCCACGGCGGCTACTTACCTTTTAGGCCAGCGCCAGCCTCTTGCGGGGCTGAGAGGCCGCTTGCATTCCTTCCGTGGATCCAAGCTCATCGTTACTTATCATCCCGCGTACCTGCTCCGCGATCCGCGCCAGAAAAAAGAGGCATGGGCCGACCTCCAGATCGCCATGCGTGAACTGGGCCTCAAGCCGCCGGCGCGGGGGTAGCGAAGCTTTCATGTCAGACCTTCGAAACAGTTTTTCTGAACGCAAGAAGGCGCTATGCCTGCTCTTTCCAGAGCGCCACCCCGCCCAGCAGCCCGGCTTCGTTCGAAACGATGTGGATGTTTTGTGCCAGATCGAATCCAATTTTCTTCGCATTGCCTCCGCCCAGGTAAAGGTGATCCCAGTTGAAGGTAGAGGCGGTCTGCTCAATCGCTTCTTGCAGTAGCTCGTTCCAACGCTTTTTGCCGTATTTGTCCAAGCCCTTGCGGCCCAGATAGTCCTCATAAGTCTTTTCTTTGCGCCACGGATGATGCCCCAATTCCAGTCCCGGACACAGACGGCCCTCGGTGAACAGCGACGAGCCCATGCCGGTGCCCAGCGTGAGCGTCAGTTCCACTCCGTCGCCCTTGATCGCGCCATAGCCCTGCACCGCGGCATCGTTGGCGACGCGTGCCGGCTTCTTCCAGAGCTTTTCGAGTTCCTGTTGCAGGGCGAAGCCATTCCAAGCGGGATGCAGATTGACGGCGGTGTAGACAGTTCCTCGCTTGACGACGCCGGGAAATCCGGCGGAAATACGGTCGAAATCGCCTAACTGGACGCGCAGTTTGTCCAGCCCGGCCAGCACCATGTGCGGCGTGGGAACGGCGGGAGTGTCGACACGCTGCCGCTCGCTCACCGGTTTGCCGGCGGGGTCGAGCAGCATGGCTTTCAATCCCGATCCGCCGATGTCGATAGCCAGAGTGATCGGTCCGGGCGTGTCAGTCTTGTTGGCCGCAGGGGCTTTGGGTGTTTTGGGCATTTGGGAATCTGGGGTAGAGGATTTCGTATTCATCAGCAATGAATTCTAGACGACCGGCCTGTGGGCGTGCGTTGCCGTCTGCCGCTTGTTGGATGCGGATCTTTCTGCTACCACAGCAGCGCGAAAATCTTCTGCAAAACGAGGCCGGTTGCAAGAGCAAATAGAAAGCTGCTCAGCGAGCCTGGCGGCAGTAATCATTTGCTGACTAGCACCGGAGGATAAACTGGGAAGGTCGCCTATTCATGCCCTCCTATTGCGAAGTCGCCCTCCCTGTGCCGCTCGACCGAACGTTTACCTACGCGGTCCAGGAGAGCCAGCATCCCATGCGCGGTGCCCGGGTCATCGTCCCTTTTCGGAATGAAAAGCTGATTGGCGTGGTCATGGCTCTCAGCGTCGAGGCGCCCACGGATTTTGAGGCCCGCTACGTGGAAACCGTGCTTGACCAGGATCAGGAGGAGGGGCCGTTGCTGAGCGAACACCTTCTGATCCTGGCCGAATGGATGGCGCAATATTATCTGGCCCCGGTGGGCGAGGTGTTGCGGGGCATGTTGCCGCTGATGGCCGAGGTTCGCCGCACCGTCTACTACCGGATTACCGATCTGGGCCGGGATGTATTGGCGGGCAGTCTGGATGGCGATTCGGGCAAGGTGCGCAGCGGGCGGCGTCCGAAGCTTTCAGCGGAAGCGCAGGATCTGGAGCATCGCGTCCTGACGCGCTTGGTTGCGGGCGAGCCCGTCAAGGTATCGACGCTGCGCACGGCGACTACGGCTACACTGCCGGTGCTTGCCTCTCTGGTGCGCAAGAAATGGATTGCCCGGGAAACCGCAGCCGCAGAGCGCGACGCGCGTCGGACCGAGCGTTTCGCCGTATTGGTTCCCGAGGCCCGGCTGCCTTCCCTTACCGAGAAGCAGCAGACGATTCTGGCAGAATTAGCGGCAGGCGGGGGCGAACTGCCGTTGGCCGAGTTGCGACGCAAAGACCTCTCCTCGTCCACCTTGCAAACGCTGGTGCGGCGTGGACTGGTGCGCATCGAGGAACGGGCTGCTGCGTTCCGTCTGGGGGGGCTGGAAGCCGCCTCAGGGCCCTTCAGGCTCAACGAGCCACAGACTGAGGCCCTGGCGTCGATCGCGACAGCTCTGGGGGGCTTCAAGCCCTTCCTGCTGCATGGCGTGACGGGCTCGGGAAAGACGGCCGTCTATCTTGCGGCCATGCAACGCGCCCTGGATCAGGGGCTGTCTTCGATCCTGCTGGTGCCCGAGATCGGCCTGACGCCGCAGACTGCGGGACTGCTGGATGTGGCCTTTGGAGCCAAGGTGGCTCTGCTGCACTCCGCCCTCACTCCGGACGAGCGCAGCGAGCAGTGGCGACGCATCCGCCGCGGCGAAGCACCCATCGTTGTCGGCACCCGCTCAGCCGTCTTTGCTCCTGTGCCGAACCTGGGTCTCATTCTCGTGGATGAGGAGCATGACCAGAGCTACAAGCAGGAAGAGACGCCGCGCTATAACGCCCGCGATGTAGCCGTGATGCGTGCCAAGCTGGCTGGAGCGGTGGTAGTGCTTGGCTCGGCAACGCCCTCGCTCGAAAGCTGGCAAAACTCTGCGCAAGGCAGGTATGCGCGCATTGAAATGCGGGATCGCGTGAACCACCGCCCACTGCCCGAGGTGGAACTCGTCGACATGCGCACCGAGTTTCAGGAGACGGGCAAGGAGCACCTTTTTTCCCGCGCCTTGATCGAGCAGACCCAGGCCGCGCTCGATCGCGGCGAGCAGGCGCTGATTCTGCTCAACCGCCGGGGCTACTCGTTTGCCGTGATGTGCCGGGCCTGCGGTGAAAAGCTGGAGTGCCAGAACTGCGCCATCGCGCTCACCCACCACAAGCCGCCTGCCGAAGATGCCGGCATGGCCCGCGAAGGCCAGAGGCTGGAGTGCCACTACTGCGGCTACCGGCGCACCGTGCCTGCCCGCTGCCCCAAGTGCGACAGCGAGCATCTCTACTATCTAGGCGCCGGTTCCGAACAGGGAGAAGAGCGGCTGGCCGAGATCTTTCCCGGCGCCCGCATCGGCCGCATGGACCGCGATACGGTGCGCGGCCGTTACGATCTGGAACGCCTGCTGGCCCGGCTCCACTCCGGCGAGATCAATTTGTTGGTGGGCACCCAGATGATTGCGAAGGGGCACGATATTCACGGCATCACGCTGGTGGGGGTGGTGGGTTGCGACCACTCGCTCTCCATGCCGGACTTTCGGGCTGCCGAACGGGTCTTCCAACTGATGACCCAGGTCTCCGGCAGGGCTGGGCGCGGAGAACTGCCGGGCCGCGTGGTGGTGCAGACGTATCATCCCGACCACTACGCCATCGTGGCTGCCAGTACGCACGACTACACGAGCTTTGTGGAGCGTGAGCTGAAGTACCGCCGGTGGATGCACTACCCGCCCTTTGGCGTGCTGGCCAACGTGCTGGTGCAGTCGGCCAAGCTGGAAGAAGCCACGGGCTGGGCGGCAATCCTCGGCAAGTGGTTCCAGAAGACCGCTCCGGAAGGCGTGCGCCTGTTGGGTCCATGCACCGCCCCCATCGCCCGTATCAAGGGCATCTATCGCTTCCACTTGATCTTGAAAGCCAATGCGCGTGGGGTGTTGAACACGGCCCTGCGCGAGATGCTGGCTCATGCCGATGCGGCGGGAGTTCCGCGCAGGAACCTGATTGTGGACGTGGACGCACAGCGCCTCATGTAAGGCTGGCTGGCCGAAGCAAGAAAGATCGGCAATCCTTCCCGTTTTTTAAGCGAACATTATGCGAAGTGAGGGGGGGGGAGGGGGGTACCTGATTGACTTGCCTTTGGTCTATCCGAGATACGACAAGACGGCTACGACGAGACGGCAGCGACAAGGATAGGATACCGGATTGCGCCGAAAAGATAAGCGGCCGGGCTGTTTGGCGGCCGGGGCAGAGTCGCTGGCACGATCCGTGGGCCTGATTTGTGGGACAGAGTCGGCCGGGCAGCACACACAGATCGCCGGTCGGCCGCCTCTGTCCTCACGGTGTCGGCAACACTAGCTTTTGGAGGCAGTTCCAGCATCCGCTTCGAGCGAATGCAGTTCTTTGCCCGGCTTGAAGCGCACGGCTTTGCCTGGGGTGATGCTGACCTCGGTGCCGGTGCGGGGATTGCGGCCGATTCCGGTTTTGCGGGCCCGGACGCTGAATACGCCGAATCCGCGCAGTTCAATGCGTTCCCCGGCTGTGAGGGCCTGTTTGAGCCCTTCAAAAACGGTATCCACCGCCGCTTCGGCCTTGGTGCGCGGCAATCCCGTACGCTCAATTACATGATGGACGATGTCCTGTTTAATCAAAGGGGTAACCTCGCTGGCGCGCCTTGGTAATGACTGTACTACGCCTTACCGAATTGATGCTACAGGTTTTGCGCCGGATGTGGAACACTGGGAAGAGCGAAGGCCAATTTTCATACAGAAAAAGCACAGATCCTTGTGTCTTGAGGGTATTGGGAAGCGGGACGGGAAGATTTGCCGACGCTCCGTTGTCAATCGCCGGGTCCTTTCGTAAGATGAAACATTGCAAGCTGGCCAGTCCCCAGCAGATTCAGCCGGATGCCGCAGGCGGCCCGGAACAGGAGAGGCATGTCGATTCAGAGTGACCGTTGGATACGGGAACAGGCCATCAATCACAAGATGATTGAGCCGTTTAGCGAAAAGCAGGTGCACGACGATGTTATTTCCTATGGACTTTCGTCCTATGGTTACGACCTCAGGGTGTCAGACGAATTCAAGATATTTACCAATGTAAACAGCGCGATCATTGATCCCAAAGCCTTCGACGAGCGTTCTTTTGTGTCGGTGCAGGCCGAATCGGTCATCGTGCCGCCCAATTCCTTTGCGCTGGCCCGGTCGGTCGAGTATTTCCGCATTCCGCGGGATGTTCTCACCATTTGTGTGGGGAAATCGACTTATGCCCGGTGCGGAATCATCGTGAATGTGACGCCGTTCGAGCCCGAGTGGGAAGGGTTTGTGACGCTGGAGATTTCAAATACCACCCCGTTGCCGGCCAAGATCTACGCCAACGAAGGTCTTTGCCAGATTTTGTTTTTCCGTTCGGACGATCCCTGTGAGATCAGTTATGCTGATCGCAAAGGAAAATACCAGAAACAACAAGGGATCGTGCTTCCCAAGCTATAGGAGAACGGCGCAGGCACGGATGATCCGGTTTCAGGAAAGCTTCTTCGGGCAATCCCGAGAGGCTTTTGTCTGTGTGATGTCTTTGTCGTAAACCTTTTTGTCCCGGGAACCAGGAGTGGTACATGGGCCAGATTCACAATACTCAACCGATTCGCGTCGGCTTGTTGGCTGACGAACCTATCCGGCTGGCGGGTCTTACCAGCGTTTTTGAAGAGGGTCCCAGGAATGGGGAAGCACCGCTGCTTCCCGTCATCGGAAGCATCGAAGAGTTGTTGACCGGCACCACCCTGGAGTATCTGGTTGTCGATCTGAATGCATCGTCCGGCGGGCTGGCCACACTCGACGCCATACGCCGGGCGCGGCCCGACATCCGGCAGATCGTGATTGGCCCGGACGGCAACGACGAGCTGATCATGGAGTCGATCATCTCCGGAGCGCGTGCCTACCTGGATTCAACGGCCGGGCCGGCTACGGTGCGGCAGGCCATCGATGTGGTTACAAGCGGCTCCATTTGGGCGCCCCGGCGGCTGCTCTCAAAGCTGATCGACCGTCTTCTTTCGGTTCCGGAATCGAATTCGACCGGCGGATCTCCCCATTTGACCATCCGCGAGCGGCAGGTGCTCGAATTGATTCTGCTGGCGCGTTCCAACCGGGAAATCGCCCACCAGCTAGGAATCGAGGAACGCACGGTGAAGGCCCATGTGGGCCGTTTGATGCGCAAGACCGGTTCGGACAACCGCATCGAACTTTCGATTCAAGCCTTAAATCGTTCACTGGTTCTTCCATCCGCTCCGAAACAGGATTCCTAGGGCTGTCCCGGGCTCGGCAAGGGGCGGTTTTTTCCGGAAGAGAAAATCTTCGAGTACGTCCCGCCCCCGGCAATTCTGAAGGAATGCGCGGTTTGCTGGGATTTTGCGGTTTTTGTATTACTCTCCTGGTACTTACGCGTGTTACTAAAATCCCTACTCCTTCCGTACTGTTGTGGAAGATGTCTGTTTTCCACACAATGGTTTACAGAAACAACGCAGATCTGGGGAAAGGAGTTCTCCGGCGGCATGTTTCGCATGACGCCTGGGAACTCCTCTTTTTTCGTACGCAGATCTTACCCGCGGATGTTTCGAGCTTCGAGCACGGAGCCCGAACGGCTTCTTCTCCCTCCCAAATTTTGCTTGTTTACTCCTTCAGCCCACCTTGTGAGCGATCTGAGCATCCAACCCACAGATTGCAATAGGTGATCGCGATGTTCGACCTTTCCGTTTCTTCTCCGCGAAAAATTGCAAGCATTGTCGTCTGGAACTCACTGCGAGAGTGCCGGCGTGGCCGAGGAAGATGGATGCGGGCTCAGGCCGAGTTGCGGTAGGCTGTTCGGGGGACGCCTTCGGCACCTGATGGGATAGGGCTGAATAGGGCGAAGGTCCCTCTTGAAAATTCAGACGCTGCGCCGACTGCTGCCAATCAAGAGCCTGCGGCGCGGTAGCTGAACTCCCTTTGCGAACCAACAATCTGCTCCGGCTGAAGGCGCAGACCGAAAGGACCCACCCGTATGAAGAAAACTATTGCTTCCGTTTGTCTGTTTGGAATGCTCATGTTTGCATTCCCAGCCTTTGCCGCTTCATCCAGAGAAGATTTGCAGGCACGCATCGACTCGGCGAAGGTGGTTCTTGATCAGGTCATGGCCGCCCAGGACAACAGCATTCCGCTGAATATTCTGGAGCAGGCAACCTGCGTGGCAGTGGTGCCGGGCTTGATCAAGGGAGCCTTTGTTTTTGGCGCGCAATATGGCCAGGGAGTGGTCACTTGCCGGACCGGCCATGGCTGGAGCGCACCAGTATTCATCCGCATGGCCGGCGGATCGTGGGGCTTCCAGATCGGCGGCCAGTCCACCGACCTGGTGCTGGTGGCGGTCAACGAGCATGGACTTCAGGATCTGCTGAAGAGCAAGTTCAAGATTGGCGGGGATGCCGCGGCTTCGGCCGGACCGGTGGGCCGCAATACCCAGGCCTCGACCGACTGGAAGATGAGCTCTGAACTGCTCACCTATTCGCGCAGCAAGGGACTCTTTGCCGGCATCGACCTGGATGGCACCAGCGTGAGCCAGAACAAGGAAGATACCGAGTTGTTTTTCGGCCAGCCGCATAGCTTCGAGTCGATTTTGAAAGGCAACGTAGAGGTTCCGCCGAGCGCTGTGCCGTTTGTCCGCGCCATGGCCCACTACTTTGTCGAATCCAAACATCAGTAGAACAGGACGGGCAATCGGAAACAGGAGGGGGCGGTCCGGCGACGGGCTGCCCTTTTTTCGCTGTGCCGGATTCGTTGCGTTGGGTTCGCTGCGTGGGGAATGAGGCGCCACCAATTACACTTGTCCTTTGCCTTCGAAGATGAGTAAGAGACTCGAATATTGGCTGGTGCTGGCCGTGGCCCTCGGCCTGGGGCGTATGCCGCGCGCGTTGGCGCGTCTGCTGGTGCGTGCGCTCACATGGGGCGTCTACCTGGCGTTGGGCAGACTGCGCCGCGTGGGGGAGTGCAATCTGGCCCTGGCGCTGCCCGGCCTCAGCTCGCGCGAGCGAACGCGCATTCTGCGCCACCTCTACCGTAATCTCGGTTGGCAACTGGTGGAGTTCTGCCGGATGCCTCGCTACACGGTGCGGAATACGCAGGGCTGGATTCGTACCGAGGGGCGGGAGCATTATTTGGCCGCTGGAGCGCGCGGCAAAGGCGTGCTGGTGCTTACCGGCCACCTGGGCGCGTGGGAACTTTCCAGTTTTTATCACTCGCTGATGGGGCACCCGATGGGCATGGTCATCCGGCGGCTCGATAACCGGATGCTCGATGAGTTCGTCAACGGCATCCGCTGCCTGCATGGCAACCAGGTGCTGCACAAAGACGATTTTGCCCGCGGTTTGTTGACTGCCATGCGTGCCGGTAAAACGGTGGGCATATTGATGGACACCAACATGACGCCGCCGCAGGGCGAGTTCGTACGCTTTTTTGGCCGGCAGGCTTGCACCGCTTCGGGATTGGCGCGGGTCGCGCTCAAGACCGGCGCCGCCGTGCTGCCCGGTTTTCTGCTGTGGGAGCAGGCCGAGCGGCAATACGTTCTGCATTTTGGTCCAGAGCTGGTGTTGCAGCGCAGCGGCGATGCGGAGGCCGACATTCTGGCGGCTACGCAGCAATGCAACGATGTGCTAGAGGCTTGGATTCGACGCTATCCCGACCAGTGGTTGTGGATTCATCGGCGGTGGAAGACGCGTCCGCCGGGCGAGCCGCGGGTGTATTGATTCCGGCTGCTTCGAGAGTCGAGGCGCGAGGCTGCAGCGCTGGTTTTCCGCATGAGCCTTTTCCGCATGAACAGGAGACACAATGACGCTGGGTGAATTGATCGACGTGCTGGGCGGAAAACTGGTGCAGGGGAGTGCCGA
>JAATGG010000248.1 GCA_015654835.1 Terriglobales bacterium
AGCGACCTTTTTTACCGCCTCAAGGTTTTCCCCATCTTCTCGCCGCCCTTGCGGGAACGAGTTAGCGATATTCCGGTGCTCGTGCGCCACTTTGTCACCGCGCACAGCCGGCGGATGGGCAAGGCTATCGAAACGATTCCCGATGAGACCATGGAAGCGCTCACCCGCTGGAAATGGCCCGGCAACATCCGCGAGCTTGAAAACTTTTTGGAGCGTGCCGTCATTCTGACTCGCGGCTCCGTGCTGTATGTTCCTCTGGCAGAACTGGAGATCGAAGAAGACGAGCAGGAGGATTCTTCCGATAGTCCCACACTGCAGGCCGCGGAGCGCGAACACATTCTTCGCGTGCTCCGTGAAGCCAAGGGCCAGATCGGCGGTTCAGACGGAGCCGCGGCGCGTTTGGGCCTGAAACGCACCACGTTGAATTCGAAATTGAAGAAGTTGGGCATCGAGCGAAGTGACTATATGTAGTCACGTGACGGCATTTCGTCATCGTCACTTCGTCACTTAGCTTTTCGTCATCACCAATTGCTTTTTCTGCACTTTGTTCTAACTCCTCTCCTTTCAATCTGCGCAACAAGTCGCCGTGTCTGCTGGCCGGTTTGGCACGCGCCGTGCTTTATGTCATCGCGAGCCTAAGGCGGGCCAGCATACGCTACGAATCACGATTCACGAAGACAGAGAGCCGATTGAGATCACACTGGAGGGGCGAGTTGCCGGCCCGTGGGTGGCCGAACTAAACCGTGTCTGGGCGGAAACGGCTCCCCGCCTGGCGACGAGAAAGTTATCGCTCGACTTACGCAATGTGACTTATGCGGATGCAGGGGGCAAGCAGGTGCTGAGGAATATCTATGCACAGACTCATCCCGAGCTTGTAACCAGCACTCCGTTAACTCAGTATCTTGCCGAGGAAATACGGGCTAACGCAACTCGTAGGAACGAGGAGACCGACAATGCAGACCATTCCTGAGACAGTGAACCCTTGCAGAAGCCACGCAGCACCGGGTGGCGCATTCTTTAATAAATTGACGCCTGAGGCGCTGCACGATCTGACGTCCATGGAGTATCCGTCGCATTATCCGGCCAACGTCATGCTGTTCAGTGAGAAAGAGCCGCCCCGGGGCGTGTTTGTTGTGGTCGAGGGAGAAGTCAAGCTCTCGATCAACTCAAGCGACGGCCGCCGCCTGAGCCTGCGCATCGCCAAGAAAGGCGAAATATTAGGCCTGGCCTCGGCTCTCTCCGGCAGTCCCTATGAGATGACCGCGGAGACGCTCTATCCGTCGAAGATCGCTCCCATCAGCCGCCAGGACTTTCTCAAGTTTTTGATGCGCCACCCGGAGGTTTACCAGACCTTGACCGAAGAACTTAGCCGCAATGTGAGCCAGGCCTGCGAGCAGTTACGCACGGTAGGTCTCTCTTCGACCGCTCCGGAGAAGTTAGCGCGCCTGTTGCTGGATTGGAGCGAAAGCGGCCAGACGACGGACGGTGGAACCAGGTTTCGCTTCTCTCTGACGCATGAAGAAATCGGCGAATTCATCGGCGCTTCGCGGGAGACGGTGACACGCACGCTGAGTGCCTTCAAGACTCGCCACCTGGTCGCCTTTAATGGCTCCATGCTGACGATTCCCAGCAGAACGGCATTGGCAACTTACGCGCGGGCATAGCGAACAGTTCCGAAGTGAGCAGGATGTTGGTGCGGGCTTGGGGTACGGCCAGTGAAAGGAAACGCGGGCTGCTGCGTTGTCCTCCGGTGAGATGAAGGACCTACGGTCGGTTCGTGGCAGGACGACCGAGACTTATGGTCACCCTTTCGCCGGAAACAAGGCGAAAGGGTGGCCATGCGATGAGCTATCGCCGAACCCTACAGGAGCCTGGCGGCGTCTTTGGCGAAGTAAGTGACGATAAAACCGGCTCCGGCACGACGCATGCCGAGCAGCGACTCCAGAATGGTACGATCACGGTCGAGCCAGCCCTTTTCAAAGGCAGCCTGGAGCATGGAATACTCGCCGGAAACCTGGTAAGCACCGATGGGCACATCCACGCGCTCGCGGGCAGCGCGCACGACATCGAGATAGGGCATGGCAGGCTTCATGAGAATCATGTCGGCGCCTTCGGCGATGTCGAGATCGATTTCGCGCATTGCTTCGCGGATATTCGCTCCATCCATCTGATAGGTCTTGCGGTCGCCGAACTGAGGGGCCGAGTCGGCGGCTTCGCGGAAGGGCCCATAGAAAGCTGACGCGAACTTGGAGGCGTAGCTGAGGATGGGGACCTCGGCGCTGCCGCTGGCGTCGAGAGCACGGCGGATGGCGGCGACGCGGCCATCCATCATGTCGCTGGGAGCGATGACGTCGGCGCCGGCGCGGGCCAGGCTGGCAGCGGTGCGGCCTAGCAGTTCGAGCGACGGATCGTTGTCGACGTCCCAGCCGTTGCGGCCTTCGACAATGAGTCCGCAATGGCCGTGGCTGGTGTATTCGCAGAGACAGACGTCGGCGATGAGCACCAGCTTTTTGGCGGCAGCGGATTGCTTGAGAGCGATCAGGCCCTGCTGCACGATGCCGTTGTCATCCCAGGCGCCGGTGCCCTGCTCGTCTTTCGTCTCAGGGAGGCCGAATAGCAGCAGGCCGCCGAGGCCGAGGCTGGCAGCTTCTTCGGCTTCGCGGACGACTTCATCGACAGAGAGATTGAAGACGCCGGGCATGGAGCCGATCTCATGGCGGATGCTCTTGCCGGGGCAGATAAACAGCGGATAAATCAGGTCGCCGGGGTCGAGCGTGGTCTCGCGGACCAGGGCACGCATGGACTCGCTGCGGCGAAGACGGCGCATACGTGTTTCAGGAAAACTCATGGGTTGATTGTAATTCCACCAGAGAACAGGGACAGGGAACAGCCGACAGGGGGCAGTTGGCAGGGACCAGTCAGCAGGTGCTGGGAACAGAGGATGGCGTGGGGAAAGTGAGTTTTTCAGCCCTTTCGGTAGGAAGAAGACGAAAGGGCCGGTAAGAGAGAGGGAGCGGAGATCGTGGACGGGCGCTGTGTGGGCCTCTATAGCTGGTTGTAGAGGGTGGTGTTGCGGTAGCCCAGCAGCAAAATCAGTGTCCAGATGCCCAGGGCGGTGCCGAAGGGGAATTTGAGAAGGGCAAAGATTGCAGCCACGACGGCGACGATGCGTCCCCACGGAGCGCGTTCGAGCAGACCCCAGGCGGCGGCTATGGCGAGTCCGGAGCGGGCGATGAGCCAGATCCACGCGAAGTGGAGGAGGGTGGGGCCTAGCCAGAGGGGAGGGCCGCCGGGGCCTTGCATCCAAGGCCCATGTGCCCAGGGTCCGTGTCCCCAGGAGCCGAGGCGGCCGGAGAAAAATGCGTTGGCAAAGGCGACGCCGAGAATGCCAAACAGCAGGGAAAATCCCGCATAGATGAACCAGAGGATGCTGAGCGCCTTGATTTTGCTGGAGTAGCCTTCCAATTGGAACTGCAGGCCGGGCACGGAAGGAACCGGCGCGGCGGCGGGACGGCCGCAATGGGGGCAGAGAGGCTGCCCCGGGGCTAGAACCTGACCACATCCACTGCAATACATGTGCCGCCTCCTGCGATGTTGCAAATCCTTACGCAAACAGAGTGGGACGAGTTCCACGATTGCATGCTATCGACGGGCTTTCTCCGTGGACGGGGGGGGGACGGGCACGATCATGGGGCGCTTGTGCTCCCAACGCTCTTCGTGGCGGTCGTCATGGAAGAGCAACGCGACGACGCGGCCCTGCGTGTCGCGCTCGACATTGAGGCGGGTGACGCTGCTGCCGTTGGGGTAGAAGAAAGTCGATGGCGACTCTGCTTCCACCTCGGTCACTTCGCCATGGGGATCTTTTTCATAGAGGACATCGCCCTGGTGGTAAAGGGTGGCGGCGAGACGTCCGACTGAGTCGCGATAGTCGCCGGAGAGGCTGTCGAGCACCGAGGGAGACAGCTTGATGGCGGGTGGATGCAGCGGAACGAGGAGCCGTTCGGAGAAGGGCGGGGGCTCGGGCGTGCCGGAGGGACGGAGCCGATGCGACAACAGCCAGCGAGGCAGTTCCGGCTCGTTGTAGGCGCGGGCCCAGGAATCGTGATGGAGCCCCTGGTACATCCAGAGGCGCACGCGTCCGCCGTTGGCCTTGAGGGCGTCGAACATGAGCTCGCTCTCGCGGGGCGGGACGACATTGTCTTCGGTGCCGTGAAACATCCAGATGGGGGTGCGGCCCAGCGCGCGGGCATATTCGCCGGGAAGGATGGAAGACTCCTGCCAGCGCTCGGGGGCGTAGCTCCAAAAGATGCCGGTGGCGGCAAAGGCGATGGCTGCCCAGCGGCGAGGATAGGCGCGGGCCAGTTCCCAGCCGCCGTAGCCGCCCAAAGAGAGTCCAGTCAGGTAGGTGCGGGTGGGATCGGTATTGAACTCGGCGATTTCCCGGTTCAGCGCTTCCATTGCCATAGCCTGCATCTCGGGATCGGTCCAATAGTGGCCGAAGGGACATTGCGGCATGACAATGACGACGGGCCAGCGTTCGGGATGGTCGCGCACCGCCAGGGGCAGGCCGATCTGGGTCTGCCACATGCCTTCGGAGCCGCGCTCGCCGCGTCCGTGAAGGAACAGGACGACGGGCCATTGTTTGTGGTCGTCGCGACGCCAGTCCTCGGGCAGGTAGACCTGAAACCGATAGGTCACGCCGTGGAGCACGAGCTTGCGGTTGAGGAAACCCGTCTCCTGCTGCGGGTCGGAGTGGGAACGGCCCGCGGCGCGGGCCATTG